>DASSUC010000045.1:0-35916 GCA_035707405.1 Micromonosporaceae bacterium | reverse complement strand
ATCAACCGGGCCACCGACGTGCTGATCGGCGGCAAGGTCGCGGTCGTGGCCGGGTACGGCGACGTGGGCAAGGGCTGTGCCGAGTCGCTGCGCGGGCAGGGCGCCCGGGTGATCGTCGCCGAGGTGGACCCGATCTGCGCGCTGCAGGCCGCGATGGACGGCTACCAGGTGACCACGATCGAGGACGTGGTCGCCACGGCCGACCTCTTCATCACCGCGACGGGCTGCAAGAACGTGATCACCGCCGAGCACATGGCGGCAATGAAGCACCAGGCGATCGTCGGCAACATCGGCCACTTCGACAACGAGATCGACATGGCCGGCCTGGCGAGGATGCCCGGCGTCCAGCGGGTGACCGTCAAGCCCCAGGTCGACGAGTGGGTCTTCCCGGCCGGGGACGGCCGGCCGGCGCACTCGATCATCGTGCTGTCCGAGGGTCGGCTGCTCAACCTGGGCAACGCGACCGGGCACCCGTCGTTCGTCATGTCCAACAGCTTCACCAACCAGGTGATCGCGCAGATCGAGCTGTTCACCAAGACCGACCAGTACCCGCTCGGCGTGCACACGCTGCCCAAGCACCTGGACGAGAAGGTGGCGCGGCTGCACCTGGCGGCCCTGGGCGTCAAGCTCACCGAGCTCACCAAGGACCAGGCCGCCTACCTCGGGGTGCCGGTCGAGGGTCCGTACAAGCCGGACCACTACCGCTACTGACCCGATCCGCCGTACGCGCTGGCCAGGCCGGACTCCGGCCTGGCCAGCCGGGTCAGTGTCGACGGTCGACCGGTTGGGTCCGCTCCCTCATGGCCCCAGCGCCGGCTGGATGGCGAGGTAGGCCGCGGCCGCCTCGACGAGGACGACCCCGAGCACCACACCCAGACCGGGCAGGAACAGCCGGCCGGGCTCACCACCGCCCTGCTCGTACGCGTGGAACGGCCGGTGCTGGAACGCGGTGACGGCCATCCACGCCGCGACGCCCGCGGTGGCGCTGACGAGGACCTGCAACCCGGTCAGGGCCACCCACTGCATAACGCCATCCGTGGCGAAGACGCTGACCATGCCGAGCCAGAACCGGCCGGCGGCGATGCCGATCACGATCTGGGCACCGAACGCGACGAGCCCTGCCGCGGCGACCGCGAGCTGCGCCGCCGGCGTGGCCCCCAGGCGCCGGCCGTTGACCAGGCCGAGCAGGGTGACCGCCAGCGGGCCGCCGAACAGGGCCGGGCACGCCATCGAGCCGACCTGCCAGGGACGGCCTTCGGGTTGTCGCGTTACGGTGATCGCCGGCGCGAGGAGGCCTTCAGACACGGCTTAGATCGTGCCATGCGCGGTTCACCGGTGCAGCCGGTGACGGACCGGCCGGTACGGGTACGCCGGGCGCTGTCCAAGCCGTCGCGGGGAGTGCTACCAGTGACTGAAATGAGGCCATATGTCGTCTTGGCACCATCAACCATTGGATGACTAAATATGAGCCCTTCGGGCGGTCGACATCGACTGGTCGGTGGACACGCATAACTTCGCTGCGCCAACGAGATAACGGGACAGTCACGAATGCCTCGCTCCCCTTTGCAGCGCGCGGTCCGCGTCGTTTCCTTTAGGCACTACAACGCAGACCAACCTCCGTGGCTGCTCGGGCCCGTGCGGCCGGAGGACTTCTGGGTGTGCGGCTACAGACTGGAGGGAACATGCGCACTGGGACGAGGAGGCTATCCGGCCTCATCGCTCTGGCTGCTGCCACCACGCTCGCGGTCGGTGCCTGCGGAACGGACGGCGGCTCGGACGCCGGCAAGCCGCAGTTCTCGGAGGGCTTCGCGGAGTGCGAGGCGAAGCCGAACGACTGCAACAGTGGCGAGCGCAAGCAGGGCGGCACGATCGTCTTCGCCGTGAACCGCGGCGTACAGAACTGGAACCAATTCTCGGGCGATGGCAACCTCGTCGAGACCGTGCTGATTCTCAACACGATCCTCCCCAGCCCGTTCATCTTCCTGCCGGACGGCAAGATCCAGCAGACCGAGCTCATCACCGAAGCCAAGATCACGAGTGAGAGCCCGCAGACCGTCGTCTACAAGATCAATCCGGACGCGAAGTGGGACGACGGCACGCCGATCACTGCCGACGACTTCACGATGATGTGGAAGTTCCAGAACGGCAAGGACTGCCCGAAGTGCAACGTCGCCGGCACCACCGGCTTCGAGCTGATCAGCTCGATCACCGGTGCTGACAGCGGCAAGACCGTCACCGTCACCTACTCCTCGCCGTACCCGGACTGGCAGGGCCTGTTCGCCCTGATGCCGGCGCACGTCGGCAAGAAGGCCGCCGGCGGCGACCTGAACACCCCGGCCGCGCTGGAGAAGGCGTTCAACTCCTTCACCGCACAGCCCACGTGGTCCGGTTGGGCCTACAAGATCGACAAGGTCGTCAAGGACGTCCAGGTCGAGGTCATCCCCAACCCGCAGTGGTACGGCAAGGTCAAGCCGACGCTGGACCGGATCATCTTCAAGATGATCACCGACCAGAAGCAGAACGTCTCGGCGCTGCAGAACAAGGAGATCAACGGCTTCACCGCGCAGCCGTCGGCCGACATGGTGACCCAGGTCAAGGGCCTGGCGGGCGTCAACTACGAGATGACCGGTGGCTCGGTCTGGGAGCACATCGACGTCAACGTCAAGAACAAGTACCTGGCCGACCAGAAGCTGCGTGAGGCGATCTTCACCGCGATCAGCGTCAAGGACATCATCCAGAAGACGATGGGGTTCTGGCCGGGCGCCAAGCAGCTGGGCAGCCACAACCTGCTGCCGGGCACCCCGGGCTATGAGGACATCGTCAAGAAGGTCGCGCCGGACCAGGGCACTGGCAACATCGAGAAGGCCAAGCAGATCCTGACCGAGGCCGGCTACAAGGACGTGGGCACCGCGCTGAAGACCCCGAGCGGGGAGGCAGTGCCGGAGCTGCGCTTCCTCTACCGCGAGGGCATCCAGACCCGGCTGCAGACCGGTGAGCTCGTGCAGTCCGCACTGGCCAAGCTCGGCATCAAGATCAAGGTTGAGGCCACCGCGAACCTGAGCGAGACGCTGGACACGTACAACTACGACCTGATCATCTTCGCCTGGGCGGGCAACCCGCTGCTGTCGAGCAACAAGGACCTGTGGACGACCGGCGCCGGCAACAACAAGCTCGGCTGGGGCGACCCGGAGTCCGACCGGATCCTGGCCGAGATGGCCAAGACCCTCGACTCGACCAAGCAGCGCCAGCTGCTCAACCAGCAGGACGAGATCATGACCAAGGCCGCCGTCGTGCTGCCGCTCTTCGCCAAGCCCAACCTGCTGGCGCTGAGCAGCGACTACGTCAACATCCGTGACAACAACCAGGGTTCCTACGTGACCTACAACGTCGAGAACTGGGGCCAGAAGAAGGCCCAGTGATCCCGGCGTAAGTCGCAGCGGGTGGCCCTAGGCGTCGGGAGGCGCCTGGGGCCACCCCCTACGACCTGACCCGCGCGGAGGTTCCCATGATCGCCTACACCATCCGGCGGCTGCTCGCCGCGATCCCCATCCTCGTCGTCTCGTCGTTCATCATCTTCTGGGTGGCGTCGATGTCGGCCGATCCCATCCGGCAGCGGTTCGAGGGACGCAACCCGCCTCCGCCCGCCGCAACCATCCAGCTGGAGCGCGAGCGGCTGAACTTCGACGCGGGCTTCTTCCGGCAGTACTGGGACTGGCTGTGGGGCCTGGTGGTCCACCAGAACTTCGGCCCGTCCATCAACTCGGCCATGGACATCGGCGGGGAGCTGGGCCGGCGGACGGTGATCACGCTCCGCCTGGTGCTCCTCGCGATGATCCTCGCGCTCGTGCTTGCGGTGGTCACCGGCGTGCTCAGCGCCGTGCGGCAGTACTCGAAGCTGGACTACACCTTCACCTTCCTCGGCTTCCTCTTCCTGGCCATGCCCTCGTTCTGGCTCGCGGTGGTGCTCAAGCAGGGCGCCATCGCGTTCAACGACTCGGTGGAGGGCAGCCTCAACAGACGTCCGATCCCGACCATCAACCATGAGGCGTCTGTGGTGCCCGAGGACTTCTGGCCGCGCATGATGGACATCGGGCTGCACATGGTGCTGCCCACGATCTCGCTCGCCCTGATCACCTACGCCGCCCTGAGCAGGTTCCAGCGCTCGTCAATGCTGGAGGTGCTCAACAGCGACTACATCCGGCTGGCCCGGGCCAAGGGCCTCAGCGCCCGGCGGGTGATGGTGCGCCACGCGCTGCGCACCGCGCTCATCCCGCTGACCACGGTGAGCGCACTGGGCATCGCGTCGATCCTGGGTGGTGCGGTGGTCACCGAGACCGTCTACCAGTGGCGCGGCATGGGCGACCTGCTGGTCAACGCTGTCAGAGACCAGGACCGGTACGTGACAATGGGGTGGCTGCTGGTCGCCGGCTTGTTCGTCATCATCGGCAACCTCGTAGCCGACCTGCTCTACGCCGTGCTCGACCCGAGGATCCGATATGAGTGACCCGATCCAGACCGTTCCGCCGGCCGATCCTCCGGGCCGGGTGGAGCGCGAGTTCACGGTCAAGGAACGCACCCAGACCCAGATCGTGCTGTCGCGCTTCCTGCGGCACCGGGCTGCCGTGGTGAGCCTGATCGTGCTGGCGCTGATCATCCTGTGGGCCTACGTCGTGCAGCGGATCTGGCCGCACCCGTACGACTGGCTGGACGGGCCGGGAAGCGCGGCACCGTCCCTGGAGTATCCGTTCGGCACCGACGAGGTCGGGCACGACTACTTCGCCCGGGTGATGCGTGGCGCCCAGCAGTCGCTGAACGTCGCCTTCCTGGTCGCCCTGCTCTCCACCGCGATCGGCGCGCCGTACGGGGCGATCGCGGGCTACTTCGGCGGCCGGGTCGACATGGTGATGATGCGCATCGTCGACGTCATGCTCACGCTTCCGGTCATCGCGGTGGCCGGCATGCTGACCCAGTACCTGCGCGGCACCTGGTGGGTGGTGGCGCTGATCCTGGCCGGCTTCGGGTGGGTGGTCAACGCCCGGGTGGTTCGGGGCGTCGTCCTGTCGCTACGGCAGCAGGAGTTCGTGGAGGCGGCACGGGCGCTCGGTGCGTCCGACGCGCGGGTGATCTTCCGGCACCTGATCCCGAACGTGACCGGCGTGATCATCGTGCAGGCGACCCTGGACATCGCGGGCGCGATTCTCGCCGAGGCCGGCCTGTCCTTCATCGGCCTGGGCGTCCAGGGTCCGGACACCTCGCTCGGCCTGCTCACCAACCTGGCCCAGGAGGCGGTCGGCACCCGACCATGGCTGTTCTACTTCCCGGGTCTTACGATCATCGCGATCGCCCTGACCGTCAACTTCATCGGCGATGGCCTGCGCGACGCGCTCGACCCCAGACAGACGAGGCAGCGCCGATGACCGACATCCAGCTCGACCCAGCGCCGACCAGCTCCGACGTGCTCTTGGACGTGGAGAACCTCACGGTGGGGTTCCCCACCGACGACGGCCTGGTCCAGGCCGTCCGGGGGGTCACCTACCAGCTGCGCCGCGGCGAGTCGCTCGGCATCGTGGGCGAGTCCGGCTCCGGCAAGTCGGTCACCTCGCTCGCCGTGCTCGGGCTGCTGCCGAGGACCGCCCAGGTCACCGGGTCGGTGCGGCTGCAGGGCGAGGAGCTGCTGGGCAAGACCGAGGACCAGTACGCGAAGATCCGGGGCAACAAGATCGCAATGATCTTCCAGGATCCGCTGACCTCGCTGAACCCGGTCTACCGGGTGGGTTACCAGCTCAGCGAGGCGGTGCTCGCGCACCACGACGTCTCCAAGAAGGCAGCGCTCGACCGGGCGATCGAGCTGCTGGGCATCGTCGGGATCCCGTACCCGGAGCAGCGGGTCAACGCTTACCCGCACGAGCTCTCCGGCGGCATGCGACAGCGGGTCGTGATCGCGATCGCGATGGCGAACAACCCCGATGTGATGATCGCTGACGAGCCGACCACGGCGCTCGACGTGACCGTGCAGGCTCAGGTTTTGGAGGCGCTGGAGGCGGCCCGTGCCGAGACCGGCGCGGCGCTCATCCTGATCACGCACGACCTCGGCATCATCGCCGGGCGCACGGACCGGGTCTGCGTGATGTACGCCGGCAAGCTGGTGGAGTCCGGCAGCGTGGACGACGTGTTCTACCGGCCGCGGATGCCGTACTCGCTCGGTCTGCTCGGCAGCCTGCCCCGGCTGGACGAGAGCGGTCGGGAGCGGTTGACGCCGATCGTCGGGGCACCGCCGTCGCTGGTCAACCTGCCGCCGGGCTGCCCGTTCACGCCGCGCTGCCCGATCGCGCAGGAGGTCTGCGAGGGGGTCGAGCCCGACCTCACCCCGACCGACTCGGCCGGGCACCACGCCGCCTGCCACTTCCACGACCGGCTCATCGGCGCCAAGCCGGGCCAGCTGTTCACCGTGACGTCCACCGAGCTGGAGGCCCCGGCCGAGCTGGAGGTGAAGGCATGACGTCCGCCATGGTCAACGACGCCGAGACCGAGGGGCAGGTCACCCGCGAGCCGGTGGTCACCGTACGAAACCTCGTCAAGCACTTCCCGGTGCGCTCCCGGGGCATCCTGCGGCGCCGCATCGGCGACGTGCACGCGGTGTGTGACGTGTCGTTCGACCTGCTGGAGCACGAGACGCTCGGGCTGGTGGGGGAGTCGGGCTGCGGCAAGACGACGACGGGCCGGCTGCTGCTGAGCCTGGTCAAGGCCACGGCCGGCTCCGTGCGTTACGCCGGCAAGGAGCTCACCAAGCTCTCCTCCGGGCAGATGCGCCCGCTGCGGCGCGACCTGCAGATCGTGTTCCAGGACCCGTTCGCCTCGCTCGACCCGCGCATGACGATCAACGAGATCATCGCCGAGCCGCTGCGCATCCACGGGCTCTACGGCAAGTCGGAGAGCGGCCGGGGCAAGGTGCGCGAGCTGCTGCGGACGGTCGGCCTCAACCCCGAGCACGGCAACCGGTACGCGCACGAGTTCTCCGGTGGCCAGCGCCAGCGCATCGGCGTCGCCAGGGCGCTGGCCCTGCGGCCAAAGGTCCTGGTCCTCGACGAGCCGGTCTCCGCGCTGGACGTCTCCATCCAGGCCGGGGTGATCAACCTGCTGGAGGACCTGCAGGAGGAGCTGGGCCTGTCATACCTGTTCATCTCGCACGACCTGTCCGTGGTGCGGCACATCGCCGACCGGGTGGCCGTCATGTATCTGGGCCGGATCGTGGAGACCGCGCCGGTCAAGCAGCTCTTCCTGACCGCGGCGCACCCCTACACCCAGGCGTTGATCTCGTCCATCCCGCTGCCGGACCCGCAGAAGGAACGCACCCGCAAGCGGATCCTGCTCACCGGGGACGTGCCCAGCCCGGTGAACCCGCCCAGCGGCTGCCGGTTCCGCACCCGCTGCCCGAAGTTCGCCCGGGAGCTGACCGACGGCGAGCGGGAGAAGTGCATCAGCGAGGTGCCTGCCCTGATCGACCGGGGCCAGGGGCACCAGACGGCGTGCCACTACGCCGAGGCGGTCAAGCTGATCTGAGTGGCCAGCGTAGTAGCAGCTGGCGAACATAGAGTGAGGGCGGGGCCGTCAGGCCCCGCCCTCACGCCGTACCCGGTTACCGGTACGGGTGAGTACGGCCGTCGTACCCCCGTGGTCTGATAGGGCCCGTGCCCACGACGGCGAGCGCCTCCCCGCGGCGACCGGCCCTGCGGCTGGTGCGGCGACCGGCTGCGGCGCCGCCGCCGCTCCCCATCGACGAGGTGCAGCGCCGGGTGGTCCAGCACGACGACGGGCCGCTGCTCGTGCTCGGCGGCCCGGGCACCGGCAAGACCGCCACGCTGGTGGAGGCGGTGGCGGCTCGGGTGGCCGGCGGGATGGAGCCGCCGCGGATCCTGGTGCTGGCGTTCAACCGGCGGGCCGCCGGGCGGCTGCGCGACGCGGTGGCGGCGCGGATCGCGGCCGGAGCGTCGCCGACCACGGCCGAGCCGCTGGTGCGCACCTTCCACGCGTACGCGTTCGGCCTGCTTCGCCGGGCCGCGGCCGAGCTGGGAGAGCCGCCGCCGCGCCTGCTCACCGGCCCGGAGCAGGACGTGGTGATCCGCGAGCTGGTCACCGCCGACGACGACCGTATCGGCTGGCCGGAGGCCCTGCGCGCGGCCCTGCCGACCCGGGCCTTCGCGAGCCAGCTGCGGGACCTGCTGGCGCGCGCGGCGGAGCGGGGTATCGGCGCCGCAGACCTCGCCGGCCTCGGGCACCGGCTGGGCCGGCCCGACTGGGCACCGGCGGCCCGGTTCCTCGACCAGTACGTGCAGGTTCTCGCGCTGCGTGACGCCGCGGCCCACGGCTCGGTCGGCTACGACCCGGCCGAGCTGGTGCGGGCGGCCATCGCGCTGCTCACCGGGGACCCGGCCCGGTTGGCGGCCGAGCGCGAGCGGCTGTGCATGGTCTACGTGGACGACCTCGCCGACACTGACCCGGTGCAGCTGGAGCTGCTTGCGCTCGTGGCCGGTGGCGGGACCCGCCTGGTGGCCTTCGCCGACCCTGACTCGTCCACGTTCGCCTTCCGCGGTGCGGACCCGTCCGCGGTGCTGGCCTTCCCCGACCGGTTCCACGCGGCCGACGGCGGCCCGGCGCCGACGGTGACGCTGCTGCGCAGCTACCGGTCAACGCCGGAGCTGGTCTCGGCCACCCGCCGGGTCGCCCGCCGGCTGCGCGGCCCGCTCCGGCACCGGGCACTGGTCGCCGCCGGGCCGGGCCCGTGGCCGGGCCCACCGCCCGGCGGGCCGGGTCCGTGGCCGGGCGGCCCACCGCCCGGCGGGCCGCCCGGGCCGGTGCGGGCCGAGCCCGGGCTGGAGGTACGCACGTTCCGGTCGGCGACGAGCGAGGCGGCGTACGTGGCGCACCGGCTGCGCGAGGCGCACCTCCTCGACGGCGTGCCCTGGTCGCGGATGGCGGTGCTGCTGCGCTCCACCGTCCGGCAGCTCGCCGGGGTGCGGCGGGCCCTGGCCCAGGCCGACGTGCCGACGGTCACCCACGCCGAGGACCTGCCGCTGCACGCCCAGCCGGCGGTCGCCGCCCTGCTGTTGCTGCTGCGCTGCGCGCTCGAGCCCGACCGCCTGGACGAGGAGGCGGCGGTGGCGCTGCTGCACTCGCCGCTGGGCGGGGCCGACCCGCTGGCCGAGCGGCGCCTCCGGCAGGGGCTGCGCGCGCTGGCCCTGGCCGCCGGTGACCGGCGTCCGTCCGGGGTCCTGCTGGTGGAGGCGCTGCGGGACCCGGCCGAGCTGGCCGCCGTGGAGCGGCGCTGGGCGGCCCCGGCCCGGGCGGTGGCGGCACTGGTCGCCACCGCGAGAGACGCCGCGGCCCGCCCAAGCTCCACTGTGGAGGATGTGCTCTGGGCGGTCTGGCACGCGAGCGGCCTCGCCGACCGGTGGGTCACGGCGAGCCTGCGGCCCGCCGGGCCCGGCACCGCCGAGGAGCGCCGGGCCGAGGCCGCCGACCGGGACCTGGACGCCGTGGTCGCCCTCTTCGACGCGGCGGCCCGCTTCGCCGACCGGCTGCCCGGCGCGCGGACCGAGGTGTTCCTCGACCACGTCGCCGGGCAGGACCTGCCCGGCGACTCGCTCGCGCCAGTGGCTGACCGGGGGGACGCCGTACGGATCCTCACCGCGCACGCCGCGAAGGGGCTGGAGTGGGACGTGGTGGCGGTCATGGGCGTGCAGGAGGGGGTCTGGCCGGACCTGCGGCTGCGGGGCAGCCTGCTCGGCTCGGAGGTCCTGGTCGACGCGGCGGCCGGCCGGGGCACCGTGGGGCCGGGTGCCCGGGGCCAGTTCGCGGCGAGCCAGACGGCCGCCCTGCTGGACGAGGAGCGCCGGCTGTTCTACGTCGCCGCCACCCGGGCCCGCCGCCGGCTGCTGGTCACCGCGGTCGCCTCCGGCAGCACCGGCGGCGCGGAAGGGGAGGAGCAGCCAAGCCGCTTCCTGGACGAGATCGAACGGGACCACGAGATCGAACGGGGCGAGATCGGACGGGGCGAGATCGGACGGGGCGAGATCGGACGGGCCGGGACCAGAAGCGACGAGGTCGTGGAGCCCGCCGGGGAGGACCCGCAAACCGCCCGGCCGGCCACCCACCTGCCCCGGGCGCTGACCCTGGCCGCGCTCGTGGCCGAGCTGCGGGTCGCGGTGACCGACCCGGCGGCCGGCCGGGCCCGGCGCGAAGCCGCGGCGCGCCAGCTGGCCCGGCTGGCCGAGGCCGGGGTGCGCGGTGCCCACCCGGACGAGTGGTGGGGGCTGCCTGAGCTCTCCGACGACCGCCGGCTGGCCGAGGCCGGGGAGCCGGTGACGGTCACTCCCTCGGGGGTCGAGAGCGCCCTGCGCTGCGCCCTGCAGTGGCTGCTGCGCCGGCACGGGGGCGAGCCGCCGGCAACGGCCCAGCAGGGCATCGGCAACCTGGTGCACGCGGCGGCGATGCTGGCCCACGACGCCAGCGTGGACCGGGCCGAGCTGGCGGGCTATGTCGCGGCCCGGTTCGACGCGATCGAGCTCGCCGCCCGCTGGCTGGCCGACCGGGAGCGGCAGCGCGCCGACCAGATGCTCGACAAGCTGGTCGGCTGGCTGGCCGCCAACCCGCGCCGGCTGGTCGCGATCGAGCGCGAGTTCCTGGTCCAGCTGGGCGAGGGCGTCGAGCTGAAGGGCCGGGTGGACCGCCTGGAGGTCGACGAGGACGGCCGGCTCGTCGTGGTCGACCTGAAGACCGGCAAGTCCAAGCCGACCGCTGCGGAGGTCGCCGCGCACGCGCAGCTCGGCGCGTACCAGGCGGCGGTGGAGGCGGGCGCCTTTGCCGAGTTCGGGACGGCCAGCGGGGGCGCGGCGCTGGTCCAGCTCGGCTCGGCGGCCAGGTCCGGCACTGAGCAGCGCCAGCCACCCCTGGCCGAGGTCGAGGACCCGGGCTGGGCCGGCGCGATGATCAGGCGGGCGGCCGGAAACATGGCCGCGTCGACCTTCGAAGCAGTGGCGAGCTCGAGCTGCCGCACCTGCCCGGTGCGCACGGCGTGCCCCGTCTCCAGCAAGGGACGGCAGCTCGGCGCCGCGGCTCACCCGGGCCGGCGCGAGGCCGGCCCCACTCCGGGCGAGCAGGACACGAGCGGAGGACCGCGGGGAGGGGGTGAGCGGTGACCGGGACCCTGCCGGCCCGCCCGGTGGCGCTGGCCGGCCCCCGCTTCACCCCGGCCGAGGTGGCCGCGCTGCTGCGGCTGCCGCGCCCCACCGAGGAGCAGGCGCGCATCATCTGCGCACCGGTAGCCCCGCTGCTCGTCGTCGCCGGGGCGGGCTCCGGCAAGACCGAGACCATGGCGGCCCGCGTGGTGTGGCTGGTCGCCAACGGGCACGTCCGCCCGGAGCAGGTGCTGGGCCTGACCTTCACCCGCAAGGCGGCCGGGGAGCTGGCCCACCGCATCCGGGTACGCCTCGGCCAGCTGGTCCGCCGGCTCGGCCGGGACGAGATGCTCACCGGCGAGCCGACCGTCGCCACCTACCACTCGTACGCCGCCCGCATCGTCACCGAGCACGGGCTGCGAGGTGGCTTCGAGCCCTCGGTCCGGCTGCTCACCGAGGCGGCCTGCTGGCAGCTGGCCGACGCGGTGGTGCGCGGCTACGCCGGGGATATGTCCGATGTGGACGCCGCGGTGAGCACGGTCACCGACGCGGTGCTGCACCTTTCCGCCGAGCTCGCCGAGCACCTGCGCACGCCGCAGGAGCTGGCCGCGTGGACCGGCCGGTTCCACGCCCAGGTGCAGGGCCTGCCTGGCCGGGTGTACGCGGACGTGCGTACCGCCCTGGACCGGCAGCGGGCCCGGCTGGCGCTGCTGCCGATCGTGCGGGCGTACGACGAGCGCAAGCGCCTGCTGGAGGCGATGGACTTCGGCGACCAGCTGGCCCGGGCCGCCCTGGTCACCGGCGAGCACCCCGAGGTCGGCGCGATCGAGCGGGACCGGTTCCGGGTGGTGCTGCTCGACGAGTACCAGGACACCAGCCACGCCCAGGTGGTGCTGCTGCGGGCGCTGTTCGGCGCGGGCCACCCGGTGACCGCGGTCGGCGACCCGTGCCAGTCCATCTACGGCTGGCGCGGGGCGAGCGCCGGCACGCTGCGCCGGTTCCCGGTGGACTTCCCCCTCGCCGGCGGGGTGCCGGCGCGGGTGGCGACGTTGAGCACGAGCTGGCGCAACCGGGCCGAGATCCTGGACGTCGCCAACGCCCTCTCCGGGCCGCTGCGCGAGGCCGGCGCGCAGGTGGCCCGCCTGGTGCCCGCGGCCCGGGTGGCCCGCCCGGTCGGGTCGGCCCGTACGGTCCACTGCGCGCTGCTCGCGACCTACCGCGACGAGGCGGCATGGATCGCGGAGCGGATCGGCCGGGCCTGGCGCGAGGAGGCCGGTGCCGGGCCCGGTACGCCGATCGCCGAGATCCCGCTGGCGCGCCGGCCGACCACCGCGGTGCTGGTGCGCACCCGCAAGCAGATCGCGACCATCGACGCCGCGCTGCGCGCCCAGGGGCTGCCGGTCGAGGTGGTGGGCCTCGGCGGGCTGCTCGACACCCCCGAGGTGCGCGACGTGGTGGCGACCATGCAGGTGCTGGCCGACCCGGCACAGGGTGCGGCGCTGCTGCGGCTGCTGACCGGGCCGCGCTGGCGGGTCGGTCCCCGGGACCTGGTGGCGCTGCACCGCCGGGCCAAGGCGCTGGCCCGGGAGCGCGCCGGCCAGCGGGAGCGGGAAGCGGTCGTGGACCGCCTGGACGAGGCCACGCTCGTCGAGGCGCTGGACGACCTCGGGCCGGCGGAGCAGTACTCGCCGCAGGCGTACCGGCGGTTCGGTGCCCTGCGCGCCGAGCTGCGCGCGCTGCGCGCGCGGCTGGACCAGCCGCTGCCCGACCTGGTCGCGGACATCGAGCGGGTCACCGGCCTGGAGGTCGAGGTGGCCACCCGGGCCGGGGACGCCGGCCTGGCCCGCGGCCACCTGGACGCGCTCGGCGCGGTGGCCGCCCGGTTCAGCGCCGAGTCGGAGGGTGGCACGGTCTCCGCGTTCCTCGCGTTCCTCGCCGCGGCCGAGGATGAGGAGCGGGGCCTCGCGCCCGGCGAGGTGGAGGTGGTCGAGGGGGCGGTGCAGGTGCTGACCGCGCACGCCGCAAAGGGGCTGGAGTGGGACGTGGTGGCGGTCGCCGGGCTGACCGCCCGGGAGTGGCCTGCCGCCGGCACCGGGTCCGACCACTGGCTGCGCGGGCTGGGCGTGCTGCCGTTCCCGCTGCGCGGTGACGCCGCCGAGCTGCCGGCGCTGGATCTGGCCGGGGCCGGCGACCAGCGGGCGGTCAACCAGGCGCGCACCGCGTTCGAGGAGCGCTGGCGTGAGCACGAGGGCCGGGAGGAGCGCCGGCTCGCCTACGTCGCGGTGACCCGGGCCCGCCGGCTGCTGCTCTGCTCGGGCTACTGGTGGGCGGAGGGGGTGCTGCGCCCGCGCGGCCCGTCGCCGTTCCTGCGCGAGATCCAGCAGCGGTGCCGGGCCGGCGCCGGGGCGGTCGACCGGTGGGCGGACCCGCCGGCCGAGGACGCCACCAACCCCACGGCGGCGCACCAGGCCAGGGCGGTGTGGCCCGGTGACCCGCTGGGGGAGCGGCGGGCCGCGGTCGCCGAGGGTGCCGCGCTGGTGCGAACCGCGCTGGCCGGGCGCGAGGCGCCCGGCACGGACGACGCACCACCCGCCGAGGGTGAGCCGGCGCGCTGGGCGTACGAGGTGGACCTGCTGCTCGCCGAGCGCGCCCGCCGCCGCGCGGGAGACGGGGTCCTCTCCGTGACCCTGCCAGCCCACCTGTCGGTCTCGCAGCTGGTGACCCTGCGCCGCGACCCGCAGGCACTGGCGCGGGCCCTGCGCCGCCCGCTGCCCGCCGCGCCGGACCCGCACGCCCGCCGGGGCACCGCGTTCCACCGCTGGCTGGAGCAGCGGTTCGGGGCGGACCAGCTGCTGGACATCGACGAGCTGCCAGGAGCCGCCGACGAGGACGCCGCGCCCGACGCCGCGCTGGTCGAGCTGCAAGAACGGTTCCTGGCCAGCGAGTGGGCCGACCGGGCGCCGGTGCGCACCGAGGTGCCCTTCGCCACGGTGGTCGCCGGCACGGTGCTGCGGGGGCGCATCGACGCGGTCTTCGTCGACCCGGCCGGCGGGTACGACGTGGTCGACTGGAAGACCGGGCGGCCACCGGCCGGCCCGGCCGCCGAGGCCGCCGCGGTGCAGCTCGCCGCGTACCGGTTGGCCTGGGCCGCGCTCGCCGGGGTCCCGGTGGAGCGGGTCCGGGCGGCCTTCCACTACGTCCGCGACGGCGTCACGGTGCGCCCGGCGGACCTGCTGGACGAGGTGGGGCTGGCCGCGCTGGTCACAGCTCTGCCGGAACGGGATCCGTGACGGCCCGGGTCTGACCGTCATCCGACAACAGGTGTACGGGCGCGCGCAGGTCGTCGATGCTGGGCGTGGGGGGATGGACAGCTGCAGCCGGACCGGTCGCGGCGGCTGGGTAGGGGGTGCGACACATGGGCGCCGGAGGGCTACGCGAGATCATGGTCGTGCTCGTCCTGGCACTCGCCGGAGTGCTGCTGGCGGCCACCGCCGCCCTGGCGCCGTGGCAGGTGGGCGCCGCCCCGCCGGCCGTGGTCCGGATCGAGCAGCCCGACGGGCTCGCACCGGCGAGCTGAGCCGCGGGTCGTGCGTGGTGGCCACCCGCATGGTGTTCACTGGAAGGCGGGATGGAGACCAGACCCGGCCCGCCTTCCGGGCCCACGCCGCCACACCGTTCGGGTGCGGTCACCCGGCTCGGTGCCACACCCGAGCCGGTCATCGACCTGTTCGCGCCGCAGCCTTCGCCGTCACCGGCTGACCAGCGGCGCCGGCAACGGCGTACTCTCCTGCTCTTCGGCGGCTCCGCCGCCGGGGTGGCGCTGGTCGGGGTCGTCACGCTGCTGCTTGTCCTGGTCGGCGGCGCGGACAACCCGCTGCGCCGCCGCTACCAGCCACCACCGGACGACCGGCCGCCGCTGGCCCAGCTGTGCCCGCCGCCGAGTGAGGCGCCCGGCCAGCCCGCCCCCGCCCCGCCGGCCTCACCCCGGCCCAGCGGTGCCGCGCCGGCGCCGGCCGGGCGTACGGTCGATGCCGCGGCCGGCATCTCCTACCGCCGGTACGGCGAGCCGTGGGTGCCCTGGCGGGAGCGGTGGACCGCCGGAACGCTGGATGTGTCGTACACGGTCGGGCAGCACTTCGTCACCGAGGTCTACTCCCGGGGCACATACCACGCCTCGATCCTGTCCGCGTCCGTGCCCGCGACCGTCAACGACGCGCTCGCCATCGATCTGGCCTGCACCGGGCGGCAGGTGGCGGCCGACGTGCGGGCCGAGTACTACCCGCAGCCCAACCGCATGGAACTGCTCCGGGACGAGCGCAGCACGCTGGGCGGCCGGCCAGCCTGGGTGACCAAGTTCCGCCTGCACTTCTCGCAGCCCGACCTGAAGGCCACCAGCGAGCTGGTCGCCGTGGCACTCATCGACGTGGGGAGGCCGGACGCGGCGGTCTTCTACGTGTCGATCCCGAGCACGCACAGTCACCTGGACTGGGTGGTCGACGACGCGCTCGCCTCGGTCCAGGTCGCCTGACGCCGCTGGCGCCCGCCGGTCCGGTACGGCCGCCCCGCTGGTCCGGTACGGGCCGCAGCCGGGGTCTGGGCCGGGCGGCAGCCCGGGTCCGGGCCGGGCGGCAGCCCGGGTCCGGGCCGCGGCCGGTCCTGGCCGGCGCCGTCCCGGCGCCGCCGTTACCCTGAACCAGCCCGCGAGCAGCGAGGTCAGGTGGAGGAGGGACGGCGATGAAGGGTCGGGCCGCGCTCACGGCCGGTGCGACGGCGCTGCTGCTCTTCGCCGCGGTCCCGCCCGCCTACGCCGACGGCATCCGCGACGCGCAGTGGCACCTCGGCTTCCTCGACGTCGCCGCGGCGCACCGGACCAGCCAGGGTATGGGCGTGACGGTCGCGGTCGTCGACTCGGGTCTCGACGCGACCCATCCCGACCTCGCCGGCACCGGGCTCCCGGCGGTGGACGCCACCCGGGTCCCGGACGCCCTTACGCAGTCCGATGTGGACGGCCGGGGCACCGCGCTCGCCGGCCTGGTCGCCGGGCACGGGCACGGCGGCACCGCCCCGGCCAGCCCCGGCTCGGGAACCGGTCCGGGGACCGGTCCGGGAGCCAGCCCGGGGACCCGTCCGGTCGTCGGTCCGGACGGCGTGCTCGGCCTGGCGCCCGGGGCCCGGATCCTGCCCGTGGTCATCACCACCCGCCCCGGCCAGTACGGCGACCCGGACGTGCTCGCGGACGGCATCGACCTCGCGGTGGCCGGTGGGGCGAAGGTGATCTGCGTGGGCCGCGGCCTGCCCGGCAGCCCGCGCCTGGAGCAGGCGGTCGCGGCGGCGGTCCGGGCCGACGTCGTGGTCGTGGCGCCCGCCGCCGGCCGACCGGGTGAGGCGTTCCTGCCGTGGCCGGCCGCGTACCCCGGCGTGGTCGCGGTGGCCCCGCTGGACCGGGAGGGCCGGGTGACCGTCAAGCCGGGCAACCCGCCCACCCTCGCCGCGCCCGGGACGGACCTGGTGACCACCGACAGCCGGGGCGGCTACCGGATCGAGTCCGGCAGCGGCGCGGCCGGCGTGGTGGCCGGTGCGGTCGCCCTGGTCCGGGCCCGCCACCCTCACCTGGCCGGCTCCGCCGTGGTGCAGCGGCTGGCCCGCACCGCGACCGACCGGGGCCGGCCAGGACCGGACGAGGAGTACGGCAGCGGCGTGCTGAACCTGGTCCAGGCGCTGACGGCGGCCGTACCCGTGGCTCCTGCCGGCCCGTCGCCGAGCGCGACCGGCCCGGGCACCGCGCCCACCGGCACGGCTTCGCCCGCCCCGGCGGCGGGCGCCCCCGACGTGAAGCCGGTGGCGCGCCCGGCCTTCGACTCGGCCGACTGGCGGCGCTGGCTGGTCGCGGTGCCGTTGCTGGCCTTCCTCGCCGCGCTGGCGTTCTTCGCGCTGACCCGCCGGCCGGGCTCCGGTGACCCGCCGGCCGGCCTCCGGTGATCCGGTGGCGGCCTCGCGCTAGGGTCGCAGCGTGTCCCGGACAGCGCCCCCCATGATCCCCGCCACCCGGTACCCGATCGAGCGGCTGACCCTGCCGAACGGCTTGCGTGTGGTCCTCGCGCCCGACCGCAGTGCGCCGGTGATCGGGGTGGCGGTCGTCTACGACGTGGGCATCCGCTCCGAGCCACCGGGGCGCACGGGCTTCGCCCACCTCTTCGAGCACCTGATGTTCCAGGGCTCGGCCAACCTGGAGAAGCTCGCCCACTTCCGCTACGTGCAGGGGTCCGGGGGCACCTTCAACGGCTCGACCCACCTGGACTACACCGACTACTACGAGACGCTGCCGTCGGCCGCGCTGGAGCGGGCGCTGTTCCTGGAGGCCGACCGCATGCGCGGCCCCCGGCTGACCGAGGAGAACCTGCGCAACCAGGTCGACGTGGTCAAGGAGGAGATCCGGGTCAACGTGCTGAACAAGCCGTACGGCGGGTTCCCCTGGCTCAGCCTGCCCTCGGTCATGTTCGCCACGTTCCCCAACGCGCACGACGGCTACGGCTCCTTCGACGACCTGGAGGCGGCCACGCTCGCCGAGGCCCAGGAGTTCTTCGACCGGTACTACGCCTGCGGGAACGCGGTGCTGTCGGTGGCCGGGGACATCGACGTCACCGAGACCGTCTCGCTGGTGGAACGGCACTTCGGCGACGTGCCTGCGCGACCGGCGCCGGAGCGGCCGGACTTCGCCGAGCCGGACCTCACCGCCGAGCAGCGGCACAGCTACGTGGACAAGCTCGCGCCGCTGCCGGCCTTCTGCGGGGGCTGGCGGGTGCCCGACCCGATCGACGACCTGGGCGCCTACCTGCCGTACGTGGTGCTGGCCGAGGTGCTGACCGATGGGGACGCGTCCCGGCTGGTGCGCCGCCTGGTGCTGAGCGACCGCTCGGTGACGAACATCGGCACCTACATCGGGTTCATGGGCGAGCCGTTCGAGGTGCGCGACCCGACCGCGTTCCTGCTCCAGGTCCAGATCCCGGCGGACGGCGACATGGAGATGGTCCTGCGCACCGTCTACGAGGAGTGCGAACGGCTGGCGGCGGACGGGCTCGAGGCGGGTGAGCTGGCCCGGATCCAGGCCCGCATGGCGACCCACCTGCTGCGCGACACCGACGCGGTGCTCGGCCGGGCGCTGCGGATGGCCGTGCTGGAGCAGCAGCGCCCCGCGTCGACCGGCGCGCAGCTGCTCAACCAGCTTCCCGCGCTGATCGCGCAGGTCACCGAGGAGCAGGTCCGGGCCGCCGCCGCCACGCTGCGCCCGCAGCGGCGCGCACTCGTCGAGGTGGTTCCGGGGCTTGGGGGTACGCAGTGACCGTTGTCGTTCCCGATCTGCGGCCGGCCGGCACCTTCACGGTGCCGAGGACGGCCGAGCGGACCCTCGCCAACGGGCTGACCGTGCTGGCCATCCAGCGTTGCGCCGTCCCGCTGGTGGAGCTGCGGCTGCGCGTGCCGTTCGGCGCGGCCACGCTGAGCCCCTCCTATCTCGCCAGCTCGGCGCTGCTGTCGCAGACGCTGTTCTCCGGCACCTCCATCATGTCTACTGTGGACATAGCGGCACAGCTGCAGAGCCTGGGCGGGGCGCTGGGCGCCGGGGTCGACCCGGACCGCCTGCTGGTCAGCGGCAACGCGCTCGCCTCCGGGCTGGACCGGATGCTCGCCATCCTCGCTGAGGTGCTCACCGACGCCAGCTACCCCGAGGACGAGGTGACCACCGAGCGGGAGCGGCTGGCAGAGCACATCCAGATCGCCGAGAGCCAGCCGGCGCACGTGGTCCGGGTCGCGCTGCTGCGGCGGCGCTACGGCGACCACCCGTACTCGGTGCAGACCCCGACCGTGCCACAGGTGCACGCGGTGACCCCGGCGGTGCTGCGCGCGCTGCACGCCGACCGGATCCACCCCGCCGGAGCCCAGCTGGTCCTGGTCGGTGACGTCGAGGCCGAGCGGGCGCTGGACGCCGCCGAGCAGGCTCTGGCCGGCTGGGACGGCCCTGGTACGGACGACGCGGTGCCGCCGGTGCCGCAGCCGCGCCTCGGTCCGGTGACGCTGGTGGACCGGCCGGGGTCGGTGCAGTCCTCGCTGCGGATGACCCTGGCCGCGGTCGAGCGCCGGCACCCCCACCACGCGGCCCTCCAGCTGGCGAACCTGATCTTCGGTGGCTACTTCTCCTCCCGCTGGGTCGAGAACATCCGGGAGAACAAGGGGTACACCTACAGCCCGCACTCGTACGTCGAGCACTCGCAGGCCGGCTCGTCGCTGGTGCTCTCCACCGACGTGGCGACGGAGGTGACCGGCCCGGCCCTACTCGAGACGGTCTACGAGCTCGGCCGGATCGCCACCTCGCCACCGCGCGAGCAGGAGCTGGAGCAGGCCCGCCAGTACGCGCTCGGCACCCTCCAGCTGGGCATGTCGACGCAGGCCGGGCTCGCCAACCTGGCCAGCACGTACGCCTCGTTCGGGCTGCGCCTGGAGTACCTCGTCGAGCACGCCGCGCGGCTGGGCGCGGCGACCGTGGACGATGTCGCGGCGGCAGCCGCCCGGTATCTGGCTCCGGCGCGGGCACTGACGGTCGTGCTCGGCGACGCCGACCGGATGGAGGCCGCCCTGACCACGCTCGCCGCCGTCGAGCGGACCACAGTGGACGAGGTTCTCGCCGCGTGAGCGGTTCGGGGTCGCAGCGATCCGCCGTGGCCGGGCCCGCCGTGGCCCGGGAGCTGGCAGCTGCCGACCCGTTCCGGGGCCGCGCCGTGCCGCCGCTGGCCCGTTCCACAGTGGACCGGGCGGCCCATCGCCGCACCGACGAGGAGTGGCTGGCGGTAGCGTTCGCGCGGGCCCGGATCCTCGTGGTCGACATCGTGGCCGGGGGGCGGTTCCTGGTGCAGGGCAGTGAGCTGGTGCTGCTGGACGGGGAGCACGCGCCAGCCGGCGAGCGGCTGTTCCTCGGTGAGGACAGCGCCGGGACGCCGTACTTCGCGGTGGTCGCGCCGCTGCCGGACAGCACGGACCGCCCGGGCAGCATGGACCGCCCGGACCGTCCCGGCGGCACGGCCGCTCCCGGTGACGACACCGCGAGCGTCCGGGCAGTGACCCTGCGCGAGGTGGCGCACCTGCTCACCGACGCGCACGCCGGGCTGGCCGTGTCCGCCGTGGCGCTCGGGCACTGGCACGCGCGGTACCCGTACTCCCCGCAGACCGGACGGCCCACCACGTCGGCCGACGGTGGCTGGATGCGTACCGACGGCGGCGGGGAGCCGTTGTGGCCGCGGACCGACCCGGCCGTGATCGTGCTGGTGCACGACGGCGTCGCCGGCCCGGACGGGCGCTGCCTGCTCGGGCACGCCGTCGCCTGGACCAGCGGAGGCCGGCGCCGCTACTCGTGCCTGGCCGGCTTTGTCGAGGCGGGTGAGTCGGCGGAGGCGGCGGTGGTCCGGGAGGTGGCCGAGGAGGTCGGGGTACGGGTCACCGGCATCCAGTACGTCGCCAGCCAGGCCTGGCCGTTCCCGGCCTCGCTGATGCTGGGGTTTCTCGCCTACGCCGACCCGGCGCAGCCGCTGCGCCTGGACCCGACGGAGATCGAGGACGCCCGCTGGTTCACCCGCCGGGAGATCGCGGCCGGCCTGGCCGGTGACGCGGCCGGGTTTGCCCTGTCCACGCCCGCCTCAATCGCAAGCTTCCTGATCGCCACCTGGCATGCCGGGCGAGGCTGACCCGCCACGGGCCCCCGGCCCTATGGCCTACGGCTGGTTGCGGGTGCGCCGGTGGCGATCGGGCTCACCCAGCCGGACCACCTTCACCCGCTGCCGGCCCGCGCGGACCGAGCCCACCGCGGCGAGCGCCCGGGCGAGGTGGAACGCGGCGTCGCGGTTCTCGGCGAACATGGTCTGCCGGCGGGGCTCCGGCGTGGTCCTCTCGTCGCGGACCTGAAGGCCGCACTGCCAGGCCGACTCCAGCTCGTCCGCTGCGAAGGGGCGGACGTCGGTACGGACGATGAGGTACCGCATGCGGGTCTCCGAAGGCCGTCGGGTAGCTGACGGAGCGTAATGGAAAAGTCTACTAATGGAATTTCCATCGGCTGGACCCCATCGTCCGCCACGGGGGTTGCACCGCGCAAGAACCTCGTGCGCCGTCAATACGTTCATTGCCCGTTTGGTTGATGTTGGTGCGGGCGACCGGATGGCGATGCTCTGCCGACTCGGTGGAGTAGATCTCCACCCGTACGGGTCGGCCGGTCCGCGGAACGCGGTGAGGCTCAGCTGACCTGCCGGAGGAAGGCCGCGGCCTTCTCAGCCAGCCAGGCCCGCGAGTCGGCCGGGGAGAGAGCCGCCGCGCGCAGCCACTCGAAGACCAGCGTGTAGCGGCTCACGTCCGGCTTCTCGATCAGCACCAGGTCGCTGGCGAGCCCCTCCACGGCGACCGTCTCCGGGTCGCCCGGGTCGGCGAACCGGTAGATCGAGAACGGCGTGTGCGGCAGGTACCACTCGGCGATCGTCGCGTCGCGCGGCAGCACCTGAAGGCTCACGTTGGGCAGCTCGGCCAGGTTGCAGAGGTGGGTCAGCTGCTCGTGCAGGACATCCGGTGGGCCGGCCCGGCCGGTCAGCGCCGACTCCTCCAGCACCACCTGGTAGCGCGGCGGGTCGACGGTGCGGGTCAGGATGGCCTGCCGGGCCAGCCGGGCGGCCACCTCGGTCTCTGGATCGTGCCCATCGGCCGGCTGCAGCGGGCCGGAGGACAGGATGCGCACCCGCGCGTACCCCGGCGTCTGCAGCAGGCCCGGGATGATCGCGTAGGCGTACTCCCGGATGTCCGCACAACCGGACTCCAGCTCGGCGTAGCCACGCTGGCGCTGGGTCATCACCGGGTACGACCGCAGCCAGCCGCGGGTGTTGCCGGCGTCCCGGGCGACCGCGACCAGCTCCTCCCGCCGGCGACCGCTGACGGAGTAGAGGTCCAGCAGGTCGAGTACGTCGGCGAGATCAGGCCGGCTGCGTCCGTTCTCCAGCCGGGACAGCTTGGACGCGGACGCCCAACCGATGCGGGCGATCACCTGGTCTCCGGTGAGCCCGGCCGCTTCGCGCAGTCGGCGAAGCTCCGCGCCGAGTCGGCGGCGTCGCACCGTAGGGCTTGGCCCAGGCGCCACAGGTCTACTCCCGGATCCGGATCATGGACTGAGGAACCGCCTCAGTATGGACCCAGTCACCGTGCGCTGACACCCCATCCCGGTGCCCACGCCGAAAATTTGAGCGCAACCGAAACTTCCGCGTCGACGGCAACCCTGGCCTGCCGTCGCTCTCGGCACGAGCTGGACGAGATGGCCCTGCCCTACCTTGGCCCCATGCCAGACACCGACCGCACGGCATCCCCTGCACCCGCCGACGACCGGCCCGCGCCCGCCAGCCACGCCGCCGACCGTACCCCCAGGCCAACGGAGGACCGCCATGCGTGAGGTGCTGCGCCGCCCCGACTTCCGGCTGCTCTTCGTCGGCATGGTCGCGAGCATGGTGGGCGAGTCGGTGCTGCTGCTCGCCCTGGCGATCTGGGTCAAGGACATCACCGGCTCCAACAGCCTCGCCGGCGCCACCATCTTCGCGATCGCGGCACCGATCACCGCAGCGCCGCTGGTGGGGTGGTTCGTCGACCGGTTCCGCCGCCGTACCTTCCTGGTCTTCGCCAACCTCGCCGCAGCTGCGATCCTGACGCCGCTCTTCTTCGTACGGTCAGCGGCCGACCTGTGGCTGATCTATACGGTCGGCGTGCTGTACGGGCTGTCCTACATCGCCATCAACGGCGCGCTGAACGGCCTGGTCCAGCTCGTGGTGCCCGGCCCGCTGCTGGCGTCGGCGAACGGTGCGCTACAGACCATCAAGCAGGGCCTGCGGCTGGTGGGACCGCTCGCCGGCGCGGGCCTCTACGCAGGGTTCGGCGGCTGGACGCTGGCCGTGGTGGCGATGCTCGGCTTCGTCCTCGCCGCCGGCGCCGTGACGGTGCTGCGGGTGGGGGAGGACCGGCCGGCCCGTTCCGAGCGGCGCTGGCGCACCGAGGTCGGCGCCGGCATCCGCTACCTCGCCGAGCAGCCGGCGCTGCGCCGGACGCTGCTCGGGCTGGGCCTCGCCGTGCTGCTGGCCGGGTTCATCGAGTCGATCCTCTTCGCCTACGTGGACCAGGGCCTGCACCGGTCGCCGCCCTTCATCGGGGTGCTCGCCTGCGCGCAGGGCGCCGGTGGGCTGGTGGGTGGGCTGATGGCGGCCCGGGTGGTCCGCGCGGTGGGTGAGATCGGCGCTGCCGGCGCCGGGGTGCTGCTGCTCGGCGCGATCTGCTTCACCTTCGTCTACCCGTCGCTGCTGCTCGGCCTGCCGGCCACGCTGCTGGCCGGCGTGGCCGTCCCGATCTCTCTCGTCGGGTTCGTCACCCTGCTCCAGCGGATGACCCCACCGGAGCTGATGGGCCGGGTCACCGCGGCCACGGACATGCTGATGGGCGGCCCGCAGGCGGCGTCCATCGCGGCCGGGGCCCTGCTCGTGTCGGTGGTCGACTTCCGGCTGCTGTACGTGGCCATGGGGCTGGGCTTCACGGTCGCCGGTGCCTACCTGTGGACCGGCCGCCGGCTGGCCGCGCCACCGTCGCGCGACGCGGACCCGGAGCTGGTCAGCAGCTCGCCAGCTCCGATAGGCGTTGCCTGACCTGCACGATCGTCGGGTTCGTCAGCGCCGAGCCGTCCGGGAACCGGACCGTCGGGACGGTCTGGTTCCCGCCGTTCACGCCTATCACGAACTCCGCGGCGGCCGGGTCACGCTCGATGTCGACCATGTCATGCTCGATACCCTCCCGCTCCAGCTGCGTGTGCAGCCGGTGGCAGTACCCGCACCAGCTCGTCGAGTAGACGGTCAACATGGGACTCGGATCCTCCTGGGTCGGCTCCGGAACACACTACGCGGCCCGCAGCGTCGTACGGGGCTGACATGATGCCTAGCTGTGGTGCGTGAACCTGCTGCCGAGGCGGTCCTGGCGGGCCTGGACGAGGAGCAACGCGCCGCGGTGACCGCTCCGGCGGGCCCGGTGTGCATCCTCGCCGGCGCCGGCACCGGCAAGACGCGGGCGATCACGCACCGCATCGCGTACCGGGTGGTGACCGGCGAGATCCAGCCGCGGCACGTGCTGGCGGTCACGTTCACCGCGCGGGCGGCCGCGCAGATGCGGACCCGGCTGGCGGACCTCGGCGCCGCAGGCGCGCAGGCGCGGACGTTCCACGCGGCGGCACTGCGCCAGCTGCGCTACTTCGCTCCCCGGCTGTTCGGCGGCCGGGCCCTGCCCGAGGTGGTGGAGAGCAAGGCCCGCCTGGTGATGCTGGCCGCGGCCAGGGCCGGGGTGCGCGCCGACCGGACCTGCGCCAGGGACCTGGCGGGTGAGATCGAGTGGGCCAAGTCCTGCCTGGTCGAGCCGGGGGAGTATGCGGCGGCCGCGGCGAAGGCGCGGCGCGAGCCGCCGTACGAGGCGGCGCAGGTGGCCGAGATCTTCGCCGCGTACGAGCGGGTGAAGCGGTCGAGTGGGGTGGTCGACTTCGAGGACCTGCTACGTGGCGCGGTGTGGGCGGTCGAGGAGCACCCGGACGTGGCCGAGCAGGTGCGCGCACAGTACCGGCACTTCGTCGTCGACGAGTACCAGGACGTCAACCCGGTGCAGCAGCGGCTGCTCGACGCGTGGCTGGGCGGTCGGGGAGACCTGACCGTGGTCGGAGACGCCAGCCAGACGATCTACTCGTTCACCGGGGCGACCTCGTCCTACCTCATCGACTTCCCACGCCGCCGGGGCGCCGTGGTGGTCCGGCTGGTCCGCGACTACCGGTCGACGCCGCAGGTGGTGGGACTGGCCAACACGGTGATCCGGCAGGCCCGGGGCGAGGAGGCGCGGCTGCGGCTGGAGCTGCGCGGGCAGCGCCCGCCCGGGCCAGAGCCGGACCTGCGGATCTTCGCAGATGAGCCGGCCGAGGCCGCGGGGGTGGCCAAGCGCTGCGCCGACCTGGTCGCCGCGGGCACCCCGCCCCGCCAGGTCGCGGTGCTGTTTCGCACCAACGCCCAGTCGGAGGCGTACGAGGAGGCGCTGGCCGAGGCCGGCATCCCGTACGTCGTACAGGGCGCGGAGCGGTTCTTCGAGCGGCCGGAGGTGCGCCAGGCGATGGTGGCGCTGCGCGCGGCCGGCAGGTCCACCGCGGAAGAGGTGCCGTTGCGGGTCGCGGTGGTCGAGGCACTGGAGGCGGTCGGCTGGCGGCCGGGGGAGCCACCGGCTGGTGGCGCCGCACGGGAACGCTGGGAGGCCATCGCCGCGCTGGTCCGGCTGGCCGAGGAGTTCGCGGCGGCCCGGCTGGCCGGGGCCCCGGACGACCCCGGCCGGGGCCCGACGCTCGTCGAGCTCGGCGAGGAGCTGGCCCGCCGGGCCGTCCTCCAGCACGCGCCGACGGTGGAGGGTGTCACCCTGGCCAGCCTGCACTCGGCCAAGGGCCTGGAGTGGGACGCCGTCTTCCTGGTCGGTCTCGCCGACGGCACCCTGCCGACCACGTACGCCCGTACCCCGCAGGCGCTGGAGGAGGAGCGGCGGCTGCTCTACGTCGGCGTCACCCGGGCCCGGCAGTGGCTCTGGCTGTCGTACGCGTCAGCCCGCTCGCCAGGGGGGCGTGCGCGCCGGCCGTGCCGTTTCCTGCCGCAGTTCGAGCCGGTGGGCGCCCGCGGCGCAGGCCCGGGCACCGCGGCCCGGGAAGGCTCCCGCCGGCGTACCGTGGTCGCCTCCTGCCGGGTCTGCGGCGCGACGCTGCTGGACGGCCGCGACCGCAAGCTGGGCCGGTGCTCCGCCTGCCCGTCGGACCTGGACGAGGAGCTGCTGGAGCGGCTGCGCGAGTGGCGGCTGCGGGTCGCGGCAGCGCAGCAGGTGCCGGCGTACGTGGTCTTCACCGACGCCACGCTCCAGGCGCTCGCCGAGCGCCGGCCGCGGCGGCCCGAGGAGCTGCTGGCGATCGCCGGCATCGGCCCCCGCAAGCTCAGCCTGTACGGCGACCCGGTGATCGCGCTGGTCCGGGGCGAGTGTCCGGAAGACGTCGCGAAAAACTTGGCAACGGGTCCGTAAATTCGATTGCCCCTGCCACCAGGGGCGACATAGCCTGCGGACACAACCTTCTCTGCGGCGACGTTCGCGCTGCCCGCGGAGGGAGCGAGACCACCGCGATGGACGGGACGAGACAGGAGGTGACGACGGTGAAGCTGATGCCGACCGAGCGACCGTCGATGCTGCCTGCCTTCTTCCCGCAGGCCGGCGTCCTGGGTCGGTCCGTCGCCGCAACTGCCCACGTATGCGTCGTGGGCCGTCCGGCTGTCCGGGCCGCTTCGGCCGTCGGCGTCCCGCAGCGTCAGCGTCCAGTCCAGCGCTGGGCAGCGGCGGCTGCATATGGGGCCAAGGGGATCAGTGGGTCCACGGTCAAGATCAACAAGCTTATCGATGGCGCTAGCGGTGTTCCACCTCGAGGCAGGCCGGACTGACAAGATCCACTTCCGGCTCACCTCGAGGCCGCGGAACCCGCAAAACGGGATCCGCGGCCTCAGTCTTTTCTCCCACCCAAGAACTGTCGATCCACAAGATCGAGCGAAAGAGAGAGGTGACCGGGCGATGAGTCTGGCACTGGCCCTACTCGACCCGAGGGTCGAGCCGAGGGCAGTCGAGCTGCCGTGCCGAAAGTTCGACCCTGACCTGTGGTTCGCTGACTCGCCGGCCGAGCTGGAGCTGGCCAAGTCGCTGTGCGCGGAGTGCCCGCTGCGCGTTGAGTGCCTGGCCGGGGCGCTGGAGCGCGCGGAGCCGTGGGGCGTCTGGGGCGGCGAGATCTTCGAGCGCGGGGCGGTCGTGCCGCGCAAGCGGCCGCGGGGGCGTCCGCGCAAGGAGGACGTCGCGCGCGACGCGGTCCTGCGGATGGAGGCAGAGGCCCGGACCCGGGCCCTGGTGGGCGCGGCCAGCGTCCGGATGGCGGCCTGACATGAGCACCTACGCAGGCACCACCGCACCCGGACGGCTCGGCAGCCGCCCGCTCCGGCCCGCCGTACCGGCGACCACGACCCTGATCATGAACGGCACCCGACCGAGGAGCACCGCGATGTATCTCATCAACGAAGCCCTGGCCCGCGCACGAATGCGCAGGCCTCAGAGCACCAGGTCTGAGGCTTCCCGACCCGCCCGCCGCATCGCCATGTCTTCGCTGCGCGAGCAGGACCGCCGGCTGAGCGCCTGGTAAGAGACCGCTACCAAAGGATGGACGCCCGCCCGGGTACCCGGGCGGGCGTCCATCCTGACAAGTAAGTGACCGCGAGCGTGCCTGGCTGTCCGTACGCTCCATGGCACCGCCAGGCGTACAAGAGAGTGGCCTTCAGGCTGCTGGCGGCTCGGCGAAGCCCGGCAGCCAGCGGGTCAGGATCGCGCGGTACGGCGCCTGCGCCTCGAGCTGGCAGAGCACCCCGATCGAGCCGAGCGTGACCCGGTGCACGAGCAGGTACGACGGCGGCAGGTTGAGCTGGCGGCCCAGCTCAAAGGCTGGGCTGCGCGGGTTGGCCACGCGGACCGCCTCGCCGCGCAGCCAGGCCCGGCTGAACCGGAACTCCTCGGCGGCGATCGGGTCGAGCATCGGCCGCAGGTAGTCGAGCACGGCTTGGGCGTCGATGTCGGCCTCGGCCCGGATGAACCCCTCGGCCCGCAGGCCGGCCAGCACGTCGGCCGCGTCACCGGCCAGGGCTAGCCGGGTGAGCCGGCCGATCGGCTCCGGGAGGCCGCCGGGCAGCCGTGCCACCGCGCCGAAGTCGAGGACCCCGAGCCGCCCGTCGGGCAGGATCCGGAAGTTGCCGGGGTGCGGGTCGGCGTGCAGCAGGCCCACCCGCTGCGGGGCGGAGAAGTGCAGGGTCGTCAGCAGAGCGCCGGCGCGGTCCCGCTCCGCCGCCGCGCCGGCCCTGATCAGCTGGGCCAGGGGAGTGCCGTCGAGCCACTCGGTGACCAGCACGCGCGGGGCGCAGGCGACCACGGACGGGACGTAGATCTCGCCGTCATCCGCGTACGCCCGGGCGAAGGCCCGTTGCGCCGAGGCCTCCAGCTCGTAGTCGAGCTCCTCGGTGATGCGCGCGCGCAGCTCGGTGACGAGCGGCTTGATGTCGAGCCCGGGCTGGAGGACCTTGAACAGGTTGGCCAGGCGGGAGAGCTGGCCCAGGTCAGCGAGCAGGGCGTCCCCGGCGCCCGGATACTGGATCTTCACCGCCACCTCGCGCCCGGCCCGCCGGCGCGGCACGCGCCACACCGCCCGGTGCACCTGGCCGATGCTCGCCGCGGCGACGGGCGCGTCGTCGAACTCGACGAACCGCGCCCGCCACGCCTCGCCCAGCGAGGCCGCGAGCACCCGGTGCACGCTCGCCGCAGGCAGCGGCGGGGCGGCCTCCTGCAACCGGGTCAGCGCCTGCCGGTACGGCCCGACCAGCTCCTCCGGCAGGGCCGCCTCGAACACGCTCAGCGCCTGGCCCATCTTCATGGCGCCGCCCTTGAGCTGCCCCAGCACGGAGAAGAGGTGCTCGGCGGTGCGCCGCTGGACGTCGGCGGAGACCACCTCCGCGGCGATCCCGGTGACCCGCCTGCCGAGCCCCAGCGCGGCCCGCCCGGCCAGGCCGAGCGGCAGCGCGGCGAGCCTGGCGGAGCGGGAAACGGCGCGTCGCGGGATGTCCGTCACGTTTCGATTCTCACCCATGGGCCACGGCCGGCCGGGCCGTCGACCTACGCCGCCCGGCGCAGTCACACTCCGGGTGCGCCGACCAGCTGCGCCGCCGGTCGACCCCGGCGGCGGAGATCTCCACCGTGACGCCCAGCGTGTGCGGCGCCTCGCCGTCGAGGTAGCGGAGCACCTCCGCGGCGGCGTACCCGGCGGCCACAAAAGCCGTGGTGGCCGGGCACGCCTCGGTGACGCCGTCGCCCGGCCGGGCCGGCGACGGCGGTCCGGCCGGCGCCAGCACGGCCGCGTGCGGGGTGCCGGCGTACGCCGTGGCGAGCTGCGCCGCGAGCGCCGGCCACACCGGGTCCCGGTCGCTGCGGTGCAGCTCCAGGCAGTTGAGACAGGGCACGCCGCGCGGCGGCACGAGCGGCCCGACCACCGCGGTCCCGTCCCGCATCGTCACCGCCAGGTGGGCCAGCCGGTGCTGGCGGTACGCCATGGCGTGCAGCCGCGCGGGCGCGGTCATGCCGACCTGTACGACGAAGCTCGTCTCCGCCCGGCGCAGCGGCCCGACCCGGGTGCCCGGAGACACCCGGCCGATCGCCTCGATCGTCGCCTGCTCGCGCGGCCGGCGTACGTAGTCCGCGGTGAGCCCTCCGGTGGCCGGCTCGCCCGGCTCGATCCGGCCCTCCAGCCGGGGGTCGAGGTGCCCGACACCGGCCGCGGCCAGCGCCACGGCGATCGGCAGGGCGAGCCGACCGCGTCCTGTGATCTTGACTCCGGCGCTGGCGCGGCGGCGCAGGATCGCGGCCGGGGTGCCCGGGGCGTCCGCGCCGCGCAGCGCGAGGGCGGTGGCCTCGCCGCCCAGGCGCCCCCGCATCCGCTCCGGCATGCTGCTGGGCAGCAGCGCATGCGCAGCGACGACCAGCCCTTGGCTGCACAGGGTGTCCAGGAGCGCCCTGGCGTCGGCCTCGTCCACCCCGCGACGGTGGGCCTCGGCCAGGACCGCCGACTCGGTGCGGGCCCCGTCCAGCAGCGGCAGCAGGCGGGCGGTGGTCGGGTTGCTGAGCTCCAGCACCACGGCCCGCTGCGGGTCAAGGCCGAGCTGGAGGGTACGGGGGCCGCGCCAGAGCGCGGCGATACCGGGAAGCAGGACAGGACGGCTCATGGGGTGACACGTTGTCACCCATTCGGCGGCTGCTCGTCGGTTATCCACAGCGACGCCGCCACATTCACCGGGTTATCCACAGCGACACGCCAAGTTGTCCACAGATAACTCGTAACGATCGCGACTCAGCGCATCCAGCACCACTGGCCGCTGGGGTCCACCGGCCTGGCTGTGTGTTGACCCGATGCTGACCCCGGTTCGGCCCACCGGTCGGCGCCTTGCCCCAGCAGCCAGGCGCCGACCGGCCATGTCGTTTTGGTTGAGTCATGTCGCTTCGGTCGGGTCATGTCGTTTTGGTTGGTCATATCGGTTTGGTTGGAGGCGGGCGCCCGGGCACCGAACGGGCTCGGGCAGGGCTCAGGCCTTGCCGAGGATCCGGTTCACGGTCGTGCCGCAGACCGGGCACTTGCCCTTGGCCATCCGCATTCCGGTCTTCGACACCTCGACGGTCCCTTCGAAGTCCCGCTTCTCCTTGCACTTGACACAGTAGCCGTTGTAGCTCGCAGTCTTGCTTGTCACGGCACTCTCCTCTTGATCTTCCTGCCCCGGCCGCACCATCCCGGCAGAAGCTCCCGAGCAGCGCCGCGGGCCAGGTCGGGTGCGGCAGGTCGGGTAGGTCGACTCAGGAATATTCCGGACTTCTCTCCATTAACCAGGACCTAACTCCTGGCGTTGCAAGGTTGACCCTTGCGCGCCCCTGGCGCGGGGCGGTTAGCGTGCCCACCGTGGGCGGCAACCCAGGCACGGTGGCTCGGCATACCCGATGAGGTCCGTGCGCAAACCGGTGGTCGAGGTCCGACGCAGCCAGCGCCGGTGCCGGACGGTCTCCGCCTACCGGGACGGGGAGCGCGTCGTGGTGCTGATTCCCGACCATTTCTCCCGGACCGAGGAGATTGAGTGGGTTGACCGGATGCTTGCCCGGCTCGCCGCCCGGGAGCAGCGCAGCCGGCGCACCGACTCGGAGCTGCTCACCCGCGCCCGCCGGCTCACCGCGCGCTACCTGTCCGACCATGCGGACCAGGCCACGCCGGCCAGCGTCCGCTGGGTCGCCAACCAGAACGGCCGGTGGGGCTCCTGCACGCCGGTGGACCGGACAATCCGGATCTCCAATCGGATACAGGATATGCCGGGCTGGGTCGTCGACTACGTCCTGCTCCACGAGCTGACACATCTCGTCGTGCCCAGCCACAACGCGGACTTCTGGGCACTGGTCGCCCGCTACCCCCGGGCGGAGCGGGCGCGTGGCTACCTGGAGGGCGTGTGCGCCGCAAGCGGGCTGGCGTTTGCGGAAGACTGAGGCGATGACCTCCCGAGTGGTGATCGCACTGCTCACCCCCGGCAGCTGGGCACCTGGCGGCATCGACCCCGGTTCGTGGCGCGCCGCCCTCGCCGAGGACCTGGTGGACCTGCTGGCAACGCTGGTCGAGGTCGAGGCGGCCATCGCCGTGGTGCCGGCCGACCGGCCCCTCGCGACCGCCGTCGCCTGGCCGGGCATGCCCGTGTACGAGGTAGCACAGGCGACCCTCGGGCCGGTCCTCGCCGCGGCGACCGCGGCCGGGTTCGCCCAGGCCGCGGTCGTCGCCACGGACGCACCGGACGTCCCCGGCCTGGTCGTCGCCAAGCTGCTCCGGCCGCTGTCGACCCGGCCGGTCGCGGTCGCGCCCGCGCTGGACGGCCCCGGGCTGCTCGGCGTCTCCACCGTGCTGCCCGCCCCGCGCTGGCTGCCGGACCTGGCTCTGGAGACCGGGTCGGTGCAGGCCGTCCGCGACGCCGCCCCGGAGCCCGCGCTGGTCGCCGCGGCGCCGGGCTGGCGTCGCCTGCGCGGCCCGGGCGGCCTGGCAACGCTCGACCCGGCCGTCGACGGCTGGGAGGCCACCCGCGCGCTGCTCACCGCCAGCCATAGCTCGTGATTTCCGGACCGGGCGCACCGGCTGCGGCGCCCGGTCCCGGCGCTGTGGGATGGTGGGCGTGTGACGCTGGAGGACCTGGTCCGGCTGCGCCGGACCCGTGACCTGATGGACCGCGACTACGCCCAGCCGCTGGACGTTCCGGCGCTGGCGCGGGTGGCCCTCATGTCGCCGGGTCACTTCTCCCGCAGCTTCCGCGCCGCCTTCGGGGAGACGCCGTACAGCTACCTGATGACGCGCCGGATCGAGCGGGCCAAGGCGCTGCTGCGGCGCGGTGACCTGACGGTGACAGAGGTCTGCTTCGCGGTCGGCTGCACCTCGCTGGGGTCTTTCAGCTCGCGCTTCACCGAGCTGGTCGGTGAGAGCCCGAGCTCGTACCGGGCCCGCCGCCATGACGAGGGCGCCGCCATCCCGGCCTGCATCGCCAAGATCCACACTCGACCGGTCAGGAACGGAGAAGCCAGGCCCGCCCCCCGGCCAATAGCGTGAACCGCATGGACATCAAGCTTTCACAGTGCTTTATCGCCGTTGACGACCATGACAAGGCACTCGCCTTCTATCGCGACGTCCTCGGTCTGGAGGTGCGCAACGACGTCGGGTTCGAGGGGATGCGCTGGGTGACCGTCGGCGCACCGTCGCAGCCCGATGTGGAGATCGTCCTCGAACCGCCCCTCGCGGACCCGAACGCCTCGCCCGCCGACCGGGAGGCCATGGCGGAGCTGCTGGCAAAGGGCCAGCTGCGCGGTGTCATCTTCCGGACCGACGACTGCGACGCCACCTTCGAGCGCATCCGCGCCGCAGGAGGCGAGGTGCTCCAGGAGCCGATCGACCAGCCGTACGGCGTCCGCGACTGCGCCTTCCGGGACCCGTCCGGCAACATGCTGCGCTTCAACCAGCCTCGCCGGCCCAGCGGTGGCTGACCGGCTGCCGCGGCTCAGAACGACTGCGCAAAGCCGTGCGGGTCGGTGAAGCCTTCCTCGTCGGGTAGCAGGTCGGGGTGGGCCCACAGCCCGTCCCGGCCGGCGACGCCGCGGTGCTCGGCGAGGACCGCCCACAGTGCGGCCGCCTCCCGCAGCCGTCGCGGGCGCAGCTCCAGCCCGACCAGCGCGGCGAACGTCTGCTCGGCCGGGCCGCCGGCCGCCCGGCGCCGCCGGAACGCCTCGGACAGGCGTACCGCAGCGGGCAGGCGGTCCGTGGCCGCCGCGTCCACGACGTGGCAGACCCAGCCCTCGACCAGGGCCAGGGCGGTCTCCAGGCGGGCCAGCGCGGCCTTCTGGGCAGGCGAGTCCTCGGGCGTGAAGATGCCCTCGATGGCCAGCTCCGGCAGGCTCTCCGGGTTGCCCGGGTCGAACCGGCTCATCGCCTCCTCGACCGCCTCCCGGTTGACCCGGATGCCCGCCGCGTACGTCTCCACGGCCAGGAAGACATGGCCGCGCAGCCACGGCACGTGCCCGAAGAGCCGCTGGTGGGCGGCCTCCCGCAGGGCCACGTAGAGCCGTACCTCGTCCTCGCCGATCTCCAGGCCGGTGCCGTACTCGGCGATGTTCACCGGCAGCAGCGCGGCGGTGCCCGCGGGCCCGAGCGGGAGCCCGATGTCACCGGCGGAGAGCACCTCGGTGGCGAGCGAGCCCAGCGCCTGCCCGAGCTGGCCGCCGAAGAGCGCCCCGCCGATCGTGGCCACCATCGCCTGGACCGGGCCGAACCGGCTGCGCGCCTCGTCGGGAACCAGATCGCCCATTGCCCCGACCATCCGCGCGGCGACCGGGTCGCACAGCTTGCGCCAGACGTCCAGGGTCGCGGTCACCCACTCGGCCCGGCTCCAGGCGGTGCCGGTGCTGGTGCCGGACGGCAGCGCCGACACCGGCTCCAGCCACAGGTCGGCCAGGTGCAGCGCCTCCGCGACGGCGGCCCGCTCGGCCGGTGTCGCCGGCCGGTCGCCGGCCAGCTGGCCCAGCGCCACCTGCCGGGCCAGGTCCCAGTTGACCGGACCGCTGCTCGATGTGGCGAGCATCTGCTGGAGCTGGGCGAGGAACCGCTGCATCTCCTGCGGGTCGTTCGGGTCCGGTGGCGACCCGCCCGGAAGGGCGAAGCCGAACGGGATGTCGGGCACGTGTCCACGGTACGCCCTGCGCGGGACGGACTACCCGGGTCCGCCAGCCAAGGCGGCTAGGCTTGGCGCCCATGCAACGTCGTGGTGCCACCGTGCTGATCGGCGCGGTCCTGGTCGCGCTGCTGGCGTGGGGCGTGTCCGCCGCGCCGGTGCCCTACGTCCTGCTGGGGCCGGGGCCCACGGTGGACACCCTCGGTACGGCGGACGGCAAGGACGTCATCGCGGTCCGCAAAGCCCGGGCCACCGACTCGGCCGGTCAGCTGCGGCTGGTGACGGTCAGCGTACGGTCCAACGACGTCAACCTGATCGATGCCGTCCGCGGCTGGTTCAGCGGCCGGACCGCGGTGGTCCCGCGGGAGCTGGTCTACCCGCCCGGCCGGACGGCGGAGGAGGTCGACCAGGAGAACGCCAAGCAGTTCGAGGCGTCCCAGACCAGCGCGGAGACAGCCGCCCTACGCCGGCTGGGCTACCCGGTCGAGGTCACCGTGACCGAGGTCGCCGAGGGCTCCCCGGCACAGGCCGCGCTGCGGGCCGGGGACGTGGTCACCTCGGTGGACGGCCAGGCGGTCACCAGCAGGGTCAAGCTCACCGAGCTGATCCGGGCCAAGCCGGTCGGCACGGCGCTGTCGATCGGGTACCGCCGCGGCGGGCAGGCGGCGACCGCGACGGTCACCACGATCGCCGGGGACGACGGCGCCCCCCGCATCGGCATCGTGGCGGACCAGCGGCAGCCGCACCCGTTCGAGCTCACCATCGAGCTGGACGAGATCGGCGGCCCCTCGGCGGGGCTGATGTTCGCCCTGGGCATCGTGGACACTCTCGACCCCGCCGACCTGACCGGCGGGAGGATCCTCGCGGGCACCGGCACCATCGACGACGAGGGCCGGGTCGGCGCGATCGGCGGCATCCCGCAGAAGCTGATCGCCGCGAAGGAGGCCAGGGCCGTCGCGTTCCTCACCCCGGCCGACAACTGCGCCGAGGCGGCGGCGAACGCCGTACCCGGGCTGCCCCTGGTCTCGGTGGCCTCGCTCGACGAGGCGCTGGCGGCGCTCGACGCGCTGCGGGCCGGGCGCCAGCCGGCCCTCTGCCCGGCCGGCTGAGGAGCCGGTCCGGCGCGACCGCCGGCCCCGGGCGGTGCGGCGGGCCGGTCGGGCCCGCGGTCGCGCGCGTACGCTATGCCGCGTGGTCATGCGTAGCCCTCTACCCAGGATGAGCCGTCGCGGCCGGGTCACCATCGCGGTGCTGGTCGGAGTCTTCGTCTTCTTCACGCTGCTCGGCTGGGTGGTGGACGCCTGGACCGACTGGCTGTGGTTCGACGAGGTGAGCTACACCCAGGTCTTCACCAACGTGCTGCGGACCCGGCTGCTGCTCTTTCTGATCTTCGGCCTGGCCATGGCCCTGTTCGTCGGAGGCAACCTCTACCTCGCCTACCGGCTGCGCCCGCTGCTCTACCCGCACTCGCTCGAGCAGCAGGCGCTCGAGCGGTACCGGATGGTGCTGACCCCGCGCATCGGCATGTGGATCGCGCTGGCCGCCGGGGTGATCGGCTTCTTCGCCGGCATCTCCGCCCAGGGCAGCTGGGCCCAGTGGCTGCTGTTCAGCAACGCGCAGGAGTTCGGGGTCACCGACCCCCAGTTCGGCGTGGACGTGGGCTTCTACGTCTTCAAGTACCCGTTCTGGCGGTTCCTGCTCGGCGTCGGCATGACCGCGGTGGTGCTCTCCGTGCTCGGCGCGCTCGCTGTCCACTACATCTACGGCGGCGTACGGCTGACCGGCCAGGGCGACCGGATGACCGGCGCGGCCCGGGCCCACGTGACCTC
>DASSUC010000044.1:0-75497 GCA_035707405.1 Micromonosporaceae bacterium | reverse complement strand
ACCTGCACGCGGTCATCGCCACCCGGCTCACCGGCTGGCTGCTCGCCGTCGGGGTCCCGGCCGACCGCATCGCCCAGGCAGTCGGCCTGCGCATCCCGGGCAGGGCCGGCGGGGTCGGCGGCCGGATCCCCGACCTGGTCGTGTGGAGCAAGACACAAGCCGACGGCGTCTGGCTACCGGTCGCCGACGTCCTGCTCGTGGTTGAGATCATCTCACCCGGCTCCGAGGCCACGGACACCGCCGCCAAGCCGGCCGAGTACGCCGGTGCCGGCATACCGCAGTACTGGACGGTCAACCAGGACCCGGCCCAGACCGTCACCATGTACCGGCTCGACGGGGACCGCTACCAGGTGCGGGCGACGATGCCCCTCGCCTGGGTGCTCAACACCACCGCGGCCGAGCACGACCTCTGACGGCGGGGACCTCGTGGTCGCCGAGAGTGTTGCCCGGCGCTGAGACGGGCTAGCCGCTCTTTCCCTTGGTGAACCGGGTGTCCCGGCTCGGCTGCACGCGCTTGGGCTCGCCCGGCATCTTCGGATGGTCCGGCGGGTACGGCATGTCGCCCGCCCCCTGCCGCTCATCGCGCCTCGCCCACTCCAGCAGCGGTGTGATGTCGTGCGCGACCGCGTCGATCTCCGCGTGCGGGTCGCCGACCTGGTCGAACCGGGCCGGCACGGTGCGCAGGTCGAAGTCGTCGGGCTCCACGTCCGGCAGCTCGTCCCAGGTCACCGGCGTGGAGGCGGTCGCCCGCCGGTTGGCCCGCAGCGAGTACGCGCACGCGATGGTGCGGTCCCGAGCCATCTGGTTGTAGTCGATGAACACGTGCTCGCCCCGCTCCTCCTTCCACCACGCCGTGGTGGCGAGCGAGCAACGCCGCTCGACCTCCCGGGCGAACGCGATGGCGGCCCGGCGTACGTCCACGAACGGCCAGCTCGGCTGGATGCGGACGTAGACGTGCACGCCCCGGCCGCCGGAGGTCTTGGGGAACCCGACCCAGCCCAGCTCGTCCAGGAGCCCCTTGACCGCGGTGGCCACCTCCACCGCGTCGGCGAAGTCGGTGCCCGGCTGCGGGTCGAGGTCGAGCCGCAGCTCGTCCGGGTTGTCCACAGTGGCGCGCCGCACCGGCCAGGGATGGAAGACGACCGTCCCGAGCTGGGCGGCCCACACCACGTGGGCCAGGTCGGTGGGGCACAGCTCGTCGGCGGTCCGCCCGCTGGGGAACTTGATCTCGACCGTCTCCACCCAGGGCGGCACGCCCCGGGTTGGCACGCGCTTCTGGAAGAACATCTCCCCCTCGATGCCCTCCGGGAAGCGTTGGAGCGTGGTGGGCCGCTCCCGCAGCGCCCGCAGGATCCCGTCACCCACCGCCAGGTAGTAGGAGACCACGTCCTGCTTGGTGAACCCGCGTTCCGGAAAGTAGACCTTGTCCGGGTTGGACAGCCGCACGCTACGGCCGGCGACCTCGACCTCCACCGCCTGCGCCTTCCCCATCCCCCGACCCTAGCCGCACCGCGTACGGTCGGGGGATGACCGAAGCACTGCCGACGACCGAGGACGAGTGGCGGGTGCGGCTGAGCCCGGAGGAGTTCCGGGTGCTGCGCCAGGCCGGCACCGAGCCGGCGTGGACCGGGGAGTACGTGTCGACCAAGACCCGCGGGGTCTACCGCTGCCGGGCCTGCGGGGCCGAGCTGTTCAGCAGCGACACGAAGTTCGACTCGCACTGCGGCTGGCCGTCGTTCTTCGCCCCGCTCGCCGAGGACCGGGTCCGCTACATCTCCGACCGCTCCTTCGGCATGGTCCGTACCGAGGTGCGCTGCGCCCGGTGCGACTCCCACCTGGGCCATGTGTTCGAAGGCGAGGGCTACCCGACCCCGACCGACCAGCGCTACTGCATCAACTCGGTCAGCCTCACCCTGGAGCCGCACGACCAGCCGTAGCCGCCGGCATGGTCATCGTGACCGGTAGACGTCCGAACGCCGCTGGACATAAGTAACCTCGACCACGACCGTGTCGTCATAGATGGCGTAGATGACTCGGTACTCACCGCGCCGCGCGGAGTGAAGTCCGGTCAGGTCGCCGATAAGCGGCTTACCGACCCGGTGTGGGTTCTCGGCCAGCGGTCCCGCGCAGAACTCCAGCACGGCCCATGCAACGCGCTCCGGCAGCTTGGCGATGTCGCGGCGCGCTGCCCCGGTGAACTCGACCTGGTAGGTCACGCCGCGGCGCTTTCGCCACCTCTGCGCGCCTCCAGATCACCGCGAATGTCGTCGATACTGAAGCGTTCTGGATCCGACAATGAGTCGCGGATCGCCTGCGCCACCCCACAGTCCGAGAGGATCTCCAAAGTCTCCTCAAGCGACTCCAGATCGTCGTAGGAGATCAGCACGGCGGCTGGGCGGCCGTTCTTCGTGATGACGACACGCTCGTGCGTCGTCTCGACCGAGTTGACGATCGGCGAGAGGCGGTCACGCACGTCAGCGAGCGGCAGAGTCGTGGTCATGTACAGAATTATGCCCCTGATATGGGTTTCGACTCAAGAACAATATGGTCTTTCGTTCCCAAACTAACCGTCGATGCTGGTGCGGACGTCACACTCCTTCGGCCCAGAACCGCTGGATCCGCGCCACCGCCTCATCCCGGCTCATCCGTGCGACCGCCGCCTCGGCCAGCCCCACCCGGGTGACCAGCAGGTAGACCAGATCGGCGGGGAGAGCGCCGGCAGGGACCGCCACCTCGCCGCGATCGGGCCTGGCGCCGTCGCGTACGCACGCCCAGAAGCTCTCCTCGCTCACCTGAAGCTGGTCGTTGAGGATGTGCCGCCACATGCTGGGCCCGTAGGTGGTGCGATCCGGCGGGTGGGAGATCCGGGTACGCAGGATGCGCCCGTCGGGCAGGACGAGCTCGTACGTGACGTGGTGCGTCCCCGTGCGACCGCGTGCGTCGCGGACCCGCCGCCACCCTTCGTTCTTGCAGAACTGGTCATGAACATTCCGGGTGGGTGCTGGCCAGCTCATCGCCCGTGCCCCACCAGCCACTCCCGCAGCTGCTCGTCGGTGCTGAGGACGACCATCTGGACCAGCCCCCAGTGCTCCCGGTGGTTGGGGGCATCCAGCAGGCGCTCCTGCCAGTCGTCGGCATACTCGCGCAGCGCGTCGACCATGTTGTCCACAGCGTCGGCGAGCGACCCTCCGTCCGCGGCGAGGGGGAGACCGGGGATGAGGACCGTCCAGGCCCCGTCCTCCGCCACTACCTGCGCCCGGGACGGACAGACGCGGGCGAGGAAGTAGCGCAGGCGCTCCCCGTCCACTACGGCCGCGGTCGCATGCTCGCGCCGGACCGTGGCGACCCGCCCTCGCTCTGCCGCGTCCAGCAACTCCTTCAGGTGGGCGCGGGCCTCGGTGTAGCTGTTGAACCGCACAGCAGGCATGGCTCCTCCTCTCCGTAGCGTGACACTCAAAGATAGGTACGTCAAGTACGCGAAGTACCTAGCTAGAGCGCAAGGAGCGCGGCGGCCGCCCGGCACCGGTCCGGGTACGAGAGCACGTCCACCGAGTCGACGGCCTGGTCGATCGCGCCGGGCAGAGCGCCCACCGCCGACCCGGCGCGGTACCCGAGGCGGTCCAGCAGCCCCTGTACCTGCGGGTCGGTGACGGCAGCTGTCAGCGCCCCGGTGAACCGCTCGGCGTGCACCACCCGTACGTCGCGGGTGTAGAACCGCCGCGGCGCCGGGTCGACCGCGGCGGCCAGCCCGAGCTGGTTGGTCGCGGCGCCCAGCCGGCTGGCCGCCGCGCACAGTGCCGCCTCCCGCTCCCGCCAGCCCGGCGCCCGCAGCGCGGCGCGCAGGCACGGTCCCACCTCGGCCGCGAGCCGCAGCTGCCCGAACGCGTGCCCCAGCCACTTGCTGTACGGCGCCCAGCACCGCTCGACCAGGAACGCCAGCCGGATGAGGTCGCGGGCCAGCCGGGCACCCACCACCGCCGACCCGAGGTCGTCGCCGCGCCCGCCGGCCCGGCCGACGAACGGCTCCTCCTGGCCGACCCGCAGCCAGCCGGCGGCGAGCACGTACCGCCAGGTGTCGTGCGGGTACCACGCCAGCACCGCCCGGCGCGCCGCCAGCTCGCCGTCCGGGTCGTGGAGCACCGCGCCGCGGGTCAGCGTGGCCAGCCGCTGGGTGGGTGCGAGCAGCCAGTCGGCCAGGTCCATCCGGGCGGCCGGGTCGGTGCCGAGCCGCTCGGTGAAGAACGCCTCCGCCGTGGTCACCTCCACCTGGTGATGAGGCCGTCCGCCGTGGCGGTCGACGTACGGGAAGGCGACCGGGTGGCCGGCGAACCGCTCCGGCAGGCTGGCCAGGCGGGCGTGCACCGGGCCGGGGTCGGCGTCCGGGGAGAGGAACAGCTGCACCCGCGGCCCGAACGAGTGGTCGGTGGAGACCTCGTCGTCGTACCCGAGGACCTCCGACCCCTCCCCCAGCAGCGCCGCGGCGTGCGGCACGCCGGCGAGCAGCGGGGCCACCGCCTCCCGGTAGAACCGGCCCGCCAGCTCGCACCCGGAGGTCACCGCGCGTTCCGCAGGACAAACCATGGGTACGGGTGCACGCTGGGGAGTATGGCGGTCTGTGAGGTATGCGGCAACGACTACTGGCTGTCCTTCGAGGTGCACACGGTCGGTGGCAACACCCACGTCTTCGACTCGTTCGAGTGCGCGATCCACCGGCTCGCCCCAACGTGCGAGCACTGTGGCTGCAGGATCCTCGGGCACGGGGCGGAGGTGTCCGGGCACTTCTACTGCTGCGCGCACTGTGCCCGCTCCGCGGACGAGCGCAACGGGCACCAGATCCGCGACGCGGTGGGCCGGCACCCCAGCTGAGTACGATGCACAGGCGTGGCCGAACAGCCGGTCCGCGCCGCGCGCTTCGTGGACCTGGACCCGCCGACCCTGTACGCGCTGCTGCGGCTGCGCGTCGATGTCTTCGTGGTCGAGCAGGAGTGCGCCTACCCGGAGCTGGACGGCCGGGACACCGAGCCGGGCACCGTGCACCTGTGGGTGCCCGACCTGGGCGCCGCGGCTCCGGTCGCGTACGCCCGCCTGCTCCTCGACCCGGACGGGACCGCGCGGATCGGCCGGGTCTGCACCGCGCGCCAGGCCCGCGGCAGGGGCCTGGCGGCCCGGGTGGTGCGGCACGCGCTGCACCTCGCCGGTGACCGGCCGTGCGCACTCGACGCCCAGTCGTACCTGGTCGGGTTCTACCGCGGGCTCGGCTTCACCCCGGCCGGGCCGGAGTACGTCGAGGACGGCATCCCGCACGTGCCGATGCGCCGCGAGCCGGGCGGCCGGCGCTGACAGGCACCGGATGGCGCACGCGTTCCGGCCACCCGCCGGTACCTGTCCCGCCCCACGTCAGTGGCACACTGTTAGGGACGCCGTCGCGGGGGCTGGCGGCGCACAGGCACACGCGCGTACCGCATTGGGGAGCATCCATGCCGCTGGAGATCCAACGCGAGAGCCGGCCGTCGCTGACGAGCGCGCCGGAGGATCCCGGCCTCGACCCGGTGGTTCTCGCCATCAGCGGCGAGCTTGACCTGGGCAGCCTTGCGGAGCTGGAGGAGGCGGCCACCGCCGCGATCGCCGACGGCACCCCGGTGCTGCTGCTGGACCTGTCCGGCCTGACCTTCTGCGACTCGACCGGCCTGGGGCTGTTCGTGCGGCTGCACAAGCGGATGCAGCAGCGCGGTGGGCGGTTGGGCCTGGTCAACCCGCAGGCGGGGGTCCTCAAGGTGCTCAAGCTGACCGGCCTCGACGCCGCTCTGCACCTCTACCCCGACATCGACGTCGCCCTCACCAGCGGCTGAGCGGCGGCACGGCTCAGGGCAGCGCGGCGACCAGCTCGGCGACCGACCGGCGGCGCCCGGTGAAGAAGGGCACCTCCTCGCGCACGTGCCGGCGGGCCCGCGACGCGCGCAGCTCGCGCATCAGGTCCACGATGCGGTGCAGCTCGTCCGCCTCGAAGGCGAGCAGCCACTCGTAGTCGCCCAGGGCGAACGAGGCGACCGTGTTCGCCCGCACGTCCGGATAGCCGCGCGCCATCCGGCCGTGCTCGGCGAGCATGTCCCGGCGCTCGTCGTCGGGCAGCAGATACCACTCGTACGACCGCACGAACGGGTAGACGCACAGGTAGGCGCGCGCCTGCTCACCGGCGAGGAACGCGGGGACGTGGCTCTTGTTGAACTCGGCCGGCCGGTGCAGGGCCAGCTGGGACCAGACCGGGGCCAGGTGCCGGCCGAGCGCGGTGCGGCGCAGCCGCCCGTACGCCTCCTGCAGCAGGTCGCTCGTTGGGGCGTGCCACCAGACCATCAGGTCCGCGTCGGCGCGCAGGCCGGACACGTCGTACGCGCCGCGTACCACCACGTCCTTCTCACCGGCCTGGGCGAAGAACGACTCCACCTCGGCCGCCAGGTCGTCGCGGAGTGCGGGCAGGGCCCGCTCGGCCCGGAACACCGACCACATCGTGTAGCGGATGGTCTCGTTCAGCTCCCGGAGGCGGGCCGCATGCGGGTTGGTGGTCTGCTCGGTCACGCGGCCCATTCTCCCAGAAGCGCCGCTGCCACCTCGTCGGCGGCGGCCTCCCCCGACGTGATGCAGGCGGGGATGCCCACGCCGTCGTAGCCGGCTCCGGCGAGCGCGAGCGGGCCGGCCCGGCGCAGCGCCTGCCGGACGCGAGCCACCCGGTCCACATGCCCGGGTGGATACTGCGGCAGCGCCCCGCCCCACCGGGTCACCACGGTCGCGACCGGAGCCGGCAGCGGGTGGCCCAGCAACGCCGCCAGCTCCCGCTGCGCCAGCTCGACGAGGTGCGCGTCGGTGGCGTGCAGCAGCAGCTCCTCACCGTGGCGGCCGATGGACGCCCGCACCAGCACCGTGCCGTCCGGCCGCCGCAGGTGGCCCCACTTTCGGGTGAAGAAGGTGGCCGCCTTGACCGCGTACCCCTCGGTCGCGGGCACCAGGAAGCCGGACAGGTCGGGCAGCCCGGTCGGTGGCAGCGCCAGGGTGACCAGCGCGAGGCTCGCGTACTCCAGCTCCTCCAGCTCGGCCGCCGCGGTGGCGTCGACCCCGCGCAGCAGCCGGGCGGCGCGCGGGGTGGGCAGTGCCAGGAGCACCCCGTCGACCTCGTCGTCCGCGGGCGATCCCGCGGCCGGGCCGGAGAGGACCAGCCGCCACCGGACCCGGCCGGCCCCGACCCGCCGCGGCGACCCGGCCGCCAGCGCCGGGCCCGACGATCCGGTGGGGACCAGGCCACGCACCGGCCACCCGAGCCGCAGCTCGACCGGGTCGGGCCCGCGGCGCAGCTCCCGCGCCACCGCCTCGACCAGGCGGGACAGCCCACCCTGGACGGTGGCGAAGACCGGGCCGTCCGCCGGCGGCCGGCAGGCGCGGCGGGCGGCGCCGAGCAGCGTCGTCTCGGTGCGGCAGGCCGCGGCCAGCGCCGGCACGGTCGCGGCGAGCGAGAGCTGGTCGGCCCGCCCGGCGTACACCCCGCCGAGCAGCGGGTCGACCAGCCGGTCCGCCACCTCGTCACCCAGCCGCCGCCGGACCAGGGCGCCGACCGCCACGTCCTCGCCCTCGGCCAGCAGCGGCCGGCCGCCGTCGCGGTCGAGCTCCGCCCGCGCCCGCGCCACACCGTCGAGTGTGGACAGATCCGTGGGTACGCCGAGCAGCGTGCGCGCCGGCATCGGCAGCAGCGCCCCGCCGGCCGCGATCGCGGCTGCACCAGTGCCCGGGTGGACCAGCGCGTCGCCGAGCCCGACCCGGCGGGCCAGCCGCACCGCAGCGCTCTGGCCGCCGGCCGGGTCCCGGCACAGGAACGCGTCGGCACCGGTCTCCACCTGCATCAGGGTGCCGTCGACGCCGGCAAGGGCGCCCGTGCGCAGCTTGCCGCCGAGTGCCCGGCTCTGCTCGTACACGACGATCTGCGCCTGTGGCAGGCGCTCCCGCAGCCGCAGCGCGGCGGCCAGCCCGGCGATGCCGCCGCCCACCACCGCGACCCGCCGCCGGTGCGCGCTCATGGCCCCCAGCCTGTCACAGCGCGACCGGGTCGCCGCTACGGTGGACGCCGTGGAACGGGTTGCCGTCGTCACGGGCGCCGCGCAGGGCATCGGCCGGCGCACCGCCGAGGTCCTCGCCGCCGAGGGGTACGCGGTGGCCGTCTTCGACCAGCAGCAGGTCACCGGCCTCGGCGACGCGCTGGTGGTGACCGGGGACGTCACCGACGTCGCCGATGTCGACCGGTTGGCCATGGCGGTGCTGGAGCGGTTCGGCCGGGTGGACGCGCTGGTCAACAACGCGGGCATCGCCTACATCGCCCCGGCCGAGGCGACCCCGCCCGACCGCTGGCGGCGGGTGCTGGAGGTCAACCTGACCGGCCCGTTCCTGCTCAGCCAGGCGCTCGGCCGGCACATGCTGGCCCAGGGCTCGGGCGCCATCGTCAACATCGCCTCGGTCGCCGGGCTGCGCGGGGTCGCCGACCGGGTGGCGTACAACGCAAGCAAGCACGGCCTGGTCGGGCTCACCCGCACGCTCGCCGCGGAGTGGGGCGGCCGGGGCGTGCGGGTCAACGCCGTGTGCCCGGGGTGGGTGAAGACCGAGATGGACGACGTGTCGCAGTCCGCCGGGGCGTACGGCGACGCCGACATCACCGAGCACGTGCCGCTGGGGCGGTTCGCCCAGCCTGAGGATGTCGCCCAGGCCGTGGCCTACCTCGCCGACCCGGCCCGCAGCGGCTTCGTCAACGGCGTGACGCTGTCGGTGGACGGCGGCTGGCACGCGGACGGCTCGTGGCAGTCGCTACGCCTGGCCGCCCGGGGCCGCTGAGCCGCCGTCGCCGGTCTCGTGCGCGACGCTGTGCACCAGGTCCACAACGCGGGTCAGCACGCCGGGATCGGTCTCCGGCAGCACGCCGTGGCCAAGGTTGAAGACGTGCCCGCGGGCGGCCCGTCCCTCGGCGATGATCCGGCGCACCTGTGCGACAACGGCCGGCCACGGCGCGAGCAGCGCCGCCGGGTCCAGGTTGCCCTGCACCGCCCGGGCGGCCGGGCCGATGCGGGCCGCGGCCTGGTCCAGCGGGGTGCGCCAGTCCACGCCGACCACGTCCGCGCCGGCCTGCGCCATCGCGCCCAGCAGGTGCCCGGTGCCGACACCGAAGTGGATCAGCGGCACCCCGGCGCCGGCGAGGCCGCCCAGCACGCTCGCCGAGTGCGGCTGGACGAAGCTGCGGTAGTCCGCCTCGGACAGCGCCCCGGCCCACGAGTCGAACAGCTGCACCGCCGCCACGCCCGCGTCCACCTGGACCCGCAGGAAGGTCAGCGTGATCTCGGCCAGCCGGGCACAGAGCCTGTGCCACAGGTCCGGGTCGCCGTACATGAGGGCTTTTGTCCGGGCGTGGCTGCGTGACGGCCCGCCCTCCACCAGGTAGCTGGCGAGCGTGAACGGCGCCCCGGCGAAGCCGACCAGCGGAGTGGCGCCCAGCTCGCGCACCAGCAGCCCGACCGCCTCGGCGACGAAGCCCACGTCCCCGGGCTGGAGCGGGCGCAGCCGGGCCAGGCCGGCCGCGTCGCGGACGGGCTGCGCCACCACCGGCCCGACGCCGGGCACGATGTCCAGGTCCACCCCTGCCGCGGCCAGCGGCACCACGATGTCGCTGAAGAGGATCGCCGCGTCCACGCCGTGCCGGCGTACCGGCTGGAGGGTGATCTCGCAGACCAGGTCCGGGCGCCGGCAGGCGGCGAGCATCGGCACGCCTTCCCGCACCCGCCGGTACTCCGGTAGCGACCGGCCGGCCTGGCGCATGAACCACACCGGCGGGAACGCGACCGGCTCCCCCCGGCAGGCACGGACGAACGCCGACATCGCCGTAGCGGTGGAGGTCGAGCCGCCCCCCGGGATCCCAGTGGTCATCAAGCCCCCATCCTCCCACGCCAACCGCCCCCACCCTCCCCGGGTGCGGCCGTCATGATCGTTGGACACGTACCGGCAAACCTGCCGGCGTTTCGTCGCGGTAGCCGTCCAACGATCACCGGCCGGGGCGTCGGCGCGCCGCTGCCGGGCAATGTCGGTCCCCGGACATAGGCTGCGCTCATGGCGCCCTCGACCGTGCTTCCGGAGGCGTTCGCGCGCGCGGTCGTGAGCCTTCAGTCGATCCGGCCGCGGCCCGAGATCGTCCTCGAGGACGTCCCGGCGCCGCAGCGGCTCGCGCCCTATGCGCACGCTATCGGAGCGGCGGTGATCCGCGACTCGGAGGAGGTGGCGACCGGGCGGCTGATCCTGCTGCACGACCCGGCCGGTCACGAGGCGTGGGAGGGCACCCTGCGGCTGGTGACGTACGTGACCGCGGAGCTGGAGCCGGATCTCGCGGCAGACCCGCTGCTGCCGGGCGTCGGGTGGAGCTGGCTGGTTGACGCGCTCGACCTCCACGGCGCCGACTACACGGCCCTCGGCGGGACCGTCACGCAGACGCTGTCCACCCGGTTCGGCGACCTCGCCGGGCCACCCACCGCCGCGGATGTCGAGATCCGGGCGTCGTGGACCCCGCTGCGCACCAATCTCGACACGCACGTGCTCGCCTGGTGCTCGCTGCTCGCCTCGACCGCCGGCCTGCCGCCGCCGGGCGTCACCGCCCTGCCCGACCGGCGCCGCTCCGGCGTGGCATGAGACAACACATCAGCAGATGTCCAGCGACGTGCAGGCGACCGCGATAGGCACGGCCAGGCCGATGCCCTCGGCGTTGGTGGCCTTCAACGTCGCGACGCCGACGACCTGCTTCCCCGAGTTGATCACGGGACCACCCGAGTTGCCCGGGTTGATCGGCGCGCTGAACTGAAAGACCTCACCCGGCGCCTCGCGCAGCTGGCGGAAGGCGCTGACCACGCCGGTGGTCACCGAGTCCTCCAGGCCGAGCGGAGCGCCGACGACCACGACCGGCTCGCCCGACTTGACGCGTGCGGTCGCCGTCGCCAGCGCCGTGAGCCGCCGATCGGCCTCCAGCAGGGCCAGGTCGTGCGCCTCGTCGACCCGGCTGATCCGGGCTGAGAAGCGCTGGCTCTTGCGCTCCAGCGTGACCTGCCGGTCCCCCCGCTCGTAGACCTGCTCCACGACGTGGAAGTTGGTGAGCAGGTAGGCGCGGTTGGCGGAGGAGTGCCGGCCGACCGCGAAGGCGGTGCCGCTGACGTCGCCGGCGACCACGCGGAACACGCTCGGCAGCACGGCGGCGGCGATCTCCGCCGAGTCGAACGCGCTGCCCAGCTGCTTCTCCAGCTCGCCGGTGCGCTTGTCCAGCGTGTCCAGCCGGCTCTGGTCGGCTTCCTGGCCGGCCGAGATCCGGGTGTCCGCCTCGGCGAGCCGGTCCTGCAAGGTCGAGATCCAGAAGGCCTGGACGCCGACCACCGGCAGCAGGATGACCGCCAGGACCAGCGCGGCAATGCCCGGCCAGCCACGGGACCGGCGATCGGCGACCGGTATGGCGAGCACGCCAGGCGGCACCGGACCGGGGAGGTAGGGCGGCACCGGAGCGGGCCGCGGAGGGCCGGACTGCCACGGGCCGGAAGGCAGCAACGTATGCGTCGGCGGCTCGAAACGCGGCGGAAGCGGACCGGGCCGCGGTATGGCCACCGTAGGCGGCTCGACCTCGTCCGCGCCCGGGTCGGCGCGGCCGTCAGGTCTCGTCTCGTCGTACCCGGAAGTCATCCCGCCTCCCCTGCCGTGTCCAGCCTGGCACCCCAAGTCAACACGCTAAGGACCGCCGCGCACCGAGGGCCGTACGACTGAGCGCCCCTTTTGTCCGCCGTACCCACCCCTACCGGCGTGCCGACGCCACCACCGGACGCAGCGCGCCCGACCCGCCCCGTACGGTGGTCGCGTGACCGTCGAACCACCTGTGCGTGAGAATGGCCCCGAAGCCCGGGTGCCGGCGGGCGGCGGGCCGGCGCTACAGGCGGAGCCGGTCCTGCTCACCGCCCCCCGGAACGGTACTCCACCGCCGGTGGAGACACCGGCGGAGCTGGCAGCCGTGGCACGGCGCTTCGCCGCCGGGCGCGGGCCGGTGGCCGTCGACGCCGAGCGGGCCTCCGGCTACCGCTACAGCCACCGGGCCTACCTGGTGCAGCTGCGCCGGGAGGGCGCCGGGACGGCCCTGGTCGACCCGCTGCCACTGGGTGACCTGCGCGTGCTCGCCGATGCCATCGCGGACGAGGAGTGGGTGCTGCACGCGGCCAGCCAGGACCTGCCGTGCCTGGCCGAGCTGGGCATGACGCCCACCCGCCTGTTCGACACCGAGCTCGCCGCGCGCCTGGCCGGCCTCGACCGGGTCGGGCTCGCCGCGCTCACCGAGCAGTTGCTCGGTTACACGCTGGAGAAGCACCACTCCGCGGCGGACTGGTCCACCCGCCCGCTGCCCCAGGCCTGGCTCACCTACGCCGCGCTCGACGTCGAGCTGCTGGTCGAGCTGCGGGACGCGCTCGGCGCAGAGCTGGAGCGGCAGGGCAAGGCGCAGTGGGCGGCCGAGGAGTTCGCCGCCCTCGTCGCAGGCCGCGGGCAGCCGCCGCGGCAGCGACCCGACCCGTGGCGGCGGACCTCCGGCATCCACCGGGTCCGCGGGGCGCGGGCTCTGGCAAGGGTACGGGCGATGTGGTACGCCCGGGACGAGGTCGCCGCCCGACGGGACTCCGCTCCGGGGCGGGTGCTGCCGGACTCGGCGATCATCGCGGCGGCCGAGACCGACCCGAAGGACGAGCGGGCACTGGTCCTGCTGCCCGGCTTCGGCGGCCGGGCAGGACGCCGGCTGGCCCGCAACTGGCTCGCCGCGCTGGACGAGGCGCGCAGCCTGCCCGAGGCCGCTCTGCCCACCACCCCGCCCCTGGACGGCCCGCCCCCGGCGCACCGCTGGGCCGAGCGGGACCCGGTTGCCGCGGCGCGGCTGGTCCGGTGCCGGGCGGTGGTGACCGGCGTGGCGCAGGCGCACACGCTCCCACCCGAGAACCTGGTCTCTCCGGACACGATCCGGCGCCTGTGCTGGAGCCCGCCCAGCCACCCGGCCGTCGAGACGGTGGCCGCCGCGCTCGCCTCGTACGGCGCCCGCTCCTGGCAGATCGACCTTCTCGCACCGGGGCTGGCCACCGCGCTGGTCGACCCGGCGCGACCGGGCGGCTGACCCCGGCACGTGATGCGCGCTGTGCCGCGCGCCACAGGGATGGCTCCGTTGGTTACCGACGAGTAGCATCGGCGCCACGCGCCCGAGCGAGGAGGTCTCCGTGCTCCGTACCGTGCGTGACGTCGTCTTCGTCGACGGCGTACGGACGCCTTTCGGCAAGGCCGGCGGGGTGTACGCGCACACCCGCGCCGACGACCTCGTGGTCCGCTGCATCCGCGAGCTGCTGCGGCGCAACCCGCAGCTGCCGCCGGAGCGGGTCGACGAGGTCGCCGTCGCCGCCACCACCCAGACCGGCGACCAGGGCCTGACCATCGGCCGGACCGCCGCGCTGCTGGCCGGGCTGCCGAAGTCGGTGCCCGGGTTCGCGGTCGACCGGATGTGCGCCGGCGCGATGACCGCCGTCACCACGGTCGCCAGCGGCATCGCGGTCGGGGCGTACGACGTCGCCATCGCCGGCGGTGTCGAGCACATGGGGCGGCACCCGATGGGCGAGGGGGTCGACCCCAACCCGCGCATCCTCGCCGAGCGGCTGGTCGACCCGTCCGCGCTGGTGATGGGGGCGACCGCGGAGAACCTGCACGACCGGGTGCCGGAGGTGACCAGGGAGCGGGCCGACCGGTTCAGCTACGCGTCCCAGCGCCGCACAGCCGCCGCGTACGCCGCCGGCAAGCTCCAGCCCGACCTGGTGCCGGTGGCCACCCGCGACCCGGCGGCCGGGTGGGGCCTGGCCAGCGTGGACGAGGCGCCGCGGCCGGACACGTCGGTGGAGAAGCTGGCCACGCTGCGTACGCCGTTCCGCCCGCACGGGCGGGTCACCGCCGGCAGCTCCGCCGGCCTCAACGACGGGGCGACCGCCTGCCTGGTCGCCGCGGAGGAGGTGGCGGTCGAGCTGGGCCTGCCGGTGGCGATGCGGCTGGTGAGCTACGCGTTCGCCGGCGTGGAGCCGGAGGTGATGGGCTTCGGCCCGATCCCGTCGACCGAGAAGGCGCTGCGCATGGCCGGCCTGTCCATCGAGGACATCGGGCTGGTCGAGCTGAACGAGGCGTTCGCCGTGCAGGTGCTGGCGTTCCTGGACCACTTCGGCATCGCCGACGACGACCCGCGGGTCAACCCGTGGGGCGGGGCGATCGCGGTGGGCCATCCCCTGGCCGCATCCGGGGTGCGGCTCATGACGCAGCTCGCCCGCGAGCTCGCCGAGCGCCCCGACATCCGGTACGGCCTCACCGCCATGTGCGTCGGCATCGGCATGGGCGCCTCGGTCATCTGGGAGAACCCGCACTGGGAGGGGAAGCGCTCGTGAGCCGGCTGGAGCATCCGGACGAGGTCGTCACGCAGGCGCTGCTGCGGTTCGTCGCAGTGCCCGGCCTGGACCGGCCCGCGGCCCTCATCACGCTGGACAACGGGCACGACCACACCAAGCCCAACACGCTCGGCCCGGGCGGGCTGGCCAGCCTCGACCGCGCGCTGGACGAGGCGGTCGCCGCCGATCCGGCGTTCGTCGCGGTCACCGGCAAGCCGTACGTCTTCTGCGTCGGGGCCGACCTGACCAGCGTGGCCGTGCTGACCTCCCGGGAGCAGGTGCTCGAGCTCGGCCGGGAGGGACACCGCGTCTTCGCCCGGCTGCGCGACTGCGCCGTGCCCACGTTCGCGTTCGTCAACGGCGCGGCCATGGGCGGCGGGCTGGAGCTGGCCCTGCACTGCCACTACCGGACGCTGTCCAGCGGGGTCCCGGCGGTCGCGCTGCCCGAGGTCTCGCTCGGGCTGGTGCCTGCCGGGGGCGGCACCCAGCTGCTGCCGAACCTGGTCGGCGTCGTCGCCGCCGCCCAGGTGGTGGTGCAGAACCCGTTGACGCAGAACAAGATGCTGCGCGCGGCGCAGGCGTACGAGATGGGTCTTGCCGACGCGCTCCTCGAGCCGGCCGACTTCCTGGAGCGGTCGCTTCAGTGGGCCGCGGACGTGGTGCGCGGCCGGGTCACCGTGCAGCGGGCGCCGGTGGACCGCAGCGAGATGTGGGACGCGGTCATCGGCTATGCCCGCACGCAGCTCGACGATCGGGTGCACGGCGCGGTGCCGGCGGCCTACCGGGCGCTGTCCCTGCTGGGGCTGGCCAAGACCGCGGACTTCGCGGCCGGCACGGCGGCCGAGGACGAGGCCCTGGCGGACCTCGCGATGACGCCGGAGCTGCGCCACGGGCTCTACGCGTTCGACCTGGTGCAGCGGCGGGCCAAGCGGCCGGTGGGTGCGCCGCCCGCGGCGCTGGCCCGGGACGTGACCAAGGTCGGCCTGGTCGGCGCCGGGCTGATGGCCTCCCAGCTCGCGTTACTGTTCGTACGCCGGCTCGAGGTGCCGGTGGTCCTCACCGACCTGGACCAGGCCCGGGTGGACAAGGGCGTGTCCTACGTGCGCACCGAGATCGACAAGCTGGCCGGCAAGGGGCGGCTCGACGCGGGCAAGGCGGCCAAGCTGCGCGGCCTGGTCAGCGGCTCGGTGGACAAGTCCGCGTTCGCCGACGCCGACCTGGTGCTGGAGGCGGTCTTCGAGGACCTGGCGGTCAAGAAGCAGGTGTTGGCCGAGGTCGAGAAGGTGGTACGCCCCGACTGCGTGCTCGCCACCAACACCTCCTCGCTGTCGGTCACCGCGATGGCCGCCGACCTGGCGCACCCCGAGCGCGTCGTGGGCATGCACTTCTTCAACCCGGTCGCGGTGATGCCGCTGCTGGAGGTGGTCCGCGCCGAACGCACCGACGACGCCTCGCTCGCCACCGCGTTCGCGGTCGGCAAGCAGCTGCGCAAGTCCTGCGTGCTGGTCAAGGACGCGCCGGCCTTTGTGGTGAACCGGCTGCTGCAACGTTTCCTGGGTGAGGTCTTCGCGGCGGTTGACGCCGGCACGCCGCCGCAGGTCGCCGACGCCGCGCTGGACCCGCTGGGCCTGCCGATGCGCCCGCTCGCGCTGCTGGCGCTGGTCGGGCCGGCCGTGGCGCACCACGTGGCGCAGACGCTGCACGCCGCGTTCCCCGACCGGTTCGGCGTCAGCGCCAACCTCGGCCGGATCGCCGCGGCCGGCCTGACCGGGCTCTATACCTCCGAAGGGGAGCTGGACCCGAAGGCGCTGGCGCTGCTGGAGGTCGGTGACGCGCCGCTCACCGCGGAGCAGGTGCGCGAGCGCGCGCTGGACGCGCTCGACGAGGAGATCCGGCTGATGCTCGCCGACGGTGTGGTCGCACAGCCGCAGGACATCGACCTGTGCCTGATCCTGGGCGCCGGGTGGCCGTTCCACCTGGGCGGCATCACGCCCTACCTGGCCGCCCGCTCCGCCAGCCACCGGACTGCCTAGCCTGGCTGTTCGAGAGGCACCCCAGAGCGGGGTTCAGGTCCTGTTGGCCTTCGAGAGCTACCAATGGCGTCCCGGCGGGCTCAACCGCGCCGCCGCGCCGGAACCATGACCACTACAGCAGGTCGAAGTATGTGCGAAGCGCCCGATCGACCTGTCGGAGAGTGTCGGGCACAAGCTTGCCGATGCGCGCATGAATGGCCGAGGGGTCCACCGGACGCAACCGGGACACGTCGATAGTGCCCCGCACGGGATCGGCTGCCGCGGTGGGGACCAGAACCGCGACCGGGGGCGCCGGGACATCCGCACCGAGGACCACGGCGAAAGTGCCACGACGTGGGCTGTAACGGGTCGCCGAAACGATCACCACACGTGCGCGCTGGCTGCCGACGGTGTACTCGTAGACCTCGCCGCGTCTCATGCGCCCAGATCCGTCAGCCCATCAGCCTCGGCGAAGGCTGCGAGCACAGCATGGTCCTCGGGCGGGAGCGCCCGCTCCCACTCCTCGATGAGCTGCACGTCGTAGCGGACAGCCCGGTCGAGGATCGCCTGCTCCACCCATTGGGACAGCGACTTACCGTCACGGGCCGCACCTGCCCGCGCGGCCGCGATCGTGCTCTCGTCCAACGTGAGCGATGTCTTCCGGCGCATACCGCGCAACATACCGCCATCGCACGGATGGATAGCGGCGCGACACGCCCGCCGTCGAAAGGTCCCGAAGATGACCTTCCTCACGGGCCAGGATGGGCCGCGTGCCGGTTCGTCTGAGCCAGGGACTGATCTGAGCCAGGGACTGATCTGAGCCGGGACTGAGAGGAACGCCCGTACCGCCGAATAACGTCCGAACGCGAGGACCAGCCGAAACAGCGAGGAGCGACCGTGCGACTACCGCAGCTTCGCCGAGTCCGGTGGGCCGTCCGCGCCACCCTCTCCCTGGGGGTCGCAGCGTCGGTGACCGCTAACGTCCTGCACGCGCAGGACAACCCGATCAGCCAGGCGATCGCCGCCTGGCCGCCGCTCGCGTTGCTGCTCACTGTGGAGCTGATCTCTCGGGTGCCGGTGCACCGCCGGTCACTGACGTTCACGCGGCTGGCCGCCACGGCGACCATCGCCGGCATCGCCGCCTGGGTCTCCTACTGGCACATGGCCGGGGTCGCCTCCCGTTACGGCGAGACGGGAGCCTCACCGTACCTGCTCCCGCTGTCGGTCGACGGGCTGATCATCGTGGCGAGCATCTCCCTGGTCGAGCTGGCTGGACGCATCCGGGAGACCGAGGACGAGCTCGAGGCCAAGGCGCCGGCCGCAGGCTCGACGCCGGGGACGGCGGCCACCGGGCACCTCGCGCAAATGCCGACCAGGCTGATCGGCCCCACCAACAGCACCAACGGTGCCGGGCCCAGCCACTCCCCGGCAGGCAACGGCCACGGTGGCAACGTCTACCGCGGTGGTGCCGGGGCCGACGGTGGCCATGCCGCGAACGGCGGCATGCCACTGACCGGGACCCCTCTTACCAGAACTACCCCTGCTGGGACCGCCCGCCGGGCGACCGGCTCGGCCAAGGTGCGCGGGAGCGCCGGACCGGCAGCGCCGGGGCCAGATGGCGCGCGGGTAACGCCGTCGGCCGCTGCCCTGGCAGCGACGGCGGAAGCCGGCATCAACGGCGCGGCCGGTCCGCGCCAGCGGCGCCCGGTCGCCGAGACCGCGGCACTGGCCGCGGCGATCGAGGCGGCCCACCCGGAGATCACCGATGCCGAGGTGGCCCAGCAGCTGGGTATCAGCACCACCAGGCTCAAGGCCATCAAGCGGGAGACCCGCCAGCTGGAGCCGGTGCCTGCCTGATGCGCCGGCCCGCCGGCCGCCCAACCGCCGAGCCCGTCGTCTCCCAGCCCGTCGCGTCCCGACCTGTCGCACCGGACTCAGCCGGTGGCGGTCGGCACGGTCGCCGAGCCGGCCAGCACCGGCGTGGTCCGGGCGGCGGGCAGGCTGACCGTGACCTCCAGCCCGCCGCCGTCGAGCGCGACTGCGCTGACCGTCCCGCCGTGCGCGTTGACCACCGCGCGCACGATGGACAGGCCGAGCCCGGAGCCGCGCGCCCCGGTGCGCTCCCGCCCGCCCCTCCGGAACGGCTCGAACAGGCCGGGTACGTCCACCGGCTCCACCTCGAAGCCGGTGTTGCCGACCACCAGCCAGGCCCGCTCCTCGTCGGAGCCGGTGCGCAGCCAGAGCCGGCCGTGCAGGTGGTTGTAGCGCACCGCGTTCTCGACCAGGTTGCCGGCGAGCCGGTCCAGCAGGCTGGGGTCGCCCACGACCGGGGCCGGCCGTAGGTCCGTGCGGACAGCGAGACCGAGCCGGGCGACCTCGCCGCTGACCTCCTCGAGCGCGGCCCGCGCCCCCCGGGTCAGGTCCGCGGGCTCCTTGCGGACCAGCCTGCGGCCCGCCTGCGCCTCGGTGCGCGCCAGCACCAGCAGCGCCTCGACGAGCGCGTTGGCGCGCTCGGACGCGTTGCGCACGACCGTCGCCATCCGGCGATACTCGTCGATGTCGGCGTCCGGGTCGGCCAGCGTCACGTCGATCTCGGTACGCATCACCGCCAGCGGCGTACGCAGCTCGTGCGAGGCGTTGGCGACGAACCGCTTCTGGCTCTCGAACGACTCGGCGATGCGGTCCAGCATCGCGTCGAACGTGCCGGCCAGCTCGGCCACCTCGTCGTCCGCGCCGGCGTAGCGGATGCGCTGGTCGAGGGTTGCCTCACCGAGCCGCTGCGCGGTGGCGGTCACCTGGTGCAGCGGGCGCAGCGCCCGCCCGGCCACCACGTACGCCCCGGCGACGCCGGCCGCACCGATAGCGAGCAGCGCGAGCAGCCCCTTGACCAGCAGCTGCTGCTTGGCCCCGGCCACGACGAGCCGCTGCCAGTCGACCGCATCCACCGTCTGGCCGTCGGAAAGCTCCAGCCGGGTGCCGGAGCGCAGCTGGTCCGCCGGGTGCAGCACGTCGCCGACCAGGAGCCAGGCCAGGACGATCAGCACCGCACCGGCACCGACCAGCAGGACCCCGTTGAGCAGGGTCAGCCGCAGCCGCAGCGTGGGCCGCACCAGCCGGCGCACCGTCCGTCCACTGTAGACTGTCATAGCGGCACCCGGTAGCCGGCACCCACCACGGTCTCGACCAGCGGCGGGTCACCGAGCTTCTTGCGCAGCGTCATGACGGTCACCCGTACCGTGGTGGTGAAGGGGTCGGTGTTGGCGTCCCAGACCCGCTCCAGCAGCTCCTCGCTGGACACCACCGCCCCGCGCGCCTTGAGCAGCTCCTCGAGGACCCCGAACTCCTTGCGGGTCAGGTCGAGCGGTGCCCCGCCCCGGGTCACCACCCGCCGGGCCGGGTCGAGCTGGAGGTCGGCGACGGCGAACACGGGCGGCGCGGCCGGCGTCGCGCGCCGGCCCAGCGCCTGCACCCGGGCGACCAGCTCGTCAAAGGCGAACGGCTTGGTCAGGTAGTCGTCGGCGCCGAGCTGCAGCCCACCCACCCGGTCGGCCACGCTCCCGCTCGCGGTGAGCATCAGCACCCGGGTCAGCGTGCCGGAGGAGACCAGGTCGGCGCAGATCTGGTCGCCGTGCATGCCGGGCAGGTCCCGGTCCAGCACGACCACGTCGTAGCGGGTCACGAACGCCATCTCGTGGCCGGAGCCGCCGTCGTAGGCGACGTCGACCGCCATGCCCTGGCGGCGCAGCCCGCGCGCGATCGCGTCGGCGAGAGGCCGCTCGTCCTCGACCACCAGCACGCGCACCGGTCCGCTCCCGTCCTTGACCCGAACCAAAGGTACGGCAGCCGCGCACCCCCGGGCGCGGCCCGGACCAGCGCCCAACCGCCCAGGTCAGCCGGCCGGGCTGTTGCAAAAAAGCTCCGCCTGCGCAACGCTTCCTGGCAACCCGCTACAGCGAGGAGCCGGACCATGAACAGACGGACAGTGCTGCGCGCCGCTCTGGCCGCCGGAGCGGTCGCCGCGGCCGGCCCCGCCACGACCGCGGCCGCGGCAGACGCCAAGAAGCCGACTCAGCCTCGCAACATCGCCTACCGCGCGTGGACCACGAGCGCCGACTTCGCCACCGGTACGGCGGCCGGCACCGTCGTGGCCGGCGACGCGGTCAGCATCGGTACGCCGATCGGCCAGCTCACCTACACCGACCCGCACACCGGCCGGTCGGCCACGTACGACTACGCGACCTGGACCTCGCCCGTGGTCATCCCGGGCTTCGCCGCGTCGGAGCTGATCCCGTCCTGGACCGCGGCGACGCCCGGCGGCACCTGGCTCCAGATCGAGCTGCGCGGCCTGACCGTGCTCGGCGAGACCACGAAGTGGTACAACCTCGGCCGCTGGGCCGCGGACGACAACCAGATCCTGCGCACCTCGGTCCCGGCCCAGGGCGACGCCAACGGCTACGTCGCGATCGACACGTTCGTCGCGGCCAGTGGTCGTGGCTGGACCCGCTGGGAGCTGCGCGCCACGCTCTACCGCCCGGTCGGCAGCACCGACACCCCGACCCTGCGCTCGGTGGGCGCGGCGGCCTCGCTGCTGCCCGAGCCCGGCAGGCTCACCCCGAGCGTCCCCGGTACGGCCCTCGGCGTGGTCCTCAACGTGCCGCAGTACTCCCAGGAGATCCACGCCGGCGAGTACCCGCAGTGGGACGGCGGCGGCGAGGCGTGGTGCAGCCCCACCTCGACATCCATGGTCGTGGCCTACTGGGGGACCGGCCCGACACCGGCGGACTACGCCTGGGTGGACCCGTCCTACGCCGACCCGTGGGTCGACTACGCGGCCCGCAACACGTACGACTACGCGTACCAGGGGTGCGGCAACTGGCCGTACAACACGGCGTACGCGGGCCGGTTCGGGCTGGACGGGTTCGTCACCCGGCTGCGCTCGATGAACGAGACCGAGCTGTTCATCGCCGCCGGCATCCCCCTGGTGGTGTCCGCCTCGTTCAAGAAGGGCCAGATCCCGGGCCTCGACTACGGCACCAACGGGCACCTGATGGTGGTGGTCGGCTTCACCACGACCGGCCAGGTCGTCATGAACGACCCGTTCTCGCCCAGCAACGCAGCGGTACGCAAGATCGTGGGCCGGGCCGAGTACGAGGAGGCGTGGCTCAACACCAGCCGTGGCGTGGTGTACGTGATCAAGCCGCCGTCGGTGGCACTCCCGCCGGCGCCGCAACAGCCCAACTGGTAGCCGCAGCACCCGCCAGCTCCGGGCGGGCCCGCCCCTGGTTATTGGGTGGCCCGCCCACGGGTCGGGCCGCTACGCCGCCACGACGGCGTCGGCCAGCTCCTGGAGCCGGGACACCCACTCGGTCACCTCGCGCGCCACGTCCTGCGCGGTCAGCCCGAGGTCGGCCAGCAGCTCCGGGCGGGTGCCGTGCGGGTGCCAGCCCGGGGTCACCCCGAGGTCCCGCAGCGGCGTGGTGACCTCCGCGTCCCGCAGCGCCCGGGCCAGGGCGTCACCGAAGCCGCCCGCGCGCACGCCATCCTCGACGGTCACCACGAGCCGGTGCTGGCGCGCCAGGGCCACCAGCTCGGCCGGGACCGGCTTGACCCAGCGCGGGTCCACCACGGTGAGGCCGTACCCCTGCTCGGCGACCCTGGCTGCCACCTCGACGCCGAGGTGCGCGAACGGCCCGACCCCGACGAACAGCACGTCCCTGCGCCCGCCCTCGGCGAGCACGTCGACGGTGCCGACCCGGCGCAGCGGCGTCAGGTCCGCGGGCACCGAGCCGGTCGGGAACCGCACGATGGTCGGCCCGTCGTCGACCGCGACCGCCTCGCGCAGCTCCTCCCGCAGCGTGGCGGCGTCCCGCGGCGCGGCGATGCGCAGGCCCGGGACCACGCCGAAGGCGGCCATGTCCCAGATGCCGTAGTGGCTCGGCCCGTCGGGGCCGGTGATGCCGGCCCGGTCCAGCACGAAGGTCACCGGCAGGCGGTGCATCGCCACGTCCAGCAGCACCTGGTCGAACGCGCGGTTGAGGAACGTCGCGTAGATCGCGACGACCGGGTGCAGCCCGCCCAGGGCGAGCCCGGCCGCCGAGGTGACCGCGTGCTGCTCGGCGATGCCCACGTCGTACGCCCGGTCCGGAAAGCGGCGGGCGAGCTTGTTGATGCCGGTGGAGTCGCCCATGGCCGCGGTGATGCCGACGATGTCCGCCCGCTCCTCGGCGAGCGCGACCAGCTCGTCGCCGAACACCCCGGTCCACTTCACCGACGAGGGAGCCAGCGACTTGCCGGTCTCCGGGTCGAAGGCGGCAGAGGGGCTGTGCAGGCAGTCGGTCTCGTCGTCCTCGGCCGGGCGGTAGCCGTACCCCTTGCGGGTCACCACGTGCACGATCACCGGGCCTTCGTAGCCCTTGGCCAGGCGCAGCGCCGACTCGACCGCGCCGACGTCGTGCCCGTCGACCGGTCCGACGTACTTGATGCCGAGGTCCTCGAAGAGCGCCTGCGGTGCGACCGCGTCCTTGATGCCCTTCTTGACCGCGTGCAGCGCGTCGAACAGCGGTCGCCCGACCAGCGGGGTCCGCTCGAGCGCGTCGCGCACCAGGTCGAGCACAGTCTCGTAGCCCGGGCTCAGGCGCAGCGCGGCGAGGTGGTCGGCGAGCCCCCCGATGGTCGGCGCGTACGAGCGCCCGTTGTCGTTGACGACGATCACCATCCGGTTCTTGGCGTGCGCGATGTTGTTCAGCGCCTCCCAGCACATGCCCCCGGTCAGCGCGCCGTCCCCGACGATGGCGACCACGTGCCGGTGCTCGCCGCGCAGCGCATACGCCTTGGCCATGCCGTCGGCGTAGGAGAGCGCGGTGGACGCGTGGCAGTTCTCGATGAGGTCGTGCTCGCTCTCGGCCTGGCTCGGGTAGCCGGTCAGCCCGCCCCGCTTGCGCAGCCGGTCAAAGCCGGCCTGCCGCCCGGTCACCATCTTGTGCACGTAGGCCTGGTGCCCGGTGTCGAACAGCAGGCGGTCCTTTGGGGAGTCGAACACCCGGTGCAGCGCCAGCGTGAGCTCGACCACCCCGAGGTTGGGGCCGAGGTGGCCACCGGTCCGGGAGACCTTGGCGACGAGGAAGTCACGGATCTCGGCCGCGAGCAGCGGCAGCGCCTCCGCGGGCAGCCGCCGGAGGTCCTCTGGGCTCTTGGTCGACGCGAGCAGGGACGCCGAGGCGGCGGTGCCGGGTTCTGAGCTCATGGGCGCACAGTCTATCCGGGGCCAGATCAGGGCCGCGAGCGAACGCATGCCGCTGCCGGCACGCTCATCGGGCGCTGCGGGCGCGCGCGGCGCCGCCGCGCCCGGTGCGGTGACCACATCCGGCCCTCATCGCTTATGGTGTGCACGTGCAGCCACGCGACGAGGCGCGGACCGGCCCGTGATCCACCTGCCTGTCCATCGACCAGGACCACTCCGCGCCCTGAGCACGCGCCTGGCTGCGGCGCTGACCTTGATCCTGCTCATCGTGTTCGTCGTCTACCTGGACCAGGACGGCTACCGCGACGCTGGGGACCCCAACGGTGAGCTGAGCCTGCTCGACAGCTTCTACTACACCGTGGTGTCCCTCTCGACCACCGGGTACGGCGACATCACGCCGGTGACCCGGGCCGCCAGGATGGTCAACGTCCTTGTTGTGACACCCGCCCGGGTGCTCTTCCTGATCATCCTCGTGGGCACCACGCTGGAGGTCCTGACCGAGCAGTACCGGACCACACTGCGCCTGACGAGGTGGAGGAGAGTCGTGAAGAACCACGTGATCGTCTGCGGCTACGGCACCAAGGGCCGCAGCGCGATCAGCGCGCTCCTCGAGGAAGGCTTCGACCCCCGGCAGATCGTGGTGGTGGAGCAGGATCCCGCCGCGGTGCGCCAGGCCACCTCGGCCGGGCTGGTTGCGGTCGAAGGCTCCGCCACGCACTCCTCAGTGCTGGCCGAGGCGAACGTCAAGGAAGCCAAGACGGTGATCATCGCGACCAACACCGACGACGCCGCGGTACTGGTCACCCTCACCGTCCGGCAGCTCACCTCCGGCCAGGTACGCATCATCGCAGCGGTCCGCGAGGCGGAGAACGCCCCGCTGCTCAAGCAGAGCGGTGCCCATCACGTCATCGTCTCCTCCGCCACCGCCGGCCGCCTGCTCGGCATGTCGACCTCGGCGCCACCCCTGATCGACCTGGTCGAGGACCTGCTCACGCCGGGGCGGGGGATGGCACTTGCGATGCGGTCCGCCACCCGCGACGAGGTGGGGTCGGCCCCACGGGAGCTTGAACAGCTGGTCATCGCGCTGGTACGCCGCGGCCGGGTCGTCATGCTCGCCGACCCCGAGAGCCACCAGATCCAGACCGGCGACCTGCTGGTCTACGTCCGCGACGACCGGGGGGTTGGCGCCACCGCGCCCACAGCGCGGCAGTAATCGCTTTTCGTCAATGCGATGCAGTACGCTGCCAGGCATGCGCCAGGCCCTGCGATGCCCGCCCGGCTCACCCGCGGACGCGCCCCCGGTCCAGCCACTGCCCTCCCGGCGGCTTCACCGCCGCCACCGGGTCCTCCTGGCCGCACTGGCCGGACTGCTGGTGACCGCAGCGGCCGGTGCGTGCACCTCCACGTCCGCCGCGCAGCAGCCGCCCGACCCGACACCGACCGCGCAGGCCCCGGCCCCGCCCCGTCAGGTGGTGGACGAGAGGTCGATGTGCGTGCACCTCCTGCCGACCCTCGGCCGGGCCACGACCGTGGTCACCGACTACCTCCGGCAGCCGACCGCGGTCGACAGGACCGCCCTGGCCGAGACGATCGACAAGCTGACGATCCTGCACGACGGCGCACCCGAGGCGATGCTGAAGGACCTCAGCACCGAGATCGACACGCTGATGAGCATCGAGGAGCACCTGGCCGGCAAGCGGTCCGCGATCACGAACGTGGAAGGCTTCAAGATGGCCGGCCTGCGGCTGATGGACAGCTGCGAGCCGTACGTCAAGTAGCGGTAAGCGGCCTAAGGCGACTGTGGCGCGCATCTTGTCCGGCCTTGCGCCTGTCTACCGTGGACGGTATGACGCACACGGTATCGTCGTCGTGTGCGTCCCTTGCTGTCCGTCAGCGCGCAGAACTTCCGGAGCCTCCGTCGCGTGAACGTGGAGCTCCAACCGCTGAACGTGCTGGTAGGTCCGAACCAGGCTGGTAAGTCGAACTTCCTGGACCTAATCGCCTTCCTCGGTGACTCGGCAAGAGACGACCTGGTTCCCGCCCTTGACAAGAGAGGCGGCTTCGACCGCGTCCGCTTCCGCGGCGGGTCAGGTGGTTCGGTCACCATTCATGTCATGGCTAACGTGACCCGGCACAGCTCAGAGCGGGCGCCCGATGAGTATCGTCTTGCGTTCTGGATCGGCCGGTCCAGCCGGCGGCCGTACCTGGCGCGGGAGGAGCGCTTCACGTTCAAACGCACACAGGGACGTGGTCGTCGTATCACGGTCTCCGGCGGCAAGGCGGACTTCATTCGCGTGACCAGTGGCGACGAAAATCGCGAACAGCAGCTACAGCTCCGCCCGACCGCCTTGGCCTTGTCTACGCTTCGCCAGCTGCCGAAGGGTGAGGGCGGCGAAGAGATTGACCGGGTCGCACAGCTGTTCTCCACCTTCCGGGTGTTCAACCCTGATGTCGATCTCGCTCGACAGCCAGTTCGGACCGACTCTGGATCCTTGACGGCGAACGCCAGTAACCTCGCCGCAGCGATCATGCACCTCATGGATACCGAGGCTTACGAGGATTTTCTGGACGACGCGCGGGCGATGGTTCCCGGACTAGCGGACATCGACCTGGAAGGCATTGACGGGCCCGCCCCAGCGGTTGGTGTGCGCCTGGTGGAACGAGGGTTGCGCGACCCCACCTACCTGGCGGACGCATCCTATGGAACGGTCCGTGTCCTTGCCCTGCTAGCACTTCTCTACGACCCTGAACCGCCGCTTCTGACCTGCATCGAGGAGATCGACCACGGGCTCCACCCTCACCTGCTAGACAGACTGGTCGAACGGCTCAGAGACGCATCGCGGAGCACCCAGTTCCTGATCGCCACCCACTCCCCTGCTCTGGTGAACCGCCTGAAGCCGGAAGAGCTGGTGGTCTGCGAGCGGGCGCCTGACGGGTCAACTATCCTTCCCGCCGTCGAATCAGCCGACATCCGCCGCAAGGAACACGCCGTCCACGGTGAGCTGGGGCTCGGTGAACTGTGGTTCTCCGGTGCGCTGGGCGGTGTTCCTGAATGACGCAGAGGGGCGCTCGTCGCCAAAAGCTCGTTCTTGTGTTCGGTGAGGACGAGACAGATCGCGGTGCTGTGAAGGAACTCATCTTCGGGCTACGCCCCAACTTCTCAGGGAAGATCAAGACCGTACGCCAGCCACCTGTCTACTCCAAGGACATCAACCGTAAGAGTGCCAGGTCCCACGTCCGGCGTATGTGCGGCGTGATCGCTGCGGAGCAGGCGACGGCAGACGTCGTGGCTGTCTTCGTCCACCGGGACTGCGACGCCCCGGAGCCTGCGCATCACCAGCAGAGCGCAGAGCTACAGGGCGAGTTCGGCGCCTGCGGCTATTCGGTCCTTGCGGTCACGCCGGCCTGGGAGCTGGAGTCCTGGCTGTTTCTGTGGCCCGACGCTGTTGCCCCCCATAGGCCCAGCTGGAACCGTGTCCACCGGTACAGCGGCCAGCATGTCGGGCTGATTCCGAACGCCAAGGAGGAGTTCCGTCGCGCTGTCCGGTCCCCTGGCATGAAGGGGCGAGATTACCGCCCGTCCGACGCACCTGCAATCGCGGAGCAAGCCCGAAGGCTCGGCATCGTCGGGTCTCCGCGGGCCCGCAGCGACTCGTTCGCCTGTTTCCGGCGCGCTGTCGTCCAGGCTGTCCCCGACACGTGACGGGCCAACGGCTCAGGCCGCCGGCCGGATGAGCAGGCCGACCAGCTCCACGTGATGGGTCATGGGGAACGCGTCGTACCCGCGCAGCGCGGCCAGCTCCCACCCGGCCTCCCGGAACGTGCGTACGTCCCGGGCGAAGGCGGCCGGATCGCAGGCCACGTACGCCACCGCCCGCGGCGCGGCGGCGATGATCCCGCGGACCACCTCGGCACCGGCACCCGACCGGGGCGGGTCGAGCACCACGACGTCCGGCCGGGGTAGGCCGCGCCGCAGGACGGCCTGGACCCGGGCCCGGACGACCCGTACCCCGGCCAGGCCGGACAGGTTGGCGCGGGCGGCGGCGGCCCCGCGCCGGTCCGCCTCGACCAGGGTCACCGTGCCGGTAGGGCCGAGCCGGCCGGCGAGCGCCGCCGCGAACAGCCCGGCCCCGCCGTAGAGGTCCCACGCGCTCTCGCCCGGACGGGGCTCCAGCAGCTCCAGCACCGCGCCCGCGAAGGTGTCCGGGGCGGCGCGGTGGCCCTGCCAGAACCCGGACGCGTCGAGCCGCCACCGCCGGCCGGCCGCATCCTCGCGCACCTGCTCCGGGCCGCTGACCAGGTGCACCCGGTCCGGGTAGGTCGCCAGCACGCTCACGTCACCGGCCGATGAGGCCACCACCTCGACCGTCTCCGCCTCCGGCCACCGGGTGGCGGTCACGTCCAGCCGTTGCAGCGCCGGGTGCGCGATGCGGCAGCGGTCGATCGGGACCACCTCGTGCGAGCGGTGCTTGAGCAGGCCCGCCCGGCCCTCGGCGGAGACGGTGTAGCGCACCCGGGAGCGCCAGCCCAGCAGGCCACCGGGGAGCGCGGCCACCCGTACGCCCAGGTTCTGGATCTCGGTTGGGGTCAGGCCCGCCAGCCGGGCGAGCTGCTCGCTCACGACGGCGGCCTTCCACCGCCGCTGCGCCTCCTCGGACGCGTGCTGCAGGTCGCAGCCGCCACAGGCGCCAGGGCGGGCGTACGGGCACGGCGCCGGCACCCGGTCCGGCGACGCCTCGACCACCTCGACCGCGTCGGCGCGCAGGTACCCGCGGCGGGCCTCGGTCACCTCGGCGACCACCCGCTCACCCGGCAGCGCGTGCCGCACGAAGACGACCATCCCGTCGTGGCGGGCCACGCAGTGACCGCCGTGCGCCACCGCACCGGCCACCAGCTCGAGCCGGGCACCTTCGTCGCAGGTCACGGCGGCGCAGTCTCCTCACCCTCGGTGTCGTCATCGTCGTCGTGCTCGGCCTGCCCTCGCGGTCCGCGCACCGAACGGCCACCGGCCAGGGCGCGGTCGAGACGGGCCAGGTCCATGCCGGCCGTCGAGGCGAGCTGCCAGGGCACGCTGGTCACCATCACCCCGGGCTCGAAGAGCAGCCGGGTCTTCAGGCGCAGCGCGCTCTGGTTGTGCAGCAGGTGCTCCCACCAGCGGCCGACAACGTACTCCGGGATGAAGACGGTGACCACGTCGCGGGGCGAGTCCCGGCGCACCGACTTCACGTAGTCGATGATCGGCCGGGTGATCTCCCGGTACGGGGAGTCGATGACCGCCAGCGTCACCGGTATGCCACGCCCCTCCCACTCGGCCTGCAGCGCGCGGGTGTCCCGCTCGTCGACGTTGACGGTGACCGCGGTGAGCGTGTCGGGGCGGGTCGCCTGGGCGTAGGCCAGGGCCCGCATGGTCGGCAGGTGCACCTTGCTGACCAGGACGACCGCGTGGTTACGGGCGGGCAGCACCGGCCGGTCGTCGGCCGGGGCCAGCTCCCGGGCCACCGTGTCGTAGTGGCGGCGGATGGCCAGCATGACCGCGTAGATCACCGCCATCGCGGCGATCGAGATCCAGGCGCCGTGGGTGAACTTCGTCGCCAGCACGAGGACCAGCACGAAGCCGGTCATGGCGGCGCCGAACCCGTTGATCGCCCGGGCCCGGAGCATACGCCGACGGCTCGAGCGGTCCCGCTCCCTACGCAGCAGCCGGTTCCAGTGCCGCAGCATGCCGAACTGCGAGAGCGTGAACGAGACGAACACGCCGACGATGTAGAGCTGGATCAGCCGGGTGGTCTCCGCGCGGAACGCCACGATCAGCACGATGGCGAACGCGGCCAGGAACATGATGCCGTTGGAGAACGCCAGCCGGTCCCCCCGGGTGTGCAGCTGCCGCGGCAGGTAGCGGTCCTGGGCGAGGATCGAGCCGAGCACCGGGAACCCGTTGAACGCGGTGTTCGCGGCGAGCACCAGGATCAGCGCGGTCACGCCCAGCACGAAGTAGAAGGCCGGCTGGAAGTGGTCGAAGATGACGTCGGCGAGCTGGGCGGTCACGGTCGGCTGGAGGTAGTCCGGGCCCACGCCCTCGATCTGGGCGGCCGGGTCCTCGACGTACTGGACCCCGGTCAGCCGGGACAGCACCACGATGCTCAGCATCAGCATCGACGAGATCACGCCGAGCACGAGCAGCGTGGTCGCCGCGTTGCGGCTCTTCGGGTGGCGGAACGCGGGCACCCCGTTGGAGATCGCCTCCACCCCGGTCAGCGCCGCCGAGCCCGACGAGAACGCCCGCACCAGGAGGAACGCGAAGGCGAACGCGACGAACGGGTGCTCGGCGTGGACGGTCAGGTCGGCGCTGGCCGCCCGCAGCTCGTGGCCCAGCACCAGGATCCGGAACAGGCCCCAGCCCACCAGGGCGAAGATGCCGACCAGGAACGCGTAGGTGGGGATGGCGAACGCGATGCCCGACTCCCGCACCCCGCGCAGGTTCATCGCGGTGAGCAGGACCACGGTGCCGACTGCGAAGCCGAGGCGGTGCTCACCGATGTAGGGCACCGCGGCGCCCAGGTTCTCCACCCCGGCGGAGACCGACACCGCCACCGTGAGCACGTAGTCGACGAGCAGCGCGCTCGCCACGACCAGCCCGGCACGGCGGCCGAGGTTGACGGTGGCCACCTCGTAGTCCCCGCCGCCCGACGGGTACGCATGCACGTTCTGCCGGTAGCTCGCCACCACGGTGACCAGGACCAGCACCACCGCCACCGCGATCCATGGGGCGTACACGTACGCGGCCGCACCGGCCAGCGACAGCGTCAGCAGGATCTCGCCCGGGGCGTACGCGACGCTGGAGAGCGGGTCGGAGGCGAAGACGGGCAGGGCGATCCGCTTCGGCAGCAGCGTGTGCTGCAGCCGGTCAGAGCGGAACGGGCGGCCGACGAGAAGCCGCTTGGCGACGGTGGTGGGACGGGCCACAGCCCGCAAGCCTAGGCCGCGCGCTCCCCCCGATGGTGGCCGACCGGCCGATGCCGCACTACCGGTGCGGCTGATGCCAACAGGGTGTACCCGGTGCATAACCCCCGGTGCGGTGCGGGCACGGCAGCGCGGCCGTGGGAGGCTTTGCCGAGAGCGTCTGTTCGCCGACAGACTTGGCGGACAGATCTGTGGCCGGAGTCGCGGGCGGAGGAGAGCGGGCGTGCACGTCGTGATCATGGGTTGTGGCCGGGTCGGCTCGACCCTCGCGGTCAGCCTGGAGGGGCGCGGGCACTCAGTGGCGGTCATCGACCAGAACGCAGACGCGTTCCGCCGCCTCGGCGCGAACTTCGGCGGCTTGACCGTCACCGGTGTCGGCTTCGACCGCGAGGTGCTGCGGGAGGCGGACATCGAGCGCGCGGACGCGTTCGCGGCGGTGTCCAGCGGTGACAACTCAAACATCATCTCGGCCCGGCTGGCCCGGGAGACCTTCGGCGTGCACCGCGTCGTCGCCCGCATCTACGACGCCAAAAGGGCCGAGGTGTACGAGCGCCTGGGCATCCCGACCGTGGCCACGGTCCGCTGGACCGCCGACCGCATGCTGCGCCACCTGGTGCCGGAAGGGCACATCGAGATCTGGCGCGACCCGACCGGGGTGGCGGTGATGATCGAGGTGCCGGTCCATCCAGACTGGACCGGCCTGCCGTTACGCGCGCTCGAGGACGCCACCGGGGCCCGGGTCGCCTATCTCACCCGCTTCGGGATGGGTGCGCTGCCCACGCCGTCCACCGCGCTCCAGGAAGGCGACCAGGTCCACATGCTCGTGACGGATGAGATGGTCGCGCCCGTCACCAAGATCGCCGGCTCCGCGCCGGCTTCCACCTGAGCGGGGAGGGTTCATCCATGCGGGTCGCGATCGCCGGGGCCGGCAACGTCGGTCGCTCCATCGCCCAGGAGCTGATCGAGAACGACCACCACGTGATGCTCATCGAACGGCAGCCGAGGATGCTGCGGCCGGACCGCGTCCCCGAGGCGGAGTGGGTGCTGGCCGACGCCTGCGAGCTGGCCAACCTCCAGGAGGCCGACCTGGCGAGCTGCGATGTCGTGGTCGCTGCCACCGGCGACGACAAGGTCAACCTGGTGGTGTCCCTGCTGGCCAAGACGGAGTTCGCGGTGCCCCGGGTGGTGGCCCGGGTGAACCGTGCCGAGAACGAGTGGCTGTTCACCGACCAGTGGGGGGTGGACGTCGCGGTCAGCACCCCCCGGCTGATGGCCGCGCTGGTCGAGGAGGCCGTCTCGGTCGGCGAGCTGGTCCGGCTGATGAGCTTCCGGCAGGGTGAGGCGAACCTGGTGGAGATCACGCTGCCGGACACCGCGCCGTACGTGGGAAGGGCGGTCCGGGAGGTGCCGATGCCGCGGGACAGCGCGCTCGTGGCGATCGTGCGCGGCAAGCGGGTCCTCGTGCCGACGCCCGACGATCCCCTGGAGGCAGGGGATGAGCTGGTGTTCGTCTGCACCGCGGAGGTCGAGGGCGCGGTCCGGGCCGTCATGCTCGGCAAGCAGGCCATGGAGCGCCCGGACCGGGCCCGCCAACCCACCGGCTGACCTCCCGCAGCGGCGTCAGGCGTCAGGTCGCAACCGCCGGCTGGACCGGCTCGCGCAGCACCCGGCGTACCGTCCACACGGTCAGCCCCAGCAGCAGCGCGTACGGCGGGAAGCCCAGCGCGATCCGGATGACGCCCAGCGCCGTGGCCTTGGTCTCGTCGTCGAGCCCGCTGTAGAAGACCCACGCCTGCAAGCCCGCCTTGGCCAGGTAGACGGTCGCCCACAGCGCGGTCAGCCAGCCGAACGTGCGCAGCAGCCGCGGATCGAGCCGCCACTGCTGCCGGCCGCCGTCCACGATGATCGACCACAGCCAGCCGACCAGCGGCCGGCGGACCGCGATCGAGCCCATCAAGGCGAACGAGTACGCGATGCCGTACAAGATGCCCGGCAGGTAGAAGTCCTTTGCCTCGCCGGTGTTCCAGGCGAACGCCGCGCCGATCCCCACGCCCACGAGGCCGTTGAGCGCGTGCCGGGTGGGGCGCCGCTGGCTGAGCCGCCACCCGGCGAGCGCGACGGCAAACCCGACCGCGCACAGCAGCGCGGGGCGCAGGCCCCAGACCACGTTGGCCACCACGAACACCGCCACCGGCAGGCTCGACTCGACCAGCCCGCGCCACCCACCCAGCTGCTCGGCCATCTGCTCCGAGAGCGTTGGCAGCTGGTCCGGGGCCTGGTTGGGGGTCATTGGCTCACCACTTCGTCTCTCGCACCATGTCGCCTACGTCGTCGCTTCGCATCCCCGCCGCACCCATCATCACTGGGCGTCGAGCTCGTAGTACGGGTTGTAGATGACTTTACGGTCGTCGCGCACTGCGACGCGACCGCGCGCGGTGACGGAGCGGCCCGGCTCCACCCCGGCGATGTGCCGGCGCCCCAGCCATACAAGGATGACGGACCCGGTCCCGTCGTACAGCTCCGCCTCGAGGGTCGGCAGGTTGGTCCGCGGGGTGTAGACCACGGTGCGCAGCCGCCCGGAGACCGTGACCAGCTGGCCGCGGCACACGTCGCTGATGAGGGCGCACCCGGAGGCGGCGCTGCCGCGCTGGAGCTCCTCGGCGTCCAGCTCGTCCTCTGAGGCGGTCAACCGGTGGAGGAGCCGGTGCACCGGCGAGCGGCATCGGTCGATCGCCATGACGTCATCGTCACCCTCCCCGGCCACGTGCCATGGCCGCCAGACAAGGGTACGTCACAGGCCCGCCCGCCCCAGGGCCCAGCACCTCGGCGCGGGCCACCCCGCACTGCCGGCAGCCGGGCGGGCACCACGAGTCAGCCGTGCTGCCGATGGCCGGGCCGGCGCCGGCGCTGTCCAGGCCGGTCCGTGGCGTGCGACGCCGGTTCGGCCGACACCGCCCCGGCCGGGGACCCCGGCGCCGCCGACCCGCCCGGCCCCGACCCGCCGGGCCCGGCCGACCCCGGCGCGGACCCCGATCCCGCCGACCCGAACGAAGCGAACCCCGCCCCGCCCGGCCCGGCGGGCGGGTCCCCAGCCGCGCGCGGCTTGTCACTGCCCGCCTGTTCGGCCAGGTCGCGCGGCAGGCGCAGCGGCAGCGCGTCGCGTACCGGCATCGCTTGGCTGCCACGGTCCACCACCAGGCCGGCGAGGCAGCCGGCCAGCGGGTCGGCCGCCGCCGGGTCGACCGCGGCCGGACCCTGGTAGACCGCACGGACCATCCACCGGGGGCCGTCAACTCCGACGAACCGCAGGTCGGTCGGGCCCTGCGGGCTCCGCACCCGGGCCAGCAGCTCTGTCCCGTACTCCCCGTCGACCTCACGGGCGGCCACGCCGTCGGCGGCCAGCGACTGCCGGATCTCGGCCCGCACCTCCTCCCAGATGCCTTCGGAGCGGGGCGCGGCAAACACGCCCAGCTGTAGCGCGCTCCCCTTGTGCATAAGCACGACCTGTTGGACCACGCCGTCCGCACCAGCTTGGAGCTGCACCTCAACGCCGTCGGCCACCGGGATCTGGAGACTGCCAAGATCAAGCATTGGTACGCCGGACGGCGCGAGCGTCACGTCGTACGGTCCCCGGTCCGGCAGCTCCGGCTCGGCCGGGTCGAGCTCGGTCTCCTGCGGACCGAACTCCTCCCGGGTACGGCGTCGGGCGGCGTGACGGGGCTCGTGCCGGTTGGCGCCTGCACGGCGTCGGGAGAAGATCACTGTGGTTCCCTTTCCTGCTCCGGCGCCTTGAGCCCGGCGTGGCCGCCGGTGGAGCCGTGCCCGCCCGCTCCGCGTACGGAGCCGGGCAGCGCCTCAACGACGTGGAAGTGTGCCCGCTCGACCCGCTGGACGACGAGCTGCGCGATCCGGTCCCCGCGGGAGATCTTGGCAACCGTACGCCGGTCGTGGTTGACCAGGTTGACCAGGATCTCACCCCGGTAGCCTGCGTCGACCGTGCCCGGCGCGTTCAGCACGGTCACGCCCAGCCGCGCGGCCAACCCCGAGCGCGGGTGCACCAGCCCGACGTAGCCGGCCGGCAGCGCGATCGCCACGCCGGTGCGTACCAGCGCCCGCTCTCCCGGGTGGATCTCGACCTCCTCGGCTGCGACCAGGTCGGCGCCAGCGTCACCCGGGTGGGCGTACGACGGCAGGGGCAGGTCGGGGTCGAGCTGGCACACGGCCACCGGGACGGCGGCGGGCTCACTGCTGTGGTCGGTCAACGGGCACCTCTGGTGACGGTCGGGCACTCCCCCTCATCCTGCCGCGTGGCGACCTGAAACAACGGGCGTACCCTCGGACAGCGTGGCGTCCCCGGAGAGCTTCGCCGAGCGGCTCGCGCTGCCGTGGTGGCTGTGGCCACCGGCGTTGGGCCTCGCCGCGCTGCTCGCCGCGGAGCTGCATCTCGGCGCGCCCGGCCTGCGATCCTGGGTGCCGTACGCCGTCCTGGTCCCCGCCACGGCCGCGGCGCTGGTGTGGCTGGGCCGCATCCGGGTCGCCGTGGAAGGCGGCGAGCTGCGGGTGGACGACGCCCGGCTGCCGGTCCGGCATGTCGCCGACGCCATCCCGCTGGACCTGGACGGCCGGCGGGAGATCCTCGGGCCCGCCGCCGACCCGATGGCCTTCGTGGTCCAGCGGCCGTGGGTGCCCGGCGCGGTCCAGGTGCTGCTCGACGACCCGGCCGACCCCACGCCGTACTGGGTGGTCAGCAGCCGCCGTCCAGGGCAGCTGGCGAGCGCGCTCCTGGCCGCACGGGACGCGGCGGCACGGGACCCCTCGCGCTGAGGCTGCGCCCGGCCCTGCTGACCGAGGCTGCGCGGGCCCTGCCGGCTGAGGCTGCGCGGGCCCTGCCGGCTGAGAGCTGCCGGCCTACCGGCTCACCCGCCGGTGGTCTCCGGTGCGTTGGTCGGCCGGCCACCCAGGTCCTTGCGCACCTCGTTGGCGAGGGCCAGGGTGGCGCGGCGGTTCAGGTAACCGGCGACCGCAGCACCCGTCAGCAGGGGCCCGAGCGTGGTGAGGTTGCGGCCGAAGCGGCGCAGCAGCCGGTCCCGTAGCTCCTTGCGCGCGGCAGTGCCCAGCACGGCGGCGACCCCTCCGCCGGGGACCGCAGGCGTGACGCCCCGCCGGGAGGCCCACCCCTGCACCAGCGCGACCGCCCGCTGGGTGCCGTTGCCAGGCAGCGGCTGGCGGTAGACGGAGTGCAGCTCGCCGATCAGCTTGAGCTCGATGGCCACCACCGCGACGGTCTCCGCGGCCAGGAGCACCGGGGCGCTGAGCAGACTGGGCGTGATGACCCACTCGATGGACGTCAGCCCGCCGCCAGCTGCCCCCACCGCCGCGGTCCCCCGCGCCGCGTTACGGATCAGCCGCTCGGCGAGCGCGTCACCATCCAGCCCGTCATGGTGCTGGCGCAGCGTCTCCAGGTCACGCAGTGGGATGTGCGGCGCCACGTCGGTAACCGCGTCCGCCACCCAGCGGATCGCCGCCCGGGGTTTGAACAAGTTGCCGACGCCCCTGGCGCGTACCTCCGCCGCCAGCCGGCCGAGCAGCCGCCGGCGCTGCGCCGGGGCCAGCTCCTCGGCGGTCAGCGCCGCCACCGTCTCGGACATGCTCTCGCCGCTGCCCGCAGGCGAGGCGTCCGGCTCGCCGCCGGCGCGTGCCGCGTCTGTGGGCTGGCCGGTCGGCGGGGTGGTCCCGTCCGGCCGGCCGGTACCGGCCTCCCCGCGCTCGTCATGCCGGTGGGGTTGGCCAGCCTGCCGAGACTCGCCGCCAACCGTAGGCCGGTCACCGTCCCCCGACCGGTCGGCATTCCCGGGCCGGTCGGTGTTTCCGGGCCGGTCGGCATTCCCGGGCCGGTCGGCGTTTCCGGGCCGGTCGGCCCCCGCCGCCGGACCGGTGCCGGGTGCCAAAGTGCCCGACGAGTCGTCGGGCACGTGCTCAGGGCGGTTCATCTCGTAAGCCCTCCGCGTTGGACGATCTGTACAGCATCGAGCTAAGCGGATGGGCCCAGTTTCGCAAGTCGGGTCAGGTGCACTCGCGGCAGATAAGCTCGCCGTTGCGCTCGTAAGCCAGCTGGCTGCGGTGATGCACCAGGAAGCAGCGCGAGCAGCGGAACTCGTCGGCCTGCATCGGCAGGACCCGTACGGTCAGCTCCTCGTCGGCGAGGTCGGCGCCGGGCAGCTCGAAGCTCTCCGCCACCTCGGCCTCGTCAACGTCCACGCTGCCCGACTGCGCGTCGACTCGGCGGGCCTTCAGCTCCTCCAGGCTGTCCTCGCCGAGGTCGACCTCTTCGCGACGCGGCGCGTCGTAGTCGGTGGCCATGTCCTCGTCACACTCCCGTATTTCGATCGCGCCCGGTGTAACGCCGGGCGGTGGTGTTTTCGTGCCCGCCCGCCCGACGAGTGTCCACCGACAGCCGGAAACTCCCCAGTCGAGCGCGGTACCTTACCGTTCCCGTGCGAGGGATGTACGCCCACGCGCGCAAAGTTGTTCCCACTGTGATTTACGCGACACCAGAGCGCTACCAGAACCGCAGAACTGGTCCCCACGGGGGCGAGATCGGCGCCCGCGCAGCCTGCGTGCGGCAGGGCGGGGGACCGCTGCGGCCCCAACCGGCAGGCGCTAGCCTCAGCGGCAGGAGTTTAGGTGCCGGTGCGCGGGCGCGCCGGTGGCGTACGGGGAGCCGTCCAGATGAGCATTGCGCGGGTGCGTGCGCTCGTCGTCCTGGGCGCCCTGTTCGTGTCCGCTGTTGTCCTCGTGACGATGGCGGTCGTGCGCGACACGCAGACCGTGACGCCGGCGCGAGCCACCGGCTGCCCCCCCGGCCAGGTGCCGGCCGACCTCCGGCTGCCAGAGGAGAAGAACATCAAGATCAACGTCCTCAACGGGACCCGGCAGGCGGGCCTGGCCGAGCAGGTGGCTGAGGACTTCAGCAACCGCGAGTTCGTCGTCGTCAAGCCCCCGTCGACAGACCGGAAGGGCGTCAACGGAGTGGCCGTCCTGCGGTACGGGCCGAAGGCGGTGGGCGCCGCCCACGTGCTGCGGGCGTACTTCCTGAACCAGGCGGAGCTCCAGTTCGACGTCAAGCGCACCAACGACGTGGTCGACGTGGTGATCGGCAACCGGTACCGGCAGCTCGGCACGATCACCGAGGTGAACCAGTCGATCGGGGCCCTGGGCAAGCCGCAGCTACCCAAAGGCACCTGCGACGCCTACCCCCGCTAGCCACCCGCCCGCCGGCGGGCACGCGCGTCGTCTCGCGCCCCGCGGGGCTACGGACCCCCGGCCGCGTCCAGCTCGCCGAGCCGCCTGCGCAGGTCGCGGTAGATCCCGACCGGCGCGGCCAGCACGAATCCCGGTCCGGGCGGGCCGCCGTCGAGTCCGGTGACCGAAAGGCCGGCCTCAGCCGCCACCAGCGCCCCGGCCGCGTAGTCCCAGGGGTTGAGCCCCTTCTCGTAGTACGCGTCGACCCGCCCCTCCGCAGCCAGGCAGAGGTCTACCGAGGCGGCTCCGAAACGGCGGATGTCACGGACCTCCGGCAGCAGCGCGGCGACCACGCGGGCCTGGTGGCCCCGGCGGGCCGGGTCGTACGCGAAACCGGTGGCGAGCAGGCTCTGCCCCAGGGCTGCCACGGCGGAACCGGCCAGGCGCCGCCCGGCGCGCCAGGCACCGGCGCCCCGGACGGCCGTCCACTCCTCACCGGTGGTCACCTCCCGGACCACCCCTGCCACGACGACCCCGGCCATCTCGGCCGCGAGCGAGACGGCGTACGGCGCCAGCCCGTACAGGTAGTTGACGGTCCCGTCGATCGGGTCGAGCAGCCACCGCACCTGCGCCACCGCGACCGGTCCGCCGGCGCTGGACTCCTGCCCAGCCTGGCCCGGCCCGCGCCCCGTGCCGGTCACCGCGGAGAGCGTCCCGGACTCCTCGCCGAGGATGGTGTCGCCCGGGCGGGCGGCGCGCAGCGCCTCGATGGCCTGCCTCTCCACCACCCGGTCGGCGGCGGTCACCACATCGGTGTCGGTGCTCTTCGTCGCGACGTCGCCGATCCCCTGCTCCCGCATGGTCCACGCGGTCACGGCCGCGGCGCGTACCACCTCAACCGCGACCGCCAGCAGCTGCTGCGCATCCGAGTGCTCCGCCTCCGGCCCCATCGCGCCCATCTTCCCAGGCGCCCGCATGAACGGCCGGCGAGCGGCGCCCGGCGACTGGCGAACAGCTACTCGGTGCGCGCGCAAGCTGTCAGGACCCGGACAGCGTTACAATTCACGCCTGCCCGCGCGACGTGGACCAGCCGCCATACGGTCACACGGCTCGGGGGCTCTCCAGAGCACCCATCACCGGCCCGGTGCGGCGGCGGCAGCGCCCTGCCCCGCCGGCCACATCGGCCCAGCACGCTACCGCCATGGGAAGGTCGTTCGTGACAGAAGCCCGCCACAACGGCGCCGACGTACGCTCGCTCACAGAGAGTCTCATCGCCACGGCCGGGGGCTCGGGAGGCCAGCTGACCTCGGCACAGGTGGTCTCGGCGGCGGAAGCCGCCGCGGTGACACCGGCCCAGGCGAAGCGGGTACTACGGGCCCTGGCTGAGGCAGGGGTGACCGTGATGGTGGACGGTTCGGCGTCGACCCGGCGGCCAGTGGCGGCCACCAAGGCGGCGGCGACCGGGAAGGTAACGACCGCGAAGGCGGGGACAGTGGCCACGAAGAAGAGCAGCGGCAAGGCTGCGGTGGATACCGGCAACGCACCTGCGGAGCTACGCCCGGCCCGCAAGCAGGCAACCAGGTCGAGTGGGCAGGCAGTCGACAACGGATCGGTGAAGGAGCCCGGTAAGGCCGTGCCCAAGAGCGCCACGGCAAAGCCGGCGCGGGCGGCGGAGCCGCCGGCCGCCAGTGCCGCCGGCGAGATGGGCCAGGCCCTGGACGTGACCACGCCCGGCAAGGCCACCTCCGGCGCCGGCAAGGATGTCGACGAGGTCACCGCCGCCGAGCACGGCACCGGTAAGGGCGGGACGGACAAGAGCGGACCCGCACGCGGTGCCGCCAAGGCGACGGCCAAGGCCGCCCGGGCGAAGACCGCCGGGAAGGCCGAAGCCAAGAGCCGGACCGAGGTTGCCGGCGAGGCCGACGCCGCCGCGGCCGAGCCGGTCGCCGGGGCGACCGCGACCGCCGGGAAGGCCGCTGCCACACCCCGCAAGGCCGCCACCAAGGCGGGCAAGGCGACGGCAAAGTCGGCACCGGCCCAGGCGAAGCCAGCCGAGACGAAGCCCGCGCAGGTCACGCCGGACCCGGCGGGCGGCGCGGCCAAGGCGACCGCTGAGGACGAGCCCGACCTCAGCGAGCTGGATGCTGAGGCGCTGGCCGCCGAGATCGAGGACGTCCCCGTCGACGAGCCGGCCGAGCTGGCCGAGGCGGCGCACGCGGCCGCCCAGGCCGACGACGACTTCGACTGGGACGACGAGGAGTCCGAGGCGCTGAAGCAGGCGCGCCGCGACGCTGAGCTCACCGCGTCGGCGGACTCCGTCCGGGCGTACCTGAAGCAGATCGGAAAGGTCCCGCTGCTCAACGCCGAGCAGGAGGTCGACCTCGCCAAGCGGATCGAGGCCGGGCTCTACGCGTCGGAGCGGCTGCGCGCCGCCGAGGACGGCGAGGAGAAGCTCATCGTCCAGCTGCGCCGGGACCTGGAGTGGATCTCACGGGACGGCGAGCGGGCCAAGAACCACCTGCTCGAGGCCAACCTGCGGCTCGTGGTCTCCCTCGCCAAGCGGTATACCGGCCGCGGCATGGCCTTCCTGGACCTGATCCAGGAGGGCAACCTGGGCCTCATCCGCGCCGTGGAGAAGTTCGACTACACCAAGGGCTACAAGTTCTCCACCTACGCCACCTGGTGGATCCGCCAGGCCATCACCCGCGCAATGGCCGACCAGGCCCGCACCATCCGCATCCCGGTGCACATGGTCGAGGTGATCAACAAGCTCGGCCGGATCCAGCGGGAGCTGCTCCAGGACCTCGGTCGCGAGCCGACGCCGGAGGAGCTGGCGAAGGAGATGGACATCACCCCGGAGAAGGTCCTGGAGATCCAGCAGTACGCCCGGGAGCCGATCTCGCTGGACCAGACGATCGGCGATGAGGGCGACAGCCAGCTCGGCGACTTCATCGAGGACTCCGAGGCGGTCGTGGCGGTGGACGCGGTGTCGTTCTCGCTGCTGCAGGACCAGCTCCAGCAGGTCCTGCAGACGCTGTCCGAGCGCGAGGCCGGGGTGGTCCGGCTGCGGTTCGGCCTGACCGACGGGCAGCCCCGGACCCTGGACGAGATCGGCCAGGTGTACGGCGTGACACGCGAGCGGATCCGCCAGATCGAGTCCAAGACGATGTCGAAGCTGCGCCACCCGTCCCGCTCCCAGGTGCTCCGCGACTATCTGGACTGACATACTGGGACAAAAGCCTCAGCTTCAGACCCCTTACTGAACCGCTTGTGTCTGATTAGTCACTATGCGTGTAAGGCTCTCCTGGAACCAAGTCGTTGTCGACCTCTGATCGTCGACATGGCACCCTTGTGGCACGGCGCACACAGGCCGTGTTCAACCGACCCCGTGTGACTCACGTTGCCAGTGGGCACATAGGGAAGGTCGCTCAGGTGGCCGATGTTGGACGATGGGTGAGCAACGAGACTGTTTCATCGGTGACGACCAGAGGAGGAAGGCGATGACCCCGACTCTCACGCCGCCGCCGGAGACGGTGGCACCGCCGGCCGCCGATGAACGGTGTGACCGCTGCAACGCCGCCGGCAAGCTCCGCGTCATGATCGCCGGAGGTGGCCAGCTGGTCTTCTGCGGCCACCACGCCAACAAGTACGCCGAACGTCTGGTGCGCATCGCGGTGGAGATCGCGGTCGACCCCGACTTCGCGTGGCGCGGCAAAGAGCTAGTTAACAACTAGGTTCTCCGACAACCTAGTCGATAGATCCCCGAACGGGGGCGCCTGGAGGCTACGGGCGCCCCCGTTCGCCACCCCCGCGGCCCCTCACGCGACCGCTACAGCGCGTGGATCGTCGCGATCCGCTCTTCCAGCTGCTCGATCGTCGCCTGCGCGCTGGGCGGCCCGCCGCAGCGACGGCGCAGCTCGGCGTGGATCTTCCCGTGTGGCAGGCCGGTCCGGTTATGGTGCGCCGCCACCAGGGCGTTGAGCTGCCGGCGCAGCGCGATCCGGCGCTCGCCGGCAGGCACCGTACCCGTGGTCGTGGTGGCCGGGTCGGGCCGGCCGGGCTCCGCATGCGCCACCCGGCCGCGGCGCCGGGCCGCCTGCTGGTCCGCCTGGCGCTTGCTGAGCAGGGCGGCGACCTGGTCCGGGGTGAGCAGGCCGGGCAGGCCGAGATACTCCTCCTCCTCGGGGGTGCCCGCGCGGACCGGGGTGCCGAACGACGCGCCGTCGAAGATCACCTGGTCCAGCTCTGCCGTTGCGGAGAGCGCCTCGAAGCGCTTCTCCAGCTCGCCGCTGGCCCGCTCCTCGCGCTGGGCCCGCTCGACCAGCTCATCGTCGAAGCCGCCGCGGTCCCGGGCGCCGAGCACGTGGTCGCGCTCGACCTCCATCTCGCTGGCGAGCGCCAACAGCTGCGGCACGCTGGGCAGGAACACCGTCGCCGTCTCGCCGGGCCGCCGGGCGCGGACGAACCGGCCGATCGCCTGCGCGAAGAAGAGCGGCGTGGAGGCGCTCGTGGCGTAGACCCCGACCGCCAGCCGGGGGATGTCGACGCCCTCGCTGACCATGCGTACGGCCACCAGCCACCGCTGCCCGGAGACGGCGAAGGCGCCGATCCTCGCCGACGCGCCGGCGTCGTCGGAGAGCACGACCACCGGCTTCTCCCCGGTCACCTGCTCCAGCAGCCGCGCGTACGCCCGGGCGGCCTGCTGGTCGCTGGCGATGACCAGGCCGCCCGCGTCCGGCATGCCGGCGCAGCGGAGCACGCCCAGCCGGGCGTCTGCCGCGCGCAGCACCTGCGGCACCCACTCGCCGCCGGGGTCCAGCGCGGTCCGCCACGCCTGCGCGATGAGGTCCTGGGTCATCGGCTCGCCCAGCCGCGCGGCCAGCTCGTCGCCGGCGCTGGTACGCCAGCGGGTCTCGCCGGAGTAGGCGAGGAAGATCACCGGGCGGACCACCCCGTCGCGCAGCGCGTCCGCGTATCCGTAGCTGCTGTCTGACCGGGACCGGGCCAGGCCGTCCGGCCCGCGCTCATAGGTCACGAACGGGATCGGGTTGTCGTCCGAGCGGAACGGCGTGCCGGTCAGCATCAGGCGGCGTACCGCCGGCTCGAAAGCGGCCTTCACCCCGTCGCCCCAGGAGCGGGAGTCCCCGGCGTGGTGGATCTCGTCGAGCACCACCAGCGTCCGCCGGGCCAGGCTGCGTCGCCGGTGCACCGCCGGTGCCGTGCCCACCTGGGCGTACGTGACGACGGCACCGTGCAGGTCGGCAGCTGAATGCAGGTCGGCGTTGCGGAACGCGGCGTCGAGCTGGATGCCTACCCGGGCCGCGGCGCCGGCCCACTGGGTCTTGAGGTGCTCGGTCGGCGTCACCACGGTGACCGCCTCCACCGTGCGGTCAGCCAGCAGCTCCGCGGCGACCCGCAAAGCAAGTGCGGTCTTACCGGCGCCCGGGGTCGCGACCGCCAGGAAGTCCTCGTCCCGCCGCCGCAGGTACTCCACCAGGGCCCGCCGTTGCCAGGCCCGCAGCGGCGGGAACGCGTCCAGGTCCGGTCGGCCGACGGCCATGCGCGCTGGACCCCCTCCCGGGCACGAAAAGAGCCCCGGGCCGGGTCGACCGCGAAGGCGGGTCCAGCTTAGCCGCAGCCCGGGTGGCGGGCCCGCAGGACGTGACGTCGCTAGTCGTTCAGCGACTCGTAGATCTCCTTGCACTGCGGGCAGACCGGGAACCGCTTCGGGTCGCGGGAGGGCACCCAGACCTTGCCGCAGAGGGCGCGGATCGGCGTACCCTCGATCATGGCTTCCATGATCTTGTTCTTCTCCGCGTAGTGCGAGAAGCGCTCATGGTCGCCCTCGTCCATGCGGTAGTCGGTCCGCTCCTCAACCAGCGTGCCGGTGTCCGGCTGCGGGGTCGTCGGTGTGCTCACCCGACCAGTGTCTCAGGGCCGGCTCAGCCCGCACACCGGGGACCGATCGTGTCCAGGGGCGCGCCGGTCGCCGGATCCAGGCGCAGCCGCCAGTCCCGGTAGCTGGTGAGCACCTCCACCTCGTCCGGCCCGATGAACCTGGCCGTCACGTGACCGCAGGCCAGCCCCAGGCTGCCCATGTCCCGGGCGGTCATCCCGCGCCCCGCCCAGAGCCGCAGCTGGCGGTCGTTCTCCCGCTCAACCAGCACCACCGCCCGGTCCCGGTCAGGCGAGCGGGCCAGCTCGGTCGTCATCGGCGGCGCGAAGATCTGGCCGGCCAGCCCCCAGCAGAAGAACCCGATGAGGATAAGGGCGGCGGCGCCGACGCGCACCGCGATCCGCCGCCCCTGAGCCGCCTCGTTGGCCACCGGCAGCAGCAGCCAGGCGGCGACAAAGGCGAGGACCGCGAAGATCAGCAGACCGGCCGGAGGGTTGCCCAGGTAGCGGTCCAGGGCGACCAGGTGCCACGGGTTCCACGTGCCCAGGCTGAACCCGACCGCCACCGCGAGCGCGAGGACGGCGGCGATGATGCCGAGCAACCGGCGGAGCAGCGGGTTCACCCCGCGATCCTGCCCACCGGCTCCTGCTCAATAGGGTGATTGTTGTGAACGAGTTCCACATCCGTTACGGCGCCGAGATCCGCGAGGCCATAGACCGCGGCCGTCCGGTGGTGGCCCTGGAGAGCACCCTCGTCGCGCACGGCCTGCCGCGGCCGGACAACCTCGACGTGGCCAAGGCCGTCGAGCAGGCGGTACGCGCCGCCGGAGCGGTGCCGGCGACGATCGGGATGGTCGGCGGGGAGCTGGTGGTGGGGCTGGACGGCGCGCAGCTGGCCCGGCTCGCGACAGCCGAGGGCGTGGCCAAGCTGTCAGCGCGTGACCTGGCCGTCGCCGCGGCGGCCGGCGCCGACGGGGCGACCACCGTGGCCAGCACCAGTGCGGTCGCGGCGATGGCCGGCATCGGCGTGTTCGCCACCGGCGGCCTGGGCGGCGTGCACCGGCAGGCCACGACCACCTTTGACGAGTCGGCTGACCTGGTCACGCTGGCCCGTACCCCGGTGACGGTGGTGTGCTCCGGGGTGAAGTCGATCCTCGATGTCGGCGCCACGCTGGAGCGGCTGGAGACGCTCGGGGTGGCGGTCGTCGGCTACCGCACCCGCCGCTTTCCCGGCTTCTACCGCACCGACTCCGGTCTCGAGCTGGACTGGTCGGTCGGGTCGCCGGCTGAGGTCGCCCGGGTCATGCGGGCTCGCGCCGGCCACGCGGTGCCCGCTGGCGCGCTGGTGGTGGCCAACCCGCTCCCCACCGCCGAGCAGCTCGACCCCGCGCTGCACGACGAGGTGCTTGCCTCAGCGCTGTCCACAATGGAGCGTAAGGGCATCACCGGTAAGGCGGTCACGCCGTTCCTGCTCGGGTACTTCCACGAGGCGACGCAGGGGCGCAGCGTCGAGGTGAACGTCCGGATCATCCTGCGCAACGCCGAGCTGGCCGGCCAGATCGCGGTGGCCGCGGGCGCCGCAGGTGTCGCCGGCCGTGGTCCGGACCGGGCTGTGGTGACCCGGTGACCAGCTCCGTCCTGGTCGTCGGCGACCTCGTCACAGACGTGCTGGCGGTGTTCGGCGGCCAGCTCGCGGTCGGCTCGGACACCGCGGCCCGGATCCGGGTCACCGGGGGCGGATCGGCGGCGAACACGGCAGCCTGGCTGGCCCGGGCCGGGGCTCAGGTAACCCTGGTCGCGACGGCGGGCGCCGATGCCGCCGGCGATGCCCGCCTGGCCGAGCTCGCCGCGACCGGGGTGCGGTGCGCCGTCCGGCGCTGCCCCGGCACCGCGACCGGAGCCGTGGTCGTGCTCTCCGGCTTCGGCGAGCGGTCGATGCTCTGCGACCGGGGTGCCAACCTCCACCTTGCACCGTCTGATGTGGACGCGGCGCTGGCTGGCGTGCCAGACGCGGCCCACCTGCACCTGTCCGGCTACACTCTGCTCGACCCGGGCAGCCGGCCGGCCGGGCGGCACGCGTTGACCGCCGCCGCGGCGCAGGGCCTGACCACGAGCGTGGACGCGGCCTCCGCCGAACCGTTGCGGCGCGCCGGCCGCCAGGCCTTCCTCGATCTGGTACGCGGCACCGACGTGCTCCTGGCCAACCTGGACGAGGCGGTGGCCCTGGTCGGCCGGGAGCTGCCACCGGCGGCGCTCGCCTCGGCGCTGACCCGCCACGCCCGCGCTGCGGTTGTGAAGCTGGGCGGTGACGGGGCGGTCTGGGCCGACCGGACCGGAGCGAGCGCGGCCGTGCCCGCTGAGCCGGCCGAGGTGGTGGACCCGACCGGGGCGGGTGACGCGTTCGCGGCCGGGCTGTTGGTGGCGTGGTTGGCCGGCCTCGCCCCACTCGACGCGCTGCGAGCCGGTGCCCGGCTGGGCGCGCAGGCGGTGGCGCTGGTCGGCGGCCGCCCCTGAGCTGGCCGTCATGCTCTGGCCGCCTCGCTTCGCCGCCCCGCCCCGCCCCGGCGCCCCGCCCCGACCACCTCGCGTCGGCCGCCGGTGAGCCGTCACCGGCGGCTCGCGCCTACCGGTCGGAGGCCGGGGTCCGCCGGGTCTCCTCCCACTCCGCCCTGGTCAGCGCGTACTCCACATCGCCGTGCTCATCGCCCGGGATGCGGTCGGGCCAGTCCTGGTGGAAGGTCCTGACGTGGCGGAGGCCGGCCTTCTCCATCACCCGCCAGGACGCGACATTGACGACCATCGTCTCGGCGTACACCCGCTCGACGCCCAGATCGGTGAAGCCCTTACGGATCAGCGCCCGGGACCCCTCGGTGGCGTACCCCTTGCCCCAGGCCGAACGACGCAGCCGGTACCCCAGCTCGACCCCCTCGCGAGCGGTGCCGTCCGAGCGCACCCCGTCCGGGTTGGGCCGGAAGTGGAACCAACCGACGAACTCGCCGGTCGCCTTCTCCACGGCGGCCCAGAACCCGTAGCCCTCGTACCGCTCGTAGTACGCCATCATCCGTGGGATGACCTCGTCGCGGACCTCCTCCCGCGGCGTTGGCCTGCCCCCGTTGATGTGCCACATCACCTCGGGATCGGCGTCCAGCGCGACGACGTTGTCCACGTCCTGCCCGGTGAGCCGGCGCAGCAGCAGCCGTTCGGTCTCCAGGAACACGCCCATGCTGCTCAGACGTCGATATCGATGGTGCGGCCGTTCACCCGGCCGTCGGCGTGGGCGGGCGGCAGCGCGACCGGCGCAGGCTGCTCGGCCGGAGCCCGGCGCAACCGGTTGGCGAGGCGGTACCGCGCCTGCGGCGCCCGGTCGTTGGCGATGATCACCGCAAGCCACGGGATCACCACCATCCCGACCAGGCACAGCGGCACCCACAGCCACAGCAGCGGCACCTGGGCGACCGCCAGCACCGTGGCGAGCACGAGACACATCGCCCGTACCGACATCATCAAGACGTACCGCACCTGCCGCGACCGTAACTGCTCAGCTGGGCTGCGCTCCGCGTCGGTGATGAGCACCGCCCGTCGGGACGGGCGCCTCACCCGGTCTGGCCGCTTCACGTCGTCTCCCGCCTGCTCTGGGGTTCTCCCGCCTGGCTTGGGGTCTCCACCTGGTCTGGAGGTCTCCGCCTGCTCTGGGCCTGGCGCACGGGCGGGTCCATCCTCCCACCGCCCGCGCCGCCACGCCCAGCCGTAGTGCTCCGCGCGTGTGCGCGCCGCTGAGTGCCCTATCTCGCCGACCGCTGTCGCTGGACCCACGAGCGCGAGCCGCAGGCACTCACATGGCTGCTGAACGCGCCAGTGCCTCACCTCTGATGAGCTGGCCGCACCGGGACACCTTCCGGCGGCCCCGGCCCGCCGCCCGCGTCAGCCCTTGGTCTTGGCCGCCGCCTTCAGCTGCTTCTTGTAGTCGCGGACCTTGGCCAGACTGGACTCGTCGGTGATGTCCGCGACCGACCGGTGCGATCCTTCCGCACCGAACTCGCCGGCCGCCTCGCGCCAGCCAGCCGGCTGCACGCCGTACTGCTTGCCCAGCAAGGCCACCATGATCTGCGCTTTCTGCTTACCGAAGCCGGGCAGGCCGCTGATCCTTCTCAGCAGCTCCTTGCCGTCCCTGGCCTCGCGCCACACCCGGGCCGCGTCGGCGTCGTGCCGCTCCACCAGCAGCCGGCACAGCTCCTGCACGCGTGCGGCCATCGCCTTCGGGAACCGGTGCAGGGCCGGCGTCCGCCCGAAGATCTCAGCCAGCTCATCCGGGTCGTAGGCCGCGAGCTCCTGCGCGTCCAACGGGCGCCCGAGGCGTTGCTGGAGCACGTACGGCGAGCTGAACGCCTTCTCCAACGGCACCTGCTGGTCCAGCACCATGCCGATGAGAAGCGCCAAGGGGCTACGCCTGAGCAGCTCCTCGGCCTCGGCGTCGATGGGGAGGCGGAGTGTCATGAGCCCATGGTGCCTGGCCTTGCCGGCGTGCTGCACTGGGGTCGGCCGCCCGCCGGACTACCCTCGAAGGGTCTCGGCCAAGGAGGGGACATGCCAGGCCTTGCGCGGCCGCGCGTGGAGTACCGCACCCCGGAGGATCTCGTCCAGGAGGTCACCAACGGATACGTCCGCATCCCGCCGTTCCAGCGTGGCTTCAAATGGGAAGCCGCAGATGTTGTCAAGCTCTTCGATAGCCTGCACCAGGGTTTCCCTATCGGCAACCTGCTTCTCTGGAGCAGGCCGGCTCCCGCGCAACACCTGCGCGTCGGACCCTTGGAGATCAACGCCCCAGACACCGAGGCCGCACTGTGGGTAGTTGACGGACAGCAGCGGATCACAAGCCTTGTGGGCGCGCTGGTGGCTGGCGACTCGTCCAGCGACAGCAGGTTCCGGGTCCATCTCGACCTTGATACGGGTGAGTTCCACACGACCGGCCTGCGTCAGGACCGGCCGTCATCCTGGGTCCCGGTCAGTCTTCTTCTAGATACGCGGACGCTGCTTCGCTGGATGCGTGAGAACGCCGGCTGGCTCGCGGACCCACAGATCGCACTGGCGGACCAGGCGGCTAAGGCAATCCGCGAGTACCAGATTCCGACATACGTCGTGTCCGCGACGGATGAGGAGCCCCTCCTCGAGATCTTCACCAGGATGAACACGACCGGCAAGCCTCTTACAAAGTCGGAAGTCTTCCATGCCCTGCACTCCGGAATGGCTGGCGACGAGCCGCTCGACCTGCACAGTCTGGGCCGGACAACCGCCGACCTGGGTTTCGGCCCGCTCGACGACCGGCTGGCAATGCGTTGCATACTGGCAGTCCGCGGCGGTGACATCTTCCGAGAGGACTTCCATGACGAGTTCGTCTCGGACGAGGACCGGGCCGACACCTTCCGAGAGGTCGCCAGCGCCCTGCGCGAGGTCGCGCATTTTCTTCGTTCCGAATGCGGGATACCGCACGTAAAGCTCCTGCCGTACTCGCATCCGATGCCAGTTCTTGTCCGGTTTGTGCGTCTACACGGTGTCCCGGGTGGCCGGGTGTCAACATTGCTACGCAGATGGGTGTGGCGGGGCGCCATCGCCGGCACCAGAGCACGCGGTCTCAGTGTCGGCGAGATCAGAAACCAGGTACTCGCAGTCGAGCAGCCCACGCCCATGGCCGCCGCGCAGCAACTACTCGGGCACGTACCGTCGTACCTAGGTTTCGTGGCAGAGCTCGACAAAACCCATTTCAACCACGCGATGACCAAGATCAGCACTCTAGGGCTTCTGTCGGTAGACCCGGTGGATCTGATGACCGGGCACACTGTTGACATTGCGCGACTTATGGCCAGCGGCAGCCCGCTCAGAACAGTCATAAATGACGGGCAGACTGCCAGCGCCAGGACAATCGCCAATCGAGTCATTGGCAGCACGGGGTCGGGACAGCTGCTACGCCAGCGGCTGGCACAGGCAACACCAGAGGCTGCCGCAAGCCATCTGGTTGATGCCGAGGGACAGGAGCTGCTGCTGTCAGGCGATCTTGAAGCCTTTCTCATCCGCCGCGGCGTCACCTGCGAGAAGACCATAAGGATGCACGTCGAACGCATGGCCGAGTGGGGGGCCAGAGACGGACGATCAATTGCGGATACGATTCGGTCGGCAGCCTAGTGACCAAGCCAACCAACGCCGAGGTGTGTCTGCACGGACGTCGCGTCGGCGAGCTGCGGTACGACCGCGGTGGCTCAACCTTCACCTATGAGGACCAGCTTGGCGAGCCGACCCATCAGGTCCTCGGGCAGATCTTTGAAGACGACCCGCGCAGTCTGCGCCGGGCCCGGGTGGGCCTTCCCGCCTGGTTCGCGAACCTCCTTCCGGAGGGAGAGCTACGCCGCCAGATCATCCGCGAGATGGGCGGCGGAAATATCGGGGAGTTCACGCTTCTGCTCAGGCTGGGCGGTTACCTGCCAGGCGCCGTCACAGTACGAGCTGAGGCTGAGCCGGATGACGAGGTAGCCGCCGAGAACCTCCTTGCGACGTCACCTGACCATCCGATACGCCACTCCCAGGCTGGCGTCCAGCTCAAATACACAGTTGCCGGAGAGAGACTGGCCTTTCCTGCGAGCGGGAACAAAGCATGGTGGACCGTGAAGCTACCTGACCGCGCTTTGCGGGAGCTTATCGTAAACGAGTACCTGACCATGCGCTGGTTACAGGCGTCGGGTTTCGATGTGCCAGCGGTGCAGGTCACGTCGGCCCGTGCTGTTGGCGGAATCCCGGCCGGCCTGGTCGAGCCATCCGAACTCGTGTACCTTATCGAACGGTTCGATCGTACGCCGACGGGTCGGATTCATTTCGAGGACTTTGCCCAGGTTGCAGATGTCGGCCCGATGTTCAAGTACAGCGAGTCCGGCGCCACGTACGACAGCCTGGCCACCGTCGTCCAGGAGTTGACAGGAGTGGGTGGATATGCTGACTACATCCGACGGCTGACGGCAATGCTGGTCGTCGGAAACACCGACGCACACCTGAAGAACTGGGCCCTCGTCTACTACGACGGACGCACGCCGAGCCTAGCCCCTATCTACGACTTCCACTCACTCACCGTCTATGACAGATACCGATATTCGCCGTTGGCGCTGAGCCTTAATAACGAGAGGGTTCCCTCTTCGATTAGTCTGGACAGTTTTCGACGGATGGCAGAGCGGTCTGCATCGGATCCAGAACAAACCGTCAGGTGGGTGACTGACCTCAATTCGTCAGAGCGTGTTGCTCCCGGCTGAGCGGTTCGGCTTACCCGTTTTGTCCCACATGGTGTGGCGCTGGCAGCGCGCGTATCGCCGCGTGAGCGCCGGGTCTCCGAGGCCGGGACAGCTCCTTTCTGGGCTCGTACGGACCAGGGGTGCTAGTCAGGGCGGGGCCGGCAAGGCACCCAGGCGCTGCCAGCACACGGCAAACGCATCAGCCCAGGGCCAGGTAGCACTCAGGGTCAGCCATCGTCGTCGGGCATGGCGGGTCAGCCGGGCGGGCAGGTGCCACAACCGGTACCGCAACGTGTCCGGCTCGGCGTGGGCTAGGTCAGGCTGGTCGTACAGGCCCAGCAGCCGGGTCCAGGCGTCGATGTCCGCGGCGAGGTTGGCAGCCAGGACCCAGCCGCGGTTGACCGTCCACCGCTTGGAGGGCAGGTTACGCAGCCCGCTGGCCTTGTTGGTGCGGACCCGGTCCTCCACCACAGCGTGCTGACGGTGCAGCGCATCAACCCACTGGGGATGGTGCGAGCCGGGCACGCCGCCGATGCGGCCGATGTTGGTAGCCACCATCACATAGCGCCATCCGGTGGCCCGTTCCAACGCGGTCAGCTTGGCCTTGTGCCGCCCGGCGGGCCGGGTGCGGCGCACCAGCAGCCGCATCCCGGGCACCCAGCCACCACGCTGGCTAAGCCCGGTCAGCTCCGCGGTGTGCGCCTCGGGGTTGGCCTGCCCGTCCTGGTCCAGCGACGCCGTCCATGCCTTGGGCGACAAGGCGGCGATGGCGGCCTCGTCAGCGGCGGTGATTGCCCAACCGACAGTGAACCTGACGGTGCGGTGGCTGGTGTTGAGCGCGTGCAGGTGCTCGAGCAGCTCATGGGTGGCGCCGGCACCGTCGATACGGATGAGGATCCTCGTGCGCCGACCGGGTGGCAGCTGCGCGATCGCATCGGCCACCACCTGCAGATGGTCGGCTACGGTGTTGGAGCCGGCGTTTCCTGGTCGTAGCAGCATGGCCAGGCTCTCTGCGGTGTTGGCGCACCACGCCGCCAAGGGGTGAAACCCGAACCCTTTCTTAAAGGTGACCGCCGCGCCCTGCTTGGCCGAGTGCGCGGTGATCAAGGTGGCGTCGATGTCGATGACGACCCAGCCGGTCAGTAGCTTGCCCGCTACCGACAGCCACGGGAACCCGCCCGGGCGTAGCGCCAGCAGGTTCCACACATGCCGGCGTACCTGGGCGCGGGCCTTACCCAGGCGGGTCAGGATGGCCTCGTCGATGCCGTCGAGGGTGCGCCCCACGGTGGAGTCCGACGATGGGTCCCCGAACACCGGCGCCTGGTGGGCCAGCAGGTCGATATCGGACATGCACACCGCACCCAGCACGATCGCCACCGCGAGGTCGACCAGCACCACCCCGCGGTCCCACCCCGGCCCCTGGCCGGTCGGGAACACCGCACCCAACGCGGCGGTCAGCCCGCTTCGGTCGGCGCACCGTCGCAGCAGCACCGCTCCGGCGTGTCCGACCAGGCCTTTGCCGGTGGTGGCCACCGACAGGTTCTTGTCCCACCCGCTACGCTTGCCCACCAGAAAGGTGCACCCGACTCTACTGTGGATATGATCTAGGAACTCACATCCTCGCAGGTTGGGTGCACCTTTCCCGGGTCAGGCCCCAAATCGACTGACCTTCCTGAATAACCGAGGCTGAGACGGTCGAACGCCTCCGCGAGGCGTGGGTCGGAGAGCTGAGAAACGAAGCGGAAGACCGTTTTGCCGCGCTCGCCGCCCATTACACGCATCGCCTCAAGACCTTGCCGATCTGTGGTACCTCATGAGCAGCGACAGGTTAGGAACCGCATCGAGGTCTGTGTGTTCCTACCTGGCCGGGGCCGTGGCGCTGCGGCAGGCCGCGTCGGTGACGGTTACCGGGCGTACTCGCCGGCCCACGGCCTCCAGCAGAGAGTCCTCGATGTGGAAGTCGCGTACCCGGAGCTGGTAGACCGGTAGCTCCTCGGGCAGGGGGCAGAGCACACGAGCGGTGATCGTCGCGTTGGGCAGATACCGCACGCCGCCGCGCTCCTGGAGGATGGCGGTCATTGTGTCGTCGGAACCGAGGACATGACCCCGGATGAACTCCGCAGGCCCGTCGGCACTGGTCGCGGTGGTGACTGTCAACGGAAGCACGGGTGTGGTCAGCACCGGCAGGGCGGCCCAGACCAGCAGCAGGAGCACGGCGGGCTGTGCGGTCGTCGCTACCAGGCGGGCCAGCAGGGTGGGCACCGGATCGCTGATCATCAGCGCCAGCAGCGGCGGCAGGACGAACATGAGCAGGGCGAAATACTCCTGCTGCCGCCACGCGTCGCCCAGCGTGGGCCAGACCATCCAGGCGTAGGCGGGGAGTGCGACCGTCGCGGCCAGCAGCCGCTGTGCTGCGGGCTGAGCCCGGTAGGCGGGCGTGGCCTGGAAGGTTGCCACAAACGCCGGGACCAGCAGCGGCAGGTAGAAGATCTTCCAGGTGGCCGCGGCCAGAACGAACGTGGTGGTGAGCAACCACAGCGGGGCGGCCTCCACCCAGCGGGCGAAGAGCGGGCGCCGCCGCAGCGGCTCGCCTGCCGCCTCCGCGGCGTCAGCGCTGAGACCGAGGATGCCTCCGATGGCAAAGACCGCCACCAGGCCCATGGTGACCAGGCGCGTGCCGGTGATGAACATGGCGGCAAACAGGTTGACAGCGTTCACGTTGGCCACCAGCAGCAGCGTTGTCTGCATCTGGCCGCCAGACTCAACCCACAGCCGCAGCAGCGAGAACGCCGCGGGCAAGGCCACCACGACAGTCCAGAAAGCTTGGCTGCCGCGGGAGCGCGTTGCGCCTACCCCAGCCGGGCCGTCGGGGTCGGTGGTCACCGCATGGGAGCCTTGGCGTCGTAGTCGAGGAGCTGCGGCGTCTCATCCGGCTTCGGCTGGCTCTGCTGTCCATGCGGAACGGCGAGGTAGAGGTCGTACGCTCGCTGCCACTCCGTCATCCTGCCGGCCTGCTGGTCGAGGTAGCTCTTGTTGAGGAAATAGTTCACCAGGTCCTGGAGGGCGGGGTTGTTCTTGGACACGCCAATGCCAACCCGGTCAATTCCGAGATTGTCCTCGAGCCCCAGCTCCAGGTCCAGCACCTCCACCTTTCCTGGAGCCTGGTCGGCAAACCCGACCAGGATCGTCCGGCCCGCGACCATCGCCTCGTAGTCGCCGTCCAGGATCCCCCTGAAACACACTTCGGAGTTGTTACGCGTGTCGAATTCCAACTTCCGGTCGACGAGCAGGCTCTCCGAGGTCGTCGAGGCCGCGACGCAGACCTTTCTCGCCAGGTTTCTCAGGTCCTGGATCGAGGAGATGGGCCTGCTCATCCTGGTAGGCACGAGGACGCTCTGCTCGGTGATGAGGTAGGGCCCGGCGAACCGGACCCGCTTCTTGCGCTCGTCAGTGATCGAGAAGCTGGCGAGGACCAGGTCGACCGCGTCCTGTTCCAGCAGGACGATCCGGTCGTTCGCATTGCGGATCGGCACCCATTGGATCTTGTCGCCGTAGCCGAGGTTCCTGGCGATGAAGCGGGCGACCTCAATGTCGAACCCCGTATAGGTCCCGTTCTCCCCGAACCCGAGGAGCCGCCGCTCGGTATGGATCCCGATCCGCAGCACCGGGTGCCGCGCATGGTCGTCCAGCCCGGCCTCGGCCAGCTTCTCTGCAACAGACGGCAGCTTGGGCCCCTCGGTCTCGCCTCGCCAGGCCGCCGCGCCGACCAGGATGAGCAGAACCAGCACCGCACCGGCCGCAATAAGCTTCTTCTGCGAAAAGGCGACCATCTGCACCAGTTCCCTCGGATGGCAAGGCCCGAACGGGCCATCTGATCTTTGCGGAGAATCGTACTGGCAGCACGCAACGCCCCACAGAGGGTGAAAGTGCCGTGAGGTTGTCACTGTCATATAGGAGACACGGCCGGTGTTCATGCCGCTGCCGAGCCTGGCGCACCGGCCACGGACGCGACCAGAACATCGACCCGAGGGCGGGAACCCCGCCACCGGCTCCCGGCTCATCCCCACGTGGCACGGCGGACCCGCGTCCGCAGCGGACGGGCTGGTGTGAGGTGATGCGTGCAGACGTTGACGAGAGGCCGAACGGTCGCGTGCCTGCTCCTGGCGGCTGGCGCTGCGGCCGGACCGACCGCGTGCGAGGCGGGTGAAGACGCAGCGACGCAGCCGGCGTCCACCAGTGCCAGCCCGTCCCGGTACGGCTGTGCCGTACCCGCGCCAGGCCCGGTCGACGCGGCGTCGGTGCTGGTCCCCGGCCCCACCAACAACCTGCCGCTGTCGAAGGCGCCCGGTGAACGGCTGGTCATCGCCGGCGTGGTGCTCGATGCCGGCTGCCGTCCGGCAGCCGGCATCGAGATCAACCTGTGGCACACCGACGCCCACGGCGACTACGGCCCCCGAGGCACGCAGCAGTGCTGCTACTACGCGGGCACGGTGCGCACCGACCGCAATGGGCGGTTCCGGCTGGAGACCATCCGGCCGGCACAGTACCCCCAGCCGAACGCCCCTCCGGCGCACATCCACGTCGAGATCCGGCAGGCACCCACCCCACTCACCACGGAGATCGTCTTCACCTCGGCAGCGGCACCGACCACGGCCACCCGCACCGGGCATCAGGCGCCTGTCGCGCTCACCAAAGGCGGTGGCGGCAACCCCGGCGCCTGGTACGGCGAGGTGGTGTTCGTGCTGGAACGCTGAGGTCGCCGGACAGGCGGACGGCCGGGCGCGGCTACGGCCCCGACCGGCCCGCACGAGCTACGGCGGTCAGCGCAGCACGAAGACGCCCCAGCCGAGGTAGCGCCGCCCGTACTCGAGATAGGCCCGGCGGTAGCGGCTGGTCCGCTCGCGCACCATCGGCGCGTCCGGGTCGGACGGGTTGGCCCGCAGCCAGCGGTCGGCGGCGGCCCAGTGCATCGCCTCATACCGGTCCCAGCTGTCCGGGTCGGCCAGCACCATCTCGACCAGGTCGAGACCGGCCTCCTCGACCCGGTCGAGCACCCCGGCGAGCGGCACGAACTCCCCCGGAACGGTGTCCAGCGCCCGGTACACCTCGTCCGTCGGAGGCTCGGTCCAGAACGGCTCGCCGACCAGGATCAGCCCGCCCGGCGTGACCGCCCGGCGCAGCAGGGCCAGCGTGCCGGCCAGGCCACCGCCGATCCAGGTGGCGCCGATGCAGCTGGCGAGGTCGAACGGCTCGTCCGGCTGGTAGCTGCCGGCGTCGGCGTGGACCAGGTCGACCCGGTCGGCCACGCCGAGCCCGGCGAGCCGGGCGTGGGCCTCGGCCAGGAACACCTCGCTGATGTCGACCCCCACGCCGCGGATGCCGTACCGGTGCGCCCAGGTCGCCAGCAGCTCGGCCTTGCCGCAGGCCAGGTCGAGCAGGCGCTGCTCCGGCTCCAGTCGGCACACCTGTGCCAGCAGCGCCAGCTTCTCCTCGGTGACCGGGTTGAGGATGCGGTGGTCCGCCTCCACGATCTCGAAGTACCGCAGCCGCGACGTCGGCCTCCCCTCCCCCGCCCAGCGCGCTGGCCCGCGTGCGGCATCCTCCGGCGTCGCCGGGTCCGACCGCAAGTGGGTTCGGCGCGGCCGGACCCGAGGCCGCCGGCACCAGGCACGGCCGCCACGGCGAGGATAGGGGCGTGGCTGACTGCGGACCTCTCCTTGACCACGACGGCATCTCCCGGCTGCGAACGGCGCTGGCCAGCGCCGGCTACACCGCCGCGGGCATCGCCGACCGGCTCGGACCGGCGGCCACGGCCGCCGCGACCCGCAACGACCTGCGACCGGCGCTGCGCGCCACGCAGGACCGGGACCGCCTGGGTACGTTGGTCCGCCTCTTCGTGTGCGCGCAGACCGAGCCGGCCGACGCGGTCGCCGCCGCGCTCGCCCCGCTGCCGCTCGCCGCGGCGCTGCGGGCCGGCCTGGTCGAGCCGCACCGGGGCGGCCTGCGCCAGGCGGTGGACCTGGAACCGTACGGCGAGCAGTGGTGGGTGGTCTCCGACGTGCCGGCCAGCGCCAGGCCCGGCCGCCCGCTCCCCGGCGACCATGTGCTCGGCGTCGGCGGCGCATCCACCACCCTGGCCGACGCGACGGTACGGGCGCCCGTCGGCTCCGCTCTCGACGTCGGCACCGGATGCGGCGTGCAGGCACTGCACCTGTCCACACACGCCCACCAGGTGACCGCGACCGACGTCAGCGCGCGGGCGCTGCGCTTCGCCGCCACCACCGCCGCGCTCAGCGGTGTGGACTGGGAGCTGCTCCGCGGTGACCTCACCGCTCCGGTCGCCGGCCGCCGCTTCGACCTCGTGGTGAGCAACCCACCGTTCGTGGCCGGCCCGGGCGTCACCACACACACGTACCGCGACTCCGGCCGGGCCGGCGACGCGGTCTGCACCGAGCTGGCCGCTGCCGCGCCGCGCCTGCTGACCGACGGTGGCGTGTGCCAGTTCCTCGCCAACTGGCTGCACGTGGCCGGGGAGGACTGGACCGAGCGGGTAGCCGGCTGGGTCGCCGGCACCGGGCTCGACGCCTGGGTCATCCAGCGCGAGGTGGCCGACCCGCTGGCGTACGTCCAGCTGTGGCAGGCCGACGCCGCCGAGGGTCAGGACCTCGATGGCGAGCCGGACGGGCCTGGCGGGACCGGCGGGCTGGAGGGGACCGGTGCCCGGCGGCGGGCTGAGGCGTGGCTGGACTGGTTCGACGCGCACAAGGTCGAGGCGGTCGGGTTCGGCCTGGTGACGCTGCGGGCGGCCGGGCGCGACCGGCCCGTGGTCCGGGTGGAGGAGCTGCGCCAGCAGGTCGAGCCGCCGGTGGGCGCGCAGGTGGCGGCGTGGTTCGCCCGGCAGGACTGGCTCGCCCGGCAGGACCGGGCGGCGCTGCTGGCCCAGCGGTACCGTGCCGCCGATGGCCTCACCCTGCGCCAGGACGCCACCCTCGGGCCTGTGGGCTGGGCGGTGGACCGGCAGGTACTGGCCCTGCCCACCGGCCTGCGCTGGGCCGAGGAGACCGACCAGCTCGTGGTCGCCCTGGTGGGAGGCTGCGACGGCCGGGTGCCGCTGCGCGACCAGCTCACGGTGCTCGCCGCCGCGCACGACGTACCCGAGGAGGACCTTGCCGAGGCGGCGCTGCCGCTCGTCGCGCACCTGGTGGAGCGCGGCTTCGTCACCGCGGTGGAGGGGTAGCCGGATGCGCGCGGTGGTCCAGACGGTGAGCCGGGCGAGCGTCTCGGTGGACGGCGAGGTGGTGGGCGCGATCGGCGAGGGCCTGCTGGTGCTGCTGGGGGTCGCCCATGCCGACACCGCCGGGACCGCGACCTCGATGGCGCGCAAGGTGTACGAGCTACGCATCCTCGACGATGAGCGGTCCGCCGCCGACCTCGGCGCCCCGGTGCTCGTGGTCAGTCAGTTCACCCTCTACGGCGACACCCGCAAGGGGCGCCGGCCGAGCTGGCAGGCGGCGGCTCCGGCCGAGACGGCCGAGCCGCTGGTGGACACGTTCGCCCAGGAGCTGCGGGCCCGGGGCGCCACGGTGGCGACCGGGCGGTTCCGGGCCCGCATGCTCGTGGAGAGCGTCAACGTCGGTCCGCGGACCGTGCTGCTTGAGCTCTGACCGGGCTGGAAGAAACCGAGCGCTAGAAGAACAGGCCCCGGCGTTGGCACGACTGGCGCAGCCAGCCGTCCAGCTGGCCCGCCCAGTCGGTCTGCTCGGCGCTGGCATAGTCCACTGTGAACCGGCCGAACGCGTCCCGGCCCTCGGTGAACACCCCACCCCGCTTGTCGATCTCCAGCACCACCTGGAGCTGCTGCGGCGTGGCGACGAAGGTCAGCTCGAGCTGGTTGATCGCCCGGGCGTACTGGGGCGGGGGGTAGAACTCGATCTCCTGGTAGAACGGCAGCGTCTGGTGCACGCCGTGGATGTGGCCCCGCTCCAGGTCGGCCCGGGTGAACCGGAAGCCGAGCCGGACCAGGCCGTCCAGGATGCGCTCCTGGGCGGGCAGCGGGTGCACCGCCACCGCGTCCAGGTCGCCCTTGTCGACGGCCCGGGCCACCTCCAGCTCGGTACGCAGCCCCATCGTCATGCCGTGCAGGTGCTGGCCGTAGACCTCGGTGACCGGCGTCTCGAACGGCACGTCGAAGCGGAACGGCACCGAGTGCCGGGCGCCGGGTGGCAGCTGGAACGAGCCGGTGGCGCGCTGGCGCTGGAACTCGACCGTCGTGTCGTACTCGCTGTCGCCGCTCTCCACCTCAACCCGGGTGACCAGGCCGAGCGCGACGTACTCGACGTCGACCGGGTGGTCGCCGCCCACGATGTGGATCTGGCCCTCGAGGTAGCCGCCCGGGCGGGTGTTGGGGTTGGCCAGGACCGTCTCGACCGACGGGCCGCCCACGCCGAGCGCAGCCAGCATCTTCTTGAAGACCACGGATAGGACCTCCTATAGCTGCGGCCGGAGCTTGCGCCGGCCGATCCAGGCACGGTAACCGACGGTGGCCAACCCGCCGGACGCGGGCGCTGCCGCGGCAGCCGCTACCGGATTCGTGCCACGAAACCGGTTTCCTCACCGGGGCTTCACGCCTCAGGTCGCACCCTGGGCAGTACACAGACACGGGGAGGCGAGTGAAGGTGTCCGCACCGATGACCGAGCGCGAGCTGCACGCCGCCCGTACGGGGAGCACCAGGACCGACGCGGAGGCCGACGACCGCGGCCCCTCCGCCGACCTGGTCCGGGCCTACCTCAACGGGATCGGCCGGACCAAGCTGCTCACCGCGGCGCAGGAGGTCGACCTCGCCAAGCGGATCGAGGCCGGGTTGTTCGCGGCGGAGATGCTGGGCGCCAGCGGGCTCGACGAGCCGACCGGCGACCGGTCCGGCGGCCTGGTCGCCGATGCGCAGCTGCGCGCCGACCTGGCCACGATCGTCGCCGAGGGCCGGGCGGCAAAGAACCACCTGCTCGAGGCGAACCTGCGCCTGGTCGTCAGCATCGCCAAGCGGTATACCGGCCGTGGCATGGCGTTCCTCGACCTGATCCAGGAGGGCAACGTCGGCCTCATCCGCGCCGTGGAGAAGTTCGACTACACCAAGGGCTACAAGTTCTCCACCTACGCCACCTGGTGGATCCGCCAGGCCATCACCCGCGCAATGGCCGACCAGGCCCGCACCATCCGCATCCCGGTGCACATGGTGGAGCAGGTCAACCGGATGGTCCGGGCACGCCGCGACCTGTCCGCCACGCTGGGCCACGAGCCGTCCGTCGCCGAGGTCGCGCACGCGATGGGCCTCGCCGAGCTCCAGGTGCTGGAGCTGATCTCGTACGACCGGGAGCCGGTCAGCCTGGACCAGGCGGTCGGCGAGGACGGCGAGAGCGCGCTCGGCGACTTCGTGGCCGGGGCGGACGCGCGTGCGGAGCCGGCGGACAGCGTCTCCGACGGCATGCTGCGCAACGAGGTCGAGATCGTGCTCGCCACCCTCTCCCAGCGGGAGCAGGCGGTGATCCGGCTGCGCTTCGGCCTTGACGACGGCCGGCAGCGCACGCTGGACGAGGTCGGGCGCGAGTTCGGCCTGTCCCGGGAGCGGATCCGGCAGATCGAGAAGGTCACCCTGCTCAAGCTGCGCCACCCGTCCCGGGCGAAGCGCCTGGAGGCGTACGCCTGCTGACGCCCCGCCCGGGACCCGCCCACCGGTCAGCTGGTGAACGCCACGCCGAACTGCGCGTGGGCCGGGTCCTGGGTGTCGGTCTCGAAGCAGTCCACCCGGACGAGCTGCGCGCCGCCGCCGGGATACCAGGACACCACGTTGCAGTAGTGGTGCTCGCTGCCCTGCACGTTGGCGACCGCATGCCCGAACGGCGTTGCCAGGCCTGGGAACGAGACCCGGTAGCTGCCCACCCCGAGATAGGTCACCGCGGGCGCGCCGCCTGCGTTCCACCAGCCTTCCAGCCAGGGCCCATCGGGGTACGGACGCACCAGCGCGCTGCCCAGCGGCACGGTGGATCGGCCGAACAGGTCGACGCCGCGGGAGTAGGTGAGCGTGAACCGGGAGTCGGCCGGCTCGCCGGCCGCGTCGTAGCAGACCACCGAGATCGGCGGCGGAGTCTCGTCCTGCGGGCCGTAGATCTCGCAGCGCACCGCACTCTGGTTCTGCGCGGTCACGTGGAAGTGCCCGTCGTTGTGCCCGGCCGGGTAGACCTCGGTCACCGCGTCCGCGAAGACCAGGTAGTGCCCTTGTGCGTACCGCTGTGACGTGACGACCCCGCCGGTGGAGTCGTGGGTGAAGGCCGCGGGCGGTTCGTAGGGGTCCGCGGAGAGCGGGTCGTTCGCCCACAGGTAGGCGTACGAGTCCGCGGTGGGTTGGCGGTTGGTGAAGCTGGCGACGAACCTCAGGTCGGCCGGCGCGCCGTCCGCGGCGTAGCAGCGCACCCGCAGGTGCTCGTCGCCGCCGGAGGCCGCCCAGCCGGCCAGGTTGCAGAAGCCGGTGTTGCCCGGCCCGTACGCGTGCGCGTGCGCCACCCCGCCGACCACTCCCATGCCGGCGAAGCGGACCCGGTAGTCGCCCGCCCCGCCGCGGATGATCTCTATGGGCCCGCCGGTCGAGTTGAGCTCGTAACCGCTGTTCGCCAGGTAGCTGGCGGCGGCCGGCTGGTACGCCCAGACGTACCCGTAGGCCGGCAGCACGATCTGGGCCGCCGGCGCCTTCGCCGGGCCGACCCCGCCGACCGCGGCCAGCACAACGGCCGCGACCATCGCCGTGACTCCCATCGCTCCTCCTTTCGCCGCGGCGTTCGCCGCTCCCACCTGCATGAGCGGCAACGGGCACTGCGACCAACAGGTTCCACGGGGCGATGCACGATGTAGGCATCGGCGCCGGCTGCACGGCGCGGGTGCGAGTGATCCGGGGGTACCCAGTGCAGGAGCTACTTGCCAGGGCCGACTACCGCCGCCGGGTGGCGGAGATGTATCTTGCTGAGCCCACCAGCGGTATGGCCGGATGGCGCGCGTTCCGGCAGGCGCGCGACCGGCTGTTCCGGGAGCATCCGCAGTCTGCGTTGGAGCCGGAGGAGCGCGCCAAGCTCGACACGCTGCCGTTCTTCGACTATGCCGAGCAGTACCGGTTCGCGGTGACGATGGTGCCGGTCGTCGACGACGAGGGCCTGTCCATTGACACCGGTGGCGAGGACGGGGTCCAGCACTACCGGCGGGTCGCCCGGCTGGTCACCCCGTTGGGGCAGCTCACCGTCTTCTGGCTCACCGGCTACGGCGGTGGGCTGTTCCTGCCCTTCCGCGACCCGACCGCCGGGGTGGAGACGTACGGTGGCGGCCGGTATCTCGTGGACACCGTCAAGGGCACCTTCGGCCGGGGAATGGTGGTGGACGGCGACACCGCGGTGCTCGACTTCAACTACGCGTACAACCCTTCGTGCGCTTACAACGCGCGGTACGCGTGCCCGCTCGCACCTCCGGAGAACTGGCTGAGCAGCCCGGTGCGCGCCGGTGAGCTGACGTACCCGGATCCCCGCTGACGAGAGCAGACCTGGCCGGGTGCCCCACCGCCGTAGGGTCCCGCCCCTGAGCACGTACGGTGACCCTCGTCGCCTCCGTGCGACGAGCGTCGCTGGAGCAGCCGTAATCGTAGACTTACGGCGTGAGGCTCTGGTCCGCTGCTGAGGCAGCCCGGAACGCCGCTGCGGAGCTCGCCGCAGGCGGTGGGCTCAGCGGTGCATACCGGTGCCTGATGCAGCTCCTCGACGACTACCGCCGGGCGCTGCGCGGTGGCGGCGTGACCGGCGCGTCGCGGCTCTTTGACGAGGCGCCGCCGAGGACTGGCGACGTGCGTGTCGATGCCGCCTTCGCGGCGTTGGCCGAGCACCTTGCCCGCCACGATGGATGGGCGCCGCCGTTGTGGGCGTTCGACGAGAGCCGGCAGGCGAAGCCGTGGTGGTTCGTCTCGGGGGTTCGGTCCTGGCATGCGATGGCTCTGGTCGAGTCGCCGCTCGCCTTCCGTAAGCGAGGCGTGTTCCTCACCGCGTCGGCTTTGGAGCGGGTGTGAACCTGCTCGACGGACACCAGATCCGGCGTCTCTTCGATGACCTGTCCGAGGAGCTGGCGCGCCGCGGCAGGCGCGCCGAGGTCTTCCTTGTGGGCGGTGCCGCGATGGCGCTGGCATACGATGCCCGGCGGTCGACCCGGGACATCGATGCGGTGTTCCAGCCCAAGGAAGAGGTCTACGCGGCGGCTGCCGCGGTAGCGGCGCGTCATGATCTTCCTGATGACTGGCTGAACGACGGAGTGAAGGGGTTCCTGCCCGGCGAGGATCCGCGCGCACGGCAGGTGTACGAGAGCGAGGCCCTTCGGGTCGATGTCGCCTCCCCGCAGTACCTTCTGGCGATGAAGCTGCTCGCCGCACGCGAACAGGACGTGGATGACATTGTCCTGCTGTACCGCCTGTGCGGCTTCACCAGCGTCGCCGAAGGGCTAGACCTCGTGGAGTCGGTGTATCCCGGACGCGTCATCGCTCCGAAGGTCCAGTTCATGCTTGAGGAGTTCTTCGGCCCACGCGCACCGTAGGCCCAGCGCGGTCACCCTACCGAGTCGGTACCAGGATCAGAGCCGGCGCGGGCCGGTGTCCCGGCGCGGCATCGGCTCGCCCAGCTGGAGACTTGCGTGCAGCACGGACAGCCCGTCCGGGCGCGCCAGCACCGGGTTGGCGGAGAGCCGCCGTACCTCGGGGTGCTCGTCGGCCAGCCGCCCCACCCGCAGCAGCAGGTCGGCCAGTGCCGCGTGGTCGGCCTCGGCCAGCAGCGGGGCGGCCCGCGGGGCCCGCACCAGCGCGGCCGCGTCCCGGTCGGTGAGCGGGGCCGGCCGCCACGCCCGGTCGCCGAGCAGCTCGCTGGCGAGCCCGCTGAGCCCGAACCCGACCACCGGGCCGAACGCCGGGTCGACCACCACCTCGACCGCGCAGGGCACGCCGGGCGCCACCATGCGCTGCACCAGCACGGCCCCACCGAACCGGGCGACCAGCTCCTGGTACGCGGCCCGCACGTCCGCCTCGGTGCGCACGTCCAGCCGGACGGCGCCCAGGTCGTGGCGGTGCCGCAGCTCCTCGGCCGCCACCTTGACCGCGACCGGGAAGCCGCACTTCCATGCCGCCGCCACGGCCGACTCCTCATCCTCGGCCACTGTGGACGGTACGACGTGGATGCCGTACGCCGCCAGCAGGTCCGGGCGGCCCGGGTCCAGGTCGGGCAGGTCCGGCACGGCACCAGGCGGCTCCCGCCGCCAGCGCGCGTAGGCGCTGACCCGGCCGAGCGCCCGTGCCGCCTCCTCCACCCAGGGGTAGCCGCGTACCGCGGTCGGCAAGGGCCCGGCGAGCAGCGTCGCCACCACCGGCTTCTCCCCTGCCCCCACGACCTGCACGACAGCGCCGCCCAGCAGGTCCGCACCGGGTGGGCCGGGTGGGCCGGGTGGGCCGGCCAGCGACTCGGCCGGCGCGCCGAGGGGCAGGGACGGGGACAGCGCGACGACGAGCGAGTCGACGCCGGGATCGGCCAGGGTCTCCCGCAGCGCCGCGGCCAGGGCCGCCGCCGACCCGCCCAGCCCGATGTCGCGGGGGTAGCCGGCGGCGACGACCAGGCCGCAGCGGATGCACGCGTCGGCCGCGAGCGCGCCGAGCGGCGCCATGTTGGTGACCACGCCGACCCGGTCGCCGGCCGGCAGCGGCTGGTGCGCCAGCAGGTCCGCCACGTCGAAAAGCTCCGGCACGGTGTCCACGCGGATCACGCCCGACGACGCGAACAGCGCCGCAAGGCCGGCCGCGTCCGGCCCGCCAGCGGCGGCGAGGGCCGGCGGCCGGACCAGGCCGCTGACCGCGACGATCGGCTTGTGCCGGCCGATGCCCCGGGCCAGCCGGGCGAACTTGCGCGGGTTGCCGACCGTCTCGAGATAGAGCAGCAGCACATCGGTGCCGGGGTCGTCCTGCCAGTACTGCAACAGGTCGTTGCCGGACACGTCGGCACGGTTGCCGACCGAGACGAAGCTGGACAGCCCCACCCCGCGGCGGTCCGCCTCGGCGAGCAGCGCGATGCCGAACGCGCCGGACTGGCTGAACAGGCCGACCCGCCCGGGGGCTGGCAGCTGTGGCGCCAGCGTGGCGTTGAGGCGGACCGCCGGGTTGGCCAGCCCGAAGCAGTTGGGGCCGACCAGCCGCATGCCGCGGGCGCGGACCGCGCGCAGCAGCGCCTGCTGCGCCGCCGCCCCCGCCGGCCCGGCCTCGGCGAACCCTGACGAGAGGACCACCAGCCCATGCACGCCCGCCGCCGCGGCGTCAGCCACCACAGCGGGTACGGCCTCCGCCGGCACTGCGACCACCGCCAGGTCCACCGCCACGCCGGCGTCCACAAGGGAGGGTACGGCCGGCGGTCCGGCACTCGGGTGCACCGCGACGACCGGCCCGGCGAACCCGGCTGAGCGCAGGTACCCCAGCACCGACGCGCCGACGCCACGGCCGGTGCGGCTGGCCCCGTACACGGCGATGCCCTTGGGGTTGAGCAGGCGCGCGACGGAGGTCGCCTCCGCCCGGTGCTCGCGGCGCTCCTGCACCTGGCGGGAGCGCTCGTTCGGGGCGATGGGGAAGTCCAGGTGCACCACGCCGTCGGCGTACTCGCGCCGGACCTGGTAGCCCGCGTCGGCGAAGACCCGCAGCATCGGCGCGTTCTCCGGCAGCACCTCGGCGACGAAGCGGGTGATGCCGGCCTCCAGCGCCGCGGCGGCCAGGTGCTCCAGCAGCGCGGACCCGACCCCGCGGCCCTGGTGCGCGTCCTCCACCACGAAGGCCACCTCCGCGTCGGGTGCGCCGGCGCCGAGGCGCTCGTAGCGGCCGACCGCGATGAGCTGGTCGTCCAGCTCGGCCACGAGCGCCTCCCGGTCCCAGTGGTCGACCTCCACGAACCGGGTCAGGTCGCGCGGTGGGATGCGCGGGTACGGCGAGAAGTAGCGCAGGTAGCGGGTGCGCAGGGAGAACCTGCTGTGCAGGGCGACAACGGCGTCCGCGTCGTCCGGCCGGATCGGTCGCAGGTGGACGGTCGCCCCGTCGGCGAGCAACACGTCCGCGGAGCGGACCGGCGGCTCAGGCGCGGAGCGGACCAGCGGCTCAGCCGCGGAGCGGACCGGCGGCTCAGCCGCGGGGCGCACCATCCGCTCAGTCCCGCGGGTCGTCCGGGTCGAGGCCGTGCAGCGGGAACACGGCGCGGCGGGTGGCCTGGACCGCGCGGTCCACCGGGTCCGGATGGCCGCTCGGCTGCCAGGCGGCGTAGTCGACCTCGGCGCCGTCGGTCATCCGCAGCGGCACCTCACGCCCGGGGCAGCGCCGCTGCGCCAGCTCCCGCCACGCCGGCGGGGTCAGCGTCGCCGGGTCCAGCGGCTCCCCGGCCGCCACCGCCAGCAGGTGCGTCCAGGCCCGCGGCACCACCTCGACCAGCGCGTACCCGCCGCCGCCGGTGGCCACCCAGCGCCCGCCGCACAGCTCGTCGGCGAGGGCGCGCAGGGCGAGGTAGCTGGCGCGCTGGCCGTCGACGGACAGGCGCAGGTCGGCCAGCGGGTCCAGCCGGTGCGTGTCGGCGCCGCACTGGGTGAACAGCACCTGGGGCCGGAACGCCCGCAGCACCGACGGCACGACCGCGGCGAACGCGCGCAGCCAGCCGGCGTCACCGCAGCCGGGCGGCAGCGCCACGTTGACGGCGGTGCCCTCCGCACCGGGGCCGCCGGTCTCGTGGGCGAAGCCGGTGCCGGGGAAGAGGGCGAGCGGGGTCTCGTGCAGGCTCACCGTGAGCACCCGCGGGTCGGCGTAGAAGACCTCCTGGACCCCGTCGCCGTGGTGCACGTCCACGTCCACGTACGCGATCCGCTCGGCGCCAAGGTCGAGCAGGCGGGCGATGGCGATGGCCGGGTCGTTGTAGACGCAGAAGCCGGAGGCCCGGCCGGGCATGGCGTGGTGCAGCCCGCCGGCCACGTTCACCGCACGCACCGCCTCGCCCCGCCACACCGCCTCGGCCGCGGCCAGCGTGGCGCCGGCAACGTGCGCGCTGGCCTCGTGCATCCGGTCGAAGACCGGGTTGTCCGGGGTGTTGAGGCCGTACCCCCGGAAGAACGGGTCGTGCGGCGCCTGCTTGACCGCGTCGAGGTAGTCGGCCCGGTGCACCAGCTCCACGGTGGCGTCGTCGGCAGGCTGGGGCTTGACGACCCGCACGCCGTCCCGGTCGAGCACGCCAAGCTCGCGGGCGAGGGCGACGGTCAGCTCCAGCCGCACCGGGTCCAGCGGGTGGTCGCCGAGGTTGTAGGAGAGCAGGGCCTCGTCCCACACGACGATGGTCATGGCCGCTCCCCTACGGCCACCGGGCGCTGCGGGTCGGTCAGCCAGTGGCTCCAGGAGCCGACGTAGAGCTCCGCGTCCGGTCGCCCGGCGAGGTGCAGCGCGAGCACCGTGTGGGCCGCGGTCACCCCGGAGCCGCAGTACGCGCCGACGCGTACCCGGTCGGCGACGCCAGCCTCGGCGAACCGTGCCCGCAGCTCCTCGGCGGAGCGCAACCGGCCGTCCGGGCCGGTGTACCCGGCCGCCGGCAGGTTGACCGCGCCCGGGATGTGCCCGGCCACCGGGTCGATCGGCTCGACCTCGCCCCGGTAGCGTCCCGGGACCCGCACGTCGAGCAGGACGCCCTCAGCCGCCAGCTTGGCTGCCCCGGCGGCGTCCAGCACCGGCAGGCCGCCCGGGCGCACCGTCACGTCGCCCGGTGCCGGCCGCGGCACCTCGGTGGTGACCGGGTGTCCCGCGGCCACCCAGGCCGGGTAGCCACCGTCGAGCACCGTGACCTCGTCGTGGCCCGCCCAGCGCAGGGTCCACCAGGCCCGGGCCGCCGGCTGCCCGTCACCGCCGTCGTAGACCACCACCGGATGGCCGGTCCGTACGCCGGCCGCCCGCAGCGCCTGCTGCAGCTCGGCCGGCTCCGGGAGCGGGTGGCGCCCGCCCGGTCCGGGCGGGCCGGACAGCTGCTGGTCCAGGTCGAGGAAGACCGCCCCCGGCAGGTGCCCGGCGTCGTAGTCGTGGCGGCCGGGCGGTCCGGTCAGGCGCCAGCGGACATCCAGCACGGTCGGTGGGGCGTCGCCGGTGAGGGAGGTGGCCAGAGTGGCGGGGTCGACGAGTGGGGTGCGGGTCACCCGTCCAGTCAACACCATGGCCACTGCTCGCCGCGGGAAACGCCAGGTGGCCGGGTAGCATCGCCTTTGGGGAGGCATGTCGTGAACGACCTGGTCGATACCACCGAGATGTATCTGCGCACGATCCTCGAGCTGGAAGAGGAGCGGGTGGCACCGCTGCGTGCGCGCATCGCCGAGCGGCTTCGCCAGAGCGGTCCGACAGTCAGCCAGACCGTCGCCCGGATGGAGCGCGACGGCCTGCTCACCGTGCAGGATGACCGGCACCTGCAGCTCACGGACCTGGGTCGGCAGCGGGCGGTCGCGGTCATGCGCAAGCACCGCATCGCCGAGCTGCTGCTGGTCAACGTGCTCGGCATGCCGTACGAGGACGTGCACGAGGAGGCGTGCCGCTGGGAGCACGTGATGAGCGACGCGGTGGAGCGGCGGGTCTACCAGATGCTCGGCCGGCCGACCCGCTCGCCGTACGGGAACCCCATCCCGGGCCTGGACGAGCTGGACGCCGAGGCGCCGGCGTCCGCTGACGGAAGTGCCGACGGTGGCGACGGTGAGCGCAACCTGGCGTTTCCGGGGCTGTCCGGAGCGGTCGTGGTGCGGCGGATCTGCGAGAGCGTGCAGACCGACCCGGCCGTGCTGCGCCAGCTGCACTCGGCCGGGATCGACCCGGGCGCCACGGTCACCGTCGCCCAGGAGCGCGACGGGGTCATCATCGACCGGTCCGGTGAGAAGATCCGCCTGCCCCGCGAGGTTGCCTCGCGGGTCTTCGTCGCCGCCCGCTGACCGAAGCCGGGTACGCGGTGGCGGTACTGTCAGGCAGCGCGGTCTCAGCCAGCCGGTCGGCGCGAACAGCTTGCGGTTGAGGATGACGAGCCGGACATCCCCTCGTTACGGAGTCGCGAAGACGCAGCGTGGCCCGGTGGCCTTCGCCAGCCGGAGGTCCAGCGTGGCCAGCCTTGCGTCGAGTGACTCGGCGAGGGCTACATACCAGCCGTCGTAGGCGGTAACGTTCGCCCGCAGCTCCCACACCCTTGTGGCGAACGGCTCGTAGGGGAACAGCTCCACCCTCAGGCTCATGAGGTCGGCATGGGCCAAGGCTGCGGTGTCTGCCGAGATCTCACCGGCCATAGCGGCTCGCCGCAGCACATTCGCCACCTCCACCGGCATGAGGTGAGGCGCGGCCAGGTCATCGGTGGCGAGTAGCTGGTCTGCCCAGGTTCCCACCTCGCCGCTATCCACAAGTGCCGCAGCAACGAGACCGGAGTCGATGACGAGGGTCATCGGCGGTCGGCGTCGCGATGGCCGAGGATTGACTCGACCGATAACCGGCTACCGAGGCGTTGCTTGCGGTCCCGGACGCGTGCAAGCAGCACCTCCGCGTCCGGCCGCCGGGCGAGCTCGATCAGCTGAGAACGCACGTACTCTTGCAGCGAGCGACCGCTGAGCGCAGCACGGGAGGCGAGTTCGTCACGTGTCTCGTCCGGCACGTCCCGGATCGTGATCGCAGTGGCCATAGCATCATTATGCTGCCGGCAGCAGCGAAAGCAAGTAACGTGGTCGCGCCCTTTGCCAGACGCTTGCCTCGAGCGCAGCACCGGTGGTCGGTGCTGCGCTCGGCGCGGTCCGCGGTGGTGCCGAAGTGCATCGACTCGACCAGCAGGTCCACCAGCTCAGCGGAGACCAGCTCGCGGGAGAGGTCGAGCACGACCCAGGCGCTACGGTCACCGTCACCCAGGAGCGCAACAGGGTCACCATCGACCGGTCCGACGAGAAGATCCTCCTCCACGCCACTTATGCGGCGGTCTGCACCCGCCGGGCCAACGCCAGGTAGCTGTCCACTGCGACAAGATCCCGCCCAGCGACGCCGGCCCGATGTCGTCCAGCGCGGCGAATACGGAGATACCCAGTACGGGGGCACCGTCGAGGACGAACAGCCGTCTTCGCCAGGGCGCCGGTTGAAAGGTCTTATACGCGGTCGGACTGCTCCTCGATGACGGCGACGTCAGCGATGTCCTGAGGGCGCCCCGACGCCTTTTTGTTGGTCACGAGATCATCGGCCGAGATGAAGGGCACGCGTTGGCCGCCGATCTCTACATCAACCCGCCGCTCCCAGCAGGTATCAAACTGGACGCCATCTATCTGAGTAAGGATATCGATCCGCTTCGGTGGATACCCAAGCTGAACGACCACGCCCTCCTCTAAGAAGTCGGCTGGCGCAAGCCCCAGAGATCCGAACCCAAAATCCTCCAACGCTGCGATGAGCCGGTCAGCGTTCTGCTCATCCAGCCACACCCACACATCAAGGTCCTTCGTGAAGCGGGGGTGTCCATGCGCGGCTACGGCGTAGCCTCCCACGATCAAGAAGCGGACGCTATGGGCGGCGCAAGATGCGATGAACTCGCTGAAGTCGCGGTCCAGCTCCATCAGACCATCCGTAATACTCGCACCGTAGCTCTTCAAGGTGTGCCAGCCGCTCTGCCGGCGTCCGGGAGCGCCACCATGCCTGGGCGGGGTCAGCCTCGTGGAGGCGCCGCCGCGTCACGACTTTCGAGATCGTGCCCACGCCCACAAGTGTATGGAAGTCCTCGGCTACGTGGCAGATCGACACGTCGATCACGAGAATCGGCTGACAAGCGCGACGGCTACGGCGCCGGGGCCATCTTCGCCGTCCAGTTAGACGCTTGCCTTGTCGATCTTCTGGGCGAGCTGGAGCAGCTTCGCCCCGGTCTCCGCAGCGGCAGCGGGCGCGGTGCCGGCCGGGGTCGTGTAGGTGACCATCATGAGGCGGTTGTTGCTGGACAGCCAGCCGATCTCCACCCCGGGCCCACGCTTGGCCGCGGCGGCCACCGGGAGCCGGTAGGCGGCCTTGCCCAGGCCGGTCACGGCGGTCCCGCCGCGGGGTGTCACGGTGCTGCGGAAGATGGCCGCATCCGCGGCGGTGGGCGTGACGGCGAGGGTCAGGTCCGGCAACGACGCCTTGCCGGGCTGGAGCACGCAGGTGTAGGTGGCGTCCTGCCGCCCGGCGGCGGAGACCTCGAAGCGGACCCCGAGCACCTCTTCGACCACGGCGAAGTCCAGCAGCTGGCACGCGCCGCCGGCCGCGGCGGCCGGCGGCCGGGGTGGCGCCGCCCGCAGCCGCGGGCCGTCGTCCCCCGGGCCGCACCCTCCGGCGAGCGCGAGCACGGCAGCTCCGGCGAGTAGGGCACGCACGCGCCACACCGTACGGCCTCGCGGTGGGCGGCGGAAGGCCGGCCCTCACCGGACGAAGGCCCGGCCAACACCCTCCTCCCGTGGCGTCTCGGCGCGCGACGAAGCGCCCGGCGCACGCCGCGGGACGCCCTCAGCATCCCGGGTGGCGCCCTCGGTGCGCGGCGGAGCTCCCCCGGCGAGCCGCGGGGTGCTGGCGCGCAGCGCCTCCAGCTGGAGCCGCTCCTCGTCCCGGCCGTCCCGCTGGCGCTCGCCGTCCAGCTGGGGCCGGTCGCCCCGCAGCGCCTGGGCATCGTGCCGGCCCGGCGCTGCCCGCTGGGTCGGCACGGCTGGGGTCTGGCGCGGCTGTGGCGGCAGCGGCTCGGTGCTGACTCCCGGTAGCAACACCAGGCCCGGGTTGCACTCGACGGCCTTCACCGCCGGCCCGCGGGCGCTGTGCTCCACGAGCAGCAGGGCGTGGTCCGGCAGCCCCTGGAACGTCGTGGGCTCCACTGTGTACTCGTACACCCGCTGGCTGGCCTCGGCCTCGTTCCAGCCGATCTGCTGCGCCACCTGGACGGTACGCGTCCAGTCCCGGGAGTAGCTGTCACCCTCGCTGCGCGAGTCGCCCCCGGAGACCCCCCGGGTGAGCTGGCTGACCACGAACCGGTGCTCGCGCCCGACGAAGTCGGCGGCGACCGCCGCCTCCTCCGGGTTGCCCAGGCGCATGAACCCCACCGCACCGCCGCCGATCGCCCGCAGCGCCTCCTCCCGCAGCCGGCGGAAGACGTTGACCAGGCGCACCCCGCGCCGGGCGCAGGCGTCGGCCAGCCGGTCCAGGTGGACCGCTGGCAGCTCGTCCGCGCCGACCACGAAGACCACGCTGCCCGGCGGGTGCGCCCCGGCGGTCACCCGGTTCACCAGCCAGTGCACCAGCAGGTCGGTGAGCAGCTCGCTGCCGGCCGTACGGGTGCCCGGCTCCACGGCGACGCAGGTCAGGTCGGCCGGGTCGGTCGGGACCCACGCGGCGCCGAGGTCGCGCAGCGGGTAGAGGTACGACTCGATGCGGCGCAGGTGCGGCAGGGCGTCGCGGCGGTACTCGTCGCTGAACAGCTCGTCGGCGATGCGCTCGCGCTCGTGCGGCCGGAGCACCCCGGACGAGCCGGGCTCGCCGGGCTCGCGCATCAGCACCCGGATCGCCGCGACCAGCCGCCGCACCGACACGTCCTCACCCAGCGCCGCGCAGACCGCGCGCAGCAGCCGGTGGTCGGTGCTGCGCTCGGCACGGTCCGCGGTGGTGCCGAAGTGCATCGACTCGACCAGCAGGTCCACCAGCTCCGCCGCCTCTACGCCGGCGAGCAGGTCGCTGTGCGCCAGGTCGGTGGGCAGGCGGTGGGCCCGTACCGTGGCGCCGGACTGCTCGGCCAGGCCGGTCAGCTCGGCGGAGACCAGCTCGCGGGAGATGTCGAGCACGGTGACCGGGCGCCGCTCGACGAGCATCGACGCGCCGAAGACGGTGAGCAGGCCCTCCCAGCCCCACAGCGTCCCACCGAACACATCGAACCGGCGGGTGCCGCGCGGCACCGAGGCCGCGCCCCACTCGTCGAGCCGGTCCACCTCGGCCTGCTCGACCGCGTCGAACGCGTCCCGCCGCGCCAGCCACCCGTCGCGCGCGTCGACGTACGTCGCCACGACCGCGGCCCGTTGCCGGTTGACCGCCTGCCGCACCCGCCGGCAGCTGGCCACCAGGAACCAGGTGGCGGCGAGACCGAGCAGCAGCGGCGCCACGCTGACCGCCACGGCCGCGGGCCACTCGCCGCGCAGCAGCACGATCGGCACCCCGCCGGCGACGGCGACCAGCAGCGAGCCGCCGAGCCCCCAGGCGACTGCGAGCGTCACCCGGTCGCGGAGCGTGTTCTCCGCATGCTGCCAGCGCCGTACCAGCTTGGTGTCGAGCTCGGGGCGGGGCGGCGGTGGCTCCGGGAAGCCGCGCAGGAACCTGCGCCGGTCCCGGAACACCCAACCCACGCGTTCACCAGGGGCGAAGAGTCGGGCCCGGCCCGCCGGTCGTCCGGGCGGCTGCGGCGTCATCGAGGCGTACCCCCAAGGTGGCGTCGCGGTCGAATGAGCTGATTGTGGCATCTCGACCCCCCATAGGGGTATCGCGGAAAGTTCCAGCACCATTACTCTCTGCTGCATGACGGCCCCCCTGGCGGCATGACCGCCGCCGCCCGCTGGCTCGCCGGGCTGGACGCGTTCCACCTGACCGAGCTGCCGCGGCCGGCCGAGCCGCCGGCCGACGCGCCCGCCGGGGCAGCCGACCCGGACCCGGGCCGGCGCCAGCGGGTTGCCGCTCTCGCCGCCGCGTACCACGCGGATGCCGGCAACGGGGTGGTGGCCGCGGCCTGGTGCCGGCCGGTCGCCGGCGGGCCGGTGGAGATCCTGGCCGGCGGCGCGGTCGCCGGCGGCCCGGCGCCCGGCGGCGACGTGGTGCTGGGACTGCCGGCCGGTGCCCGGGCCCGCCCGCTGCCGCCCGGCGGGCTGGCCGACGCGCTGAAGCCGGTGCCGGTCTGGACCCCGGTAGGGGTGGTCACCGACGCGCTGCTCACCGAGCCCGGCGCGCCGCAGCCGCCGCTGCCCGCCCCGGCCTGCGGGCTCGCCGAGGCGCTGCTGGGCACCTGGTGGGACGCGTTCGCCTGGCTGGTGGTGGCGTTCGCCGTACCCACCGGGGAGGTGGACCGGCTCGCGGCCGAGGCCGGCGCGCAGGCCCGCGAGGCCGGCGCGCGGGCCACCGGCTCGCCGGAGTACGCGCTGCGCACCGCCCGCCTCGAGCACCAGCACCGGGAGCTGCGCCGGGCCGAGTCCACCGGGCTCTGGCGGGTGCACCTGCTCGCCGGCGGGCTGGACGCGCCGTCCGCCCGCCGGGTGGCCGGCCTGCTCGCCGCCGGCGTGGACCTCGCGGGGCAGCCGTACACGCTGGTCCCCTCGGACCTGGCCGCGCCACTCGACGATGTCCTTTATGGACAGCCCTGGCGCCGCGGCAACGCGCACGCGCCGTTCCTCGCCGGCTCGCCGCTGCTCGCCGCGCTGATGCCGGTGCCGCGCACCGAGGTGCCCGGGGTACGGCTGCGGCTGCGGCCGGAGTTCGACGTCACTCCGGAGGGGGGTGCCGCCCTGCCGGTGGGCGGCACCCCCGCCCTGGCGGAGTCGGCCGCTCCCGCGGCGCTGCGGCTGGGCGCGGTGCTGGACGCGAACACCATGCCGGTCGGGCCGTTCGCCGTGCCGGCGGAGAGCCTGGTCCGGCACGTCTTCGTGTGCGGCGCGACCGGGGCGGGCAAGTCACAGACGGTGCGCGCGCTGCTGGAGGAGGCGAGCCGGCTCGACCTGCCGTGGCTGGTGGTGGAGCCGTCCAAGGCCGAGTACCGGGCGATGGCGGCCCGGCTGCCGCAGGCGCGGGTGGTCACCGTACGCCCGGGCGACGTCGCGGCCGTGCCCGCCGGGCTCAACCCGCTGGAGCCGGCGCCCGGCTTCCCGCTGCAGACCCATGTGGACCTGGTGCGGGCGCTGTTCATCGCGGCGTTCGAGGCGGATGAGCCGTTCCCGCAGGTGCTCAGCGCCGCGCTGACCCGCTGCTACGAGGAGCAGGGCTGGCACCTGGCGCTGGGCCGCCCGCAGCCGGACGCGCACCGCCCGCGCTACCCCACCCTGGCCGACCTGGCCCGCTGCGCCGAGGCCGTGGTCGGCGAGATCGGGTACGGGCGGGAGGTCACCGACAACGTCCGGGGCTTCATCCGGGTGCGCATCGGCAGCCTGCGCCTGGGCACGACCGGGCGGTTCTTCGAGGGCGGGCACCCGATCGACGTGGCCGAGCTGCTGCGCCAGCGGGTCGTCTTCGAGATCGAGGACGTCGGCGACGACCGGGACAAGGCGTTCCTCATGGGCACCGTGCTG
>DASSUC010000043.1:0-23881 GCA_035707405.1 Micromonosporaceae bacterium | reverse complement strand
GAGCTCCAGCACCGCGATGTCGAAGGACGGGCTGGTCAGCGCGAGGACGACGTCCGCCGGCCCGCAGCCGGGCTCGCGCGCCATGGAGCCGAGAAAGTTGATCACCGCCCGGTGCGGGACCGCCACGCCCTTGGGCTTGCCCGTCGACCCCGAGGTGTAGATCAGGTACGCCGGGTCGTCCGCGCGGCTGGCGTGCCGCGGCGGCGCCGCGGTGCCGGCGGCCGGCAGACGGGCGAGGGACTCCGTGGTGGCGAGGGACTCCGCGGTGGTGAGCACGGGCACGTCGAGCAGGGGCAGGCGGTCCGCGTCGCCGGGCCGGGCCGTGACGAGCAGGCACGCGTCGCAGTCCTGGAGCATGTACCCGATGCGCTGCTGCGGGTAGGCCGGGTCGGCCGGCACGTACGCCGCCTGCGCCTTCCACGCGGCCAGCATGGCGGCGAGCATCTGCCAGGACCGGTCCAGGTGCAGCGCGACCACCGTGCCGGGGCCGGCGCCGTGCGCCCGGAACAGGTGCGCCAGGTGGTTGGCTGCGGCGTCCAGCTCGGCGTAGGTCAGGGTCTGCTCGCCGGCGCGTACCGCGATGGCGCGCGGGTGCCGGGCGACCGACGCCTCGAACAGCTCCACCACGCTGGCCGCCGCCGGCAGCGGCGTCGGGTCCGGTGCGGCGAACGCTGTGATCCGCCGCAGCTCGTCGGGGTGCAGCAGCTCCAGCTGGTCCACCGGGCGGTCCGGGTGGGCCACCGCGTCGTCGAGCAGCCGGGTGAAGCGCCGCAGCAGGTGGCCCGCGACCGGCTCGGCGAACAGGTCGGCGCTGCACTGCATGTCCATCCGTACCGTGGCGCCGTCGGGCAGGTCGACCAGGGTGAGCGTGATGTCGGTCGGCACGTACGGCGTGTCGAACGGCAGCGGGCGGCACCGCACCCCGGCCAGCTCCAGCCTGCCGGCCGGGCCGTGGTTGAACAGGACCTGGTAGAACGGGGTGCGCCCGGGGCTGCGTTCGGGCGCCAGCTCGACGACGAGCAGCTCGAAGGGCACCTGCCGGTGCTCGAGCGCGGTGAGGAAGGCGGTGCGCACCTGGCGCAGCAGGTCGGCGAAGGGCAGCGCACCGCTCACCCGGACCCGCAGCGGGAGCACGTTCATGAACAGCCCCACCAGGCCCGCGGACCGGCTGCGGTCGCGCCCGGAGACAGGTACGCCGATCACCAGGTCGCCGCCTGCCCCGTGCCGGTGGAGGGTGGCCGCCCAGGCGCTGGCGAGCACCATCGTCGTCGAGGCCTGGGCCGTGCGGGCGTACGCCTTCAGGGCCGCCAGGGCGGCGCCCTCGTAGCGGCCCTGGGCCGTGTGGGCCAGCTGCGTGTTCTCCGCCTGCCGCGGGCGGTCGGTGTGGATGCCCAGCTCAGGTGGTGCGTCGGCGAGCACCTCCCGCCAGTGGTCGACCGACGCCCGCCACTCGTCCCCGGCGCGGGCCCGCCGCTCGGCGGCCACGTGGTCGCCGTACGCCATCTCCAGGGGCGGCGGTGCCCAGGTGGCGCCGCGGCGGAAGGCCTCGTAGGCGCCGCCGAGCTCGGTGTAGAGCACGCCGAGGCCCCAGCCGTCGGTGACGATGTGGTGCGCCGCGAGGACGAGCAGGTGGGTGTCTGCGGTGACGCGGACGGCGGCCAGCCGCAGCAGGGCCGGCCGGGTGAGGTCGAACGGGCGGTTCGCGTACCGGCCGGCCCAGGCCAGGCCGTCGGCCACGGAGCGGGCCCCGGCCAGGTCGAGCCGGACGTCGCCTTGCTCGTGCACCACCGCGAAGGGGACGCCCTCGGCGTCGTGGAAGCTCGTCCGCAGCGGCTCGTGCCGGTCCACGACCGCCCGCAGCGCACGGTCCAGCGCGGTGGTGTCGAGCGGGCCGGACACCTCGAAGGCGGCCACGATGTGCTGCGCCGCGGTGCCCGGGTTGAGGTGCTCGAGCAGCCACATCCGCTCCTGGCCGAGGGACAGGCCCAACCCGCCCGGCCCGTGGGCCTTTGCCAGGGTGGTCGTCAGCTCGTCTGCCACGTGCGTCTCCGTCTCGCGCGTTCAGGCCCGGTGTGACAGCGGGTCCACCGCCAGGATCCGCAGCTCGCAGGTGTAGCCCTCGCCCTGGGCGTCGGTGAGCCAGGTCTGGTCCAGGTCGGGCAGCATCTCGGTCACGCTCACGGTCCCGGCCGGGCGCTCCGCGGTGCGGCGTACCGCCTTGGCGAACAGGTTCACGAAGACCAGGCTGCGGAAGTCGACGAACGCCGGCTTGTCCTCCACCGGCACGTGGTAGAAGCCCCGCTCCGGAAGCTCGTTCGCGGCCCGCCAGGCCCGGGCCGCGAGGAACCGGTCCGCCTCGGACCTGGTGAAGGCCCAGCGCACGTCGGTGGCGGCGAACGTCCACGCCGCCCGCGCGACGACCAGCTTGTCGATGGCGACCCGGGGCCGGCGGGGAGCGGGCGGCAGCGGCTTGAAGCCGTTGACCACCGCCGCCGACAGGAACTCGCCGACCACCTCCAACAGGTCCGCCTCGAACCCGCCGCGCCGGGCACGCACCAGCAGCCGGTCGCCGGCGCGGTGCACGAACAGGTCGGCCGCCGGCAGCACCGGCCCGGGCGCGCCGACCGAGTCCGAGTGCAGGGTCCAGTAGGTGTACTCCGGTGCGAGCAGGGCCGACGGCGGCGCCAGCCGCGAGGTGACCGCGGGCCACTCCTTCGGCGGGATGGCGTAGACCCGCCGGGCACCGAGGTCGGCGGCGGCCGCGGCCAGCAGCCACCCGGGCTGGTCGTGCTGCTCCACGAAGACCCGGCTCTCCAGGGTGTTGAACGCGGTGTGCAGCTCGCCGAGGACCGCCAGGAACTCGCCCCGGCCGACTGCGGCGACGTCGGCTGCGGCGAGCATGACGTCCGGGGCGTGCTGGGTGGCCGTCGCCCAGGGCGGGGCGGTGGCGGGGAACGCCCCGGCGACCCGGTCACGGATCTCGGCCGCCCGGACCGTGTGCCGGCGGGCACCCGCCGGCACATCGAGGACCTCCGCCCAGCGCCGCTGGAACTCGGGCAGCACCGCGGCGACCGGCCGTGGCAGCTCGCGCAGCGAGAAGTAGAGGTACGGGGTGGCCAGGCTCAGGATGCCGGCCAGCGGCACGGCCGGGTCGCCCGAGCCGGCCCGCCGCTGCTCGTAGAGCTCCAGGAACAGCCGCTGGTACTCCGCGCCGGCCGCGGCCACCAGCCAGCGGGCGCTGTCCAGCAGCAGGCCGAGCGCCGGGGCGAGCGCCTCGCGCAGCGGCGCGCCCAGCCGCACCCGTACGTCGCGGACCGCGTCCTCGTAGACGAGCGTGCGCCCGGCGTACGTCTCGCCGTGGCGGCGCTCGCCGGCCACGCCGGTGAGCTTGCTGAACCGGGTGCTGAGCACGTCGATGGCTGCGGCGAGGTGGGCCGGGTCGCCCGCTGCGGCGGCCACCGCGTCCCGGGCGCTTTCGATGTCGCCGAGCGCGGTGAGGGCGCGCTCCCGGGCCGCCTGGTCGGTGACCGGCTCGAGCCGCCGGCGCAGGGTCCGTTCGGGCCACGCCTCGATGGGGCCGGTCAGGTCCAGGTGGACGATGCCCAGCCGGCACAGCTCGGCCAGGTGCGCGTGGCACTCGTCCTCGTCGCCGAGCTCGCTGAACTCCGACCACGCCAGCTCGGCGGCGATCTCCCGTACGCTGCGCCGCCCGTCGCAGAGGCTCAGCAGCTCGGCCTGCGCCCCGGACAGCGCCACCGGTACGCCCCGCGCGGTGTGCACCACCGGCCCGTCGAGGCGGTGCGCGGCGACCAGGCGCGGGACGAGCCAGGGGCGCAGCAGCGGGTCCTCCCCCAGCGCCCGGGCGACCGCGTCGACCGTCCAGGTCTCGAAGTAGACGGTGCGCCGCGCCAGCAGCCGGTCCCCGACGGTGACGGTCAGCGCCGGCCCCTCCTCGCCCCACCGGGCCCAGCCGACCGGCCCGAAGAACCCGATCGTGTCGTTCTTCAGGCAGTAGCGCTGCAGGTAGCTGGCGATCGTCAGCTCGTGGTTGCGGCCCCGGACGTTGCGCGGCTCGCCGGCCGCCGCCTTGTCCAGGCACTCGCCGAGCAGCCGCCGGTTCTGCCAGGTGACCGCCTCACGGAACCGGGTGTCGCCGGCGACGCCGCGGATGGCCGCGGACAGCCGCCCGGTCGCTGCGGCGTACTCGTCGTCGTAGGCGGCGCGGGCCGGGTGCCCTGCGGTCGCCACGGCCCGGTCCGCGGCGGCGGCCAGGCCCGCGTCGGCGAGGGCGAGCACCGCCCGGGCCGGGAAGCCGGCGCTGCGCAGCACCGCGTCGCGCCACACGTGCCAGCCGCTGCCGCCGAGCGGCACCAGGTGCGGGCCGGCCTGTTGCGCGCCGGTGCCGGCAACGGCCGCGGTGCCGGTGGTGCCGGTCATCGCGCGCCGAGCCGTTCGAGCTCTCCGGCGAGGGTACGCAGCGTGGGGAAGTCGAAGATCGACCCGATCTCCAGGGTGATGCCGAAGCTCTCCCGGATCCGGGACATCAGCTCCACTGTGGTCAGCGAGTTGCCGCCCAGCTCGAAGAAGTCGGCGTCCGGGGCGATGTCGCGGATGCCGAGCGACTGGGTCCACAGCGACGACAGCCGGTCGGCGACCGAGGCTGCCGCGGCGCCGCCGGTGGCTGCGGTGGCCCTGATGGCTGCGGTGGCGCTGGTTGCCGCGGTGGCGTCAGTGGCTGCGGTGGCGCTGGTGGCCGCGGTCGCGGCTGGGGGCGGGGTCCCGGCCGCCGGCGGCGCGGCGACCGGCATGGCCGGGGCCGCCGCGGCGGGGGCGGCGGCGCCGGGAGCCGCCAGCGGCACCGGGCGGCCGCCGCGGAAATGGCGGACCGCGACCTGCCGGGGGGTACGCGCGCCGAGCAGGTCGAGCAGGAGCCGCCCGCCGAGCGCGGGCGGGATGCCGTTGAGCCCTCCATCCGGGTCAACGCCGCCCGGGTCGGCGGCGCCCGCGGGGTCCGCGGCGGCGAACGTGGCCGCCGCCATGCCGACCTCCCGCCACCCGGACCAGCCCACGCTCAGCAGCCGGCCGGCGTTGACCCGGCCGGCCCGCACGAGGGCGTCGAGGACCGCGTTCGCGGCGGCGTAGGCGGCGCCGCCGGCCTCACCCTCAATCGCGGAACGGCTGGAGAAGGCGACGAGGAAGTCCAGTGGCGGCCGGTCGGCGAAGACCTCCGCCACCGCCAGAAGGCCCCCGACCTTGCCGGCGAAGACCTCGCCGGCCCGCTCCTCGGTGCTGAAGCCGACCAGCCCGCCGCCGGCCTGGCCGGCCAGGTGGAGCACCCCGTTGACCGGCCCGGACGCGGCGGTGACCCGATCGACCAGGTCGCCCAGTGCCGCCGCGTCGGCGACGTCGCACGCGGCCGTCCGCACCTGCGCGCCGAGCACGCCCAGCTCGTCCACCAGCCCGGGCTCGGCGCGCCCGCCACGGCTGAGCAGCACCAGCCGGGGCCGTAGCCCGGTGCCGGCCAGCGCCCGCGCCACCGCGCCGCCCAGCCCGCCGAGGCCGCCGGTCAGCAGGTAGACGCCGCCGCGGCGCAGCCCCGGCCCGTCGCCGGGCGCGGGCGCGTACGGCCGTTCGGTGGGCACCCAGCGCCGGTCCCCGCGCAGCGCCACGACCTCGTTGCGGTCCCAGGCGCGGACCTCGTCGACCAGGTCCTGCTCGTCCACGCCGGCGCCGAGGTCGACGAGCTTCGCCGTCACCCGGGGCTCCTCGCCGGGCAGGGTGCGCACCAGGGCGGGCAGTGCCGCGTTGCCCGGCCGCACCGGCTCGGCCCCGCCCACGTCGACCGCGCCCTGGGTGAGGACGAGCAGGCCCGGGCGGCGCCCCGGTGGGGCCGCCCGGCCGGCCAGCCGCACCAGCGTGCAGGCCGTGTGGAAGCCGAGCCGGAGCTGGTCGTCGACGCTCGCCGCCGGGTCGGCGGTGCTGAGAGGGTTGGCAGTGCTGAGAGGGTCGCCGGCGCCGACCGTCTGGGCGTGGACCAGCAGCCCGGGGTGGTCGTCGCGGGCCGCCAGCGCCGCCAGGACGGCACCCAGGTCGTCCGGCTCGCCGGGCCGGACGACGAAGCTGCCGCCGCCGTCGGCGTACGCCTCACCGGGGCGGACCGCGACGACCCGCAGCCCGGCCCGGCGCAGCTGGGCGGTGAGCTGGCGGGCCACCGTGCGGTCGGCGGGCAGCAGTGCGAGCGCGGTCAGCCCGTCGGCGGCCGCGGTGGCCGGGGGCCGCGGGCTCTCCACCCAGCTGACGAGGGAGAACGGCGAGGTCGAGCCCTCGTCCGGGTCCCGGGCCGGCGCGGGGGCGTCCGGCGCGGGAGCCTGCGCCCAGTGCCGCTGCCGCTGGTACGGGTAGCCGGGCAGCGGCACCCGCCGGACCGGCCCGCCGGCACCGGTCCCGTCCGCACCCGTCCCGTCCGGACCGGTGGGGTCCCAGTCCAGGGCGGCCCAGTCGACCGGGTGGCCCTCGACCCAGACCGTGGCGACGGCGGTGAGCACCGAGTGCCGGTCCCCCGGCGGTTCGGTACGCCGCTGTGGCAGCGTGGCGACCGCCCGGTGCCGGCCGCCGGCGACGCCGGGGTGCTGGCGGGCCAGCGCGGTGAGGGTCCGGCCGGGCCCGGCCTCCACCAGCAGCCGGTCGGCGTCGGCCAGCAGCGCGTCCAGGGCCGGGCCGAACCGGACCGGCTCGACCAGCTGCCTCGACCAGAACGCCGGGTCGCCCGCCTCGGCCGCGGTGACCATCCGGCCGGTGGCGGCCGAGTAGAGCGGGGTCCGCGGCCGGCGCAGCTCCACCGCCCGCAGCGCCGCCTCGAACGGCGCCACCGCGCCGGCCATCATCGGGCTGTGGAACGCGTGCGAGGTGCGCACCGGCCGGCATGGCAGCCGGTGCTCCCGGGCCAGGAGCTGGACCTGGTCCAGAGCCTTGGCCGGGCCGGCGACCACGACCTGCCGGGCGCCGTTGTCCACGGCGACCGACACCCCGTCGACCAGCAGCGGCGTGACCGCGTCGACGGAGCCGGCCAGCGCCAGCATCCCACCGGCCGGCATCTCCTGCATGGCCCGTGCCCGCGCGGAGACGGCACGCACGGCGCCGGCGAGGGTGAGCACCTCCGCGACCGTGGCGGCGACCAGCTCGCCCACGCTGTGGCCGAGCAGTGCGGCCGGGGTCACCCCCCACGCCCGCCAGGCCGCCGCCAGCGCGTACCCGACGGCGAAGTGCAGCGGCTGGGCCACCGCGGTCGGCTGGAGGTCCTCGTCGCGGGTGCCGTCCCGCCACGCCTGCCGCAGCGGCAGCCCCTCGGCGTCGAAGAGGTCGAGGCACTCGTCCAGCGCGGTGGCGAACGCGGGCACGTGCGCGTACAGGTCGAAGGCGACGCCGGCGTGCTGCGAGCCCTGCCCGGGGAAGAGGAACGCGACCCCGCGCGGGCCCTCCCGCAGCGCCGGCGGGACGACCGCGGCCGAGCGCGGGTCGGCCAGGGCCGCCGCCGCCTCGGCCGCGCCCGCGGCGACGACAGCGCCGCGGACCCGGTGCAGCGAGCGGCCGTGCTGCAGGGTCGCCACGCTGTCGGCGAAGGCCGCCGCGCCGGCGCGGGCGAAGTGCGCCCCGAGCCTTTCCCGGTACGCCTCCTCGGCCGGCGCCGACGCGGCGGACCAGACCACGACCCGGGGCCGGTGCGGCCGGGCGACCCGGTCGACCGCTGGCGCCTCCTCGACGATGGCGTGCACGTTCGTGCCACCCATGCCGAGGGCGCTGACGCCGGCCAGCCTCGGCCGGCCCGGCGTACGCGGCCAGGGCTGCGTGGCGGTGGGGATGTGGAACGGGGAGCCGTCCAGCTGAAGCTTCGGGTTCGCCTCGGTGAAGTTGGCGTTGGCGGGGACCGCCTCGCGCGAGAGCGCCAGCACCACCTTGACCAGCGAGGTGACCCCGGCGGCGTGGCCGAGGTGCCCGACGTTGCCCTTCACCGAGGCCAGCGCGCAGCTGGCCGGGGCCAGCGCCGTGCCCGCCATCCGGCGGAACGCCGCACCCAGGGCGGCGACCTCGACCGGGTCGCCCAGCACGGTGGCCGTGCCGTGCGCCTCCACCAGGCCGATGTCCTCGGCGCCGACCCCGGCCAGCGCGATGGCCTCGGCGATGACGGTGGCCTGCCCGGCCACGCTGGGCGCGGTGAAGCCCACCTTGCCCGACCCGTCGTTGTTGACCGCGGTGGACCGGATGACCGCGTGCACCCAGTCCCCGTCGGCCAGGGCGTCCCGCAGCCGTTTGAGGACCACCAGGCCGACACCGCTGCCGAAGACCGTGCCGGTGGCCGCCGCGTCGAACGGGCGGCAGTGCCCGTCCCGGCTCAGCGGCCCGCCCGGCTCCCACCAGTGCCCGTGCCCCAGCGGCAGCTCCACGTCCACCCCGCCGGCCAGGGCCAGCTCGCACTCCCCACTGCGCAGCGCCTGCACCGCCAGGTGCACCGCAACCAGCGAGCTGGAGCAGGCGGTCTGCACGGTCAGGCTCGGCCCGCGCAGGCCCAGCTTGTACGAGGCCAGCAGGCTGACGTAGTCGGTGTTGTTCCAGGACGTCAGCGACATGCCCGAGGTGCTGCGCAGGCCGGCCGGCCCGGCCGGGGCGAGCAGCTGCAGGTAGCGGTTGGTCCCCGCCGCCCCGAACACGCCGACGTCACCCGTACGGCCGGGGGCGTAGCCGGCGTTCTCCAGGGCGGCGTGCGCGCACTCCAGGAACATCCGGATCTGCGGGTCGCAGACCTGCGCCTCACGCGGCGTGAGCCCGAACAGCTCGGCGTCGAACCCGTCCACGTCCCGCGCCGCGGCGACCGCCTTCACGTACGCCGGGTCGGCCAGTGCGGTCGCCGGCACACCCGCCGCGAGCAGCTCCTCGTCGCTCGGGAACGCGATGCCCTCAGCCCCGCGGTGCAGCAGGGACCAGAGCTGGTCGGTGTCGTCCGCCCCGGGGAACCGGCCGGCCAGGCCGATGATGGCGATCGGTTCCTGCGTGCCGGTCACGGGGCCTCTCCGAGGTCGCTGTAGAGGCGCTGGCGCAGCTGGCGCCGCTGCTGCGCCGGGTCGGGGCCGGCCGCCTCCCGGCCACCGGCGTCCCGGGCACCGGCTGCCACTGTCTCCCGGACACCCGCGGGTGCGGGCTCCGGGATGCGGGCGCCTTCGCCCGCGCCGCGGTGGGCCAGGAAGCGGGCCAGCGCGGCCAGGTTGGGGTGCGCGAACAGCGCGGTCACCGGCAGCTCCACCGCGAGCCGCTGGCTGAGCAGGGCGTGCAGGCGCACCAGCCCCACCGAGCTGAGGCCGCCGTCGAGGAAGTTCTCGTGCGGCGGCAGGTCCCGGCCGATCACCTCCCGCACCAGGAGGGACAGCTCGGCGACCACGGCGTCCGGCGTACCGTCCCCGTCCGGCCGGTCGGGCTCGCCGGGCGGCCGCGGCACGCCCGGCAGCGGCGCCACCGCGTCGTCGGGCGCCGCGGCGACCTTGTGGTTGTGGTCCGTGCCGAGCCTGGGCACCACCCGGATGTCGGCCGGCACGGCGTAGGGCGGCAGCACCCCGCGCAGCCGCGCCCGAACCTCGCCGGCCGAAAGCTGGCCGGCCGGAAACTGGCCGGACGGAAGCTGCCCGGACGGAAGCTGGCTCTCCGGGGCGGCGACCACCTGCAGGACCAGCACCTCGCCCGCCGGCGTCGGCCTCAGCGTGACCAGCGCGTCGGCAACGTGCGGCAGCCCCAGCGCCGCGGCCTCGACCTGCTCGGGCGCCACCCGGAAGCCGTCGACCAGCACCTGCCGGTCCCGCCGGCCGTCAAGGTGCACGGCGCCCCACGGGTCGTGCCGTCCGAGGTCGCCGGTGTGGTACGCCCGGTAGCCGGGCCGCCCGTGCGGGTCCGGGGCGAAACGGCCGGCGTCCCCGCTGTCCCCGGCGTAGCCGAGGGCCAGGTGCGGGCTGCGTACCACCACCTCGCCGAGCTGCCCGACGCCCGCCGGGGCGCCCGTGGCGTCGACCACGACCAGCTCCGCGCCGCCCACGCCGGCGCCGACCGGCAGCGCCGCCGGGTCCGGCACGCCGGCCGGCAGCGGCTCGCCCGCCTCGGCGGCGACCTGGCAGGAGGCGACCTGCGGCGTCTCCGTGGTGCCGTACGCGTTGACGACCCGGGCCGGCGTGAGCCGGCGCAGCGTCCGGACCAGGCGCGCGGTGAGCGGCGCCCCACCGCAGACCACCAGGCGCAGGTCCGCCAGCTCTGCCGGGCCCGCCCGACCCGCCGCCGGCTGCGCCGGGTCGCCCGACCCGCCGGCCACCAGCAGCCCGAGCAGCGCCGGGGTCGCGTGCAGGATGGTGACCCGCGCCTCGCGGACGAACGAGAACAGCCGCTCCGGGCTGGCAAAGACGTCACCCGGCGGCACGACGAGGGTGCCGCCGGCCATCAGCGGCACGAGCATGTCGCGCAGCACCGGGTCGTGACCGAGGCCGGCCAGCAGCGCCACCCGGTCCCGCCCGGACGGGGCGAACGTCTCGCGGTACCACCCGAGCGTGCCGGCCAGCGCGCCGGGCGGCACCGCCACCGCCGCCGGGCGGCCGGTGGTGCCGGAGGTGAACAGCACGTGGCTCGCGCCCGGCAGGCACAGCGGCTCGGCGGCGCCACCCGGCGCCAGCGCGAACCCACCGTCCACACCGGGCAGCCGCAACGTCCACCCGGGACGGACGGTCTCCTCGTAGCCGCGCCGCACGAGGGCCGGCAGCGCCGCGTCGACCAGCACCGCCGTGGCGCCGGCCGCCCACAGCCCGAGCAGCGCCACCGGCAGCCAGCGGCTGCGCTGCGCGTGCACCGCGACCAGGTCGCCGCCGACGACCCCGGCACCGGCCGCGTGCGCCGCGAACCGGTCCACCTCACCGACCAGCTCCGCGTACGACACATCGCCGGCCGCGTCGCTGACCGCCACCGCATGCGGCACGCGCACAGCGGTGGCCCGGACCGCGTCGAGCACCGGCGGGGCGGCGGGCGGTGCGGTGGCGGCGGTGCGCGCCGGCCCACCGCCGTCCGCAGCCAGCCGCAGCCCGGACAGCGGGGTCGTGCCCGGGGCCGCGACGACCTGGCGGAGCACCCGAACCACCTGCTCGAGCAGCTCGCGGGCGACCGCGGCCGGGTAACGGCCGGTGGCGTGGACCAGCTCCACCCGGTAGCCGTCCGCCCGGTGCACGTGGAAGTTCCGGTGCACGTGGAAGTTCCGGTGCAGGTAGAAGTTGAGGTCGAACAGGGCCGCCGGCGGCACCGCGTCCAGGTGGCTGGCTGGCACGCCGTCGAACGCCGGGGCCGGCGCGGCCTGGGTCATGTCGTTCACCCAGACCTGGAACAGCGGGTTGCGCCCCGGCGACGCCGGCACGCCCAGCGCCTCGACGACGGCCTCGAAGGTGGCGGTGCTGTGCTCCAGCGCGCCCGCGTACCGCTCCCGCACGTGCCCGAGCAGCGCCGCGACGTCGGGCTGGGCACCGACGTCCACCCGCAGCGGCAGGGTGGCCAGCAGGAAGCCGACCAGGTCCTGCTCCGGCCCGGTGTAGCGGCGCGAGGCGGGCGTGCCGACGACCACTGTGGACTGCGCCGACCAGGCCGACAGGACCACCGCGACGCACGCCACGAACAGCGTGGCCGGGGTGACCGCGCGCTCCCGCCCGAACGCGTCGATCCGCGCGCTGGTGCCGGCGTCGAGCACCGCCGCAGCCCGCTCCCCCGCGGTGCTCGGCACGGCCGGGTCGGCCAGGTGGAACGGCAGCAGCGTGACCGGCGGCACGCCAGCGAGCAGGTCCCGCCAGTAGGCAAGGTCCGCCGCCCAGGCCGGGCCGCTGCCGGCGCCCGTCTGGGCCCGGGCGTAGGACGCGAAGCTCGGCGCCGGCCCCCACTGCGGCGCGCAGCCGCGCAGCCGGGCCGAGTACGCGCCGGCGAGGTCGGCCAGCACCAGGTCCAGGGTCTGCTGGTCGGAGACGATGTGGTGCAGCGCCAGCACCAGGCAGCCGCCGGTGGCGGCGCCGGCACCGCCGGCCGGTGGCAGGAGCAGCCCGGCGGTGAGCAGCGGCGCCCGGTCCAGCGGGATCGTGCGGCGGGCCAGCGTGGCGACGAAGCCGTCAACGGCCTCGTCGAGCGGGCCGGCCGCGGTGTACACCTCCAGCACCGCGTCGCACGCGTCGGCGAAGGCGAGCAGCGGCTCGCCGTCCGGCCCGGGGCCGCGGCAGACGCACGCCCGCAGCGCGTCGTGGCGGGCCACCACGTCGGCGAGCGCCGCCCGCATCGCCGCGGGGTCGACCACGCCGCCGAGGCGTACCGCGCCGACCACGTTGTAGCCGCCCGGGTCCGCCAGGAGCTGGCTGAGCACCCACAGGGCGCGCTGGCCGGGCGCGAGGCGGCTGGTCCCCCGGGCCCGGTGGCCCGCCGGCTCGACCGCGGCGGCTACTGCCGGCTCGACCACCCTGGCTACTGCCAGCTCGGCCACCCTGGCTACTGCCGGCTCGGCCACCCTGGCTACTGCCAGCTCGGCCTCCGTGGCGCCGGCCGGCGGGCGTACCTCCAGGGTCTCCACCAGGCCGCGCAGCGCGGCGAGCGACGTGTTCTCGCCCAGCAGGGCGGCGAGCGGCACGCCGACCCCCAGCCGCGCGCGCAGCTCGGCGACGAGCCGCCCGGCGAGCAGCGAGTGGCCGCCGAGGTTGAGGAACCCGGCGGCCTCGTCCCGTTCGGTGCCGGGCGTGCCGAGCAGACCCCACCACAGGTCCGAGACGGCGTCCGGCCCGGCGGCGTCCACCGCGGCGGGCGGCCCGGCGCTGTGCCACCACCGGCGCAGCTCCTCCCGCAGCGCCCGCCGGTCGGCCTTGCCGGCCGAGCTCAGCGGCAGCCGCTCCAGCCAGCGCAGCCCGCTGGGTACGAACGCAGCCGGCAGCCGGCGGGCGACGAAGTCCCGCACCTCGGCGTCTGGGACCCGGCCCGCGCCGGGGGCCGGGGTGACCGCGGCGACCAGCTCGTCACCGGCGCCCCCGCGGGCGGGGACGGCGACCACCGCGGCGTGCGTGACCGCCGGGTGCAGGGCGAGCACCCGCTCCACCTCGCCCGGCTCGATCCGTACCCCCCGGATCTTGACCTGGTCGTCGATGCGCCCCAGGTACTCCACCTGCCCGTCCACGGCGCGGACCAGGTCCCCGGTGCGGTAGCGGCGCCCGTACGGGGTGGTGTCGAAGACCCGGGCGGTCAGCTCCGGCTGCTTGACGTAGCCCAGCGCCACGTGCACCCCGCCGATCCACAGCTCCCCCGGCTCCCCGTCGGGCACCGGGCGGCCGTCCGGGTCGAGGATGTAGAGGTCGACGTTGTCGATCGGGGCGCCGATGTAGACGGTCGCGTCCGGCCGCATGTCCGGCGGGATGGCCCACTGGGTGACCTCGATCGTGCCCTCGGTGGGGCCGTAGAGGTTGTGCAGCCGGGCGTCGAGCGTCGCGGCGAACTGGGCCGCCAGGGCCGGGGGCAGCGCCTCACCGCTGGTGAAGACCATCCGCAGGCTGGTGTCGCGGGCCGGGCGGCCGAGCCGGAGGAACTCGTCGAGCATCGACGACACGAAGTGGCACACCGTGATCTTCTGCTCGACCACGATCTGCGCGATCAGGGCCGGGTCGCGGTGGCTGTCCGGCGGGGCGAAGACGCAGCAGGCGCCGACCGCCAGCGGCCAGTAGAGCTCCCAGCCGGAGACGTCAAAGGTGTACGGCGTCTTCTGCAGCACCCGGTCGGCGGGGGTGAGGTCGTAGTGCCGCACCCCCCACAGGATCCGGTTGCACAGCGCCGCGCTGGCCGCCACCACGCCCTTGGGAGTGCCGGTCGACCCGGACGTGAACATGATGTACACGCGCTGGTCCGGCGCGACCTCCGGCAGGTCCCGCAGCGGGCCGGCGGGGTCGGCCCAGGCCGGCACCGGCACCAGCGGCACGGCCCCGAACGGCCCGAGGTCCCGCCCGGGCGGCGCGACGACCGCCACCGGCTCGGCCAGCTCGGCCATGACCGCCGCCCGGCCCGGCGGCTCGTCGGTGGCCACCGGTACGTACCAGCACCCGGCCTTGAGCACGCCGAGCAGGGCGACCAGCAGGTCCACGCCGCGGGGCAGGATGAGCGCCACGGCTCCGGTCACGCCGCCGGTGGCGGCGAGGATGTCCCCGGCCAGCCGGTCGCTGCGGGCGTCCAGCTCGGCATAGGTGAGCCGGTGGTGCGCGTCCTCGGTGGCGGGCGCGTCCGGCGTCTGCATGCGCCGCGCGCGGACCAGCCCGGGTACGCCGTACGGGGCGCTGTGGTCCACCCGTTCGCCGCGCAGCTGCGGAGCCGGCCAGGCCGACCTCGCCCGGGCGTCCCCGTACTCCCCGCACATGGCCGATACCATAGCCGCAGCCTGGCTGCCCCCAGCTCGCCCTGGCAGGCCGCTGCGGCATCGGGCGTTCGGCCCATCCAGGCACGTTGAGCCGGCACTCCTCATGGGCGGCCCGGTCGGGGAGGATGGGACCTGCCCTCCTGGGTACGGGCACCCGTCACCGCGAGGTGAGGAGCTGCGATGGCGATCCGGCTGAACCACACGATCGTGTCGGCGCGGGACAAGCGGGTCTCGGCGACGTTCCTCGCCGAGGTCCTCGGCCTGGACCCGCCGACGCCCTTTGGCCCGTTCCTGGTCGTGCAGGTCGACAACGACGTCAGCCTCGACTTCGCCGACGACCACGGTCCGGTCCACCCGCAGCACTACGCGTTCCTGGTCGGCGAGGCCGAGTTCGACGAGATCTTCGGCCGGATCCAGGCGCGGGGGCTGACCTACTGGGCCGACCCGGGCCGGCGCCGGCCCGGCCAGACCAACACCAACGACGGCGGCCGGGGCGTCTACTGGGAGGACCCGGCCGGCCACCTCCTGGAGATCATCACCCGCCCGTACGGCAGCGGAGGCTGAGCCGCAGGGAGGTGGGAGCCGCAGGAGGGTGGGACCGGTGGTGGTGCCTGGCAGCAGCGCGGTGGTCGTCGGCGCCGGCATGGCCGGGCTGCTCGCGGCGCAGGCGTTGAGCGGCACGTTCGCCGAGGTGACCGTCGTCGAGCGGGACCACGTCGGGCAGTCTGCGGCCCACCGCCCTGGCCTGCCGCAGGACCGACACGTGCACACGCTGTGGGCCGGTGGCCTACAGGCCATCGACGCGCTGCTTCCGGGCATCGAGGAGGACCTGGTCGCTGCCGGTGGCTACCGGGTCGCGTTCTGGAGCGACTTCCAGTGGCTGCTGCCCATCGGCCGGTGGTGCACGCGGTGGCCGGCCACCCAGGGCATCGTCTCCTGCAGCCGCACCCTGCTCGAGCACGTCGTCCGCGTTCGCGTACGGCGGGCCGGGCGGGTACGGCTCATCGACGGCCAGCGGGTGACCGGCCTGCGGCTGGGCCCGGCCGGCGCGGTCCGCGGCGTCGAGCTGGCGCCACGGGGACACCAGAGCCCGGGCGACGAGCTACCCGCCGACCTCGTCGTCGACGCCGGTGGGCGGCGCTCCGGGCTGGTGGGCTGGCTCGCCGCCCGCGGCCTGGCGCAGCCCGCGGAGAGCACCGTCGACCCGTTCGTGGGCTACGCCACCCGGCTGGTGACCCTCCCACCGCACCAGCAGGCCGACTTCAAGGGCCTGTACGTCCAGCTCGCCCCGCCCAGGCACACCCGGGGCGGGATCATGTTCCCCATCGAGGGTGGTCGTTGGGTCGTCACGCTGCTGGGCGCCTGCCGCGACTACCCGCCCACAGACCCGGACGGCTACCTCGAGTTCGCCCGCAGCCTGCGCAGCACCATGCTGTACGACACCGTCAAGGACGCCGAACCGGCCTCCCCGGTGTGGGGGCACCGGCACACAGCGAACCACCGCCGCCACTACGAGCGCCTGTCCACGATGCCGGCCGGGCTGCTGGCCGTCGGCGACAGCCTGTGCGCGTTCAACCCGATCTACGGGCAGGGCATGACGGTCGCCGCCCTGCAGGCCCGGGCGCTGGGCACACTGGTACGGCAACGGGTGCGGGCGCCGGCGGACGCAGCCCGGCTCTCCAGGCCGGCGCAGCGGGTCATGGCGAAGATCGCCGGCCAGGCGTGGATGGTGTCGGCGACCGAGGACCTCCGCTACCCGGTGACTGGAGACCCTGGGTACGCGGTCCGGCTCCTGCACCGGTACATGGACCGGGTGATGCTGGCGGCGACCGTCGACGCGACGGTCGCCAACACGTTCCTGCGGGTGCTCAACATGCTGGACCGGCCCACGTCACTACAGCGCCCCGACGTCATGCTCCGCGTGCTCAGCAGCGCCCGGGCCGCCCGGTGAACGGCGGCGCGCCACCCGCCTGAGACCCGGTCCCGCGCCGTACGCATGGTGCTCGATGATGGCATGCCGTGCGCCGCGACGCCTTTTCTGTTGGCCGGGCGCTGGCTGGCCGCTCCTTCCTGGTATCCGGCACGTGCCGGTGCCAGACGATCGGAGCGGCCATGTCCTCAACGTCCCTGTCCCGTGCGGTGCTCGTCGGCGTGCTCGCCGCAGCCCTGCTCCCTCTCGCCGGCTGCGGCGCCGGCCAACCGGTCCCGGCCGGCGACCACAGCCCGGCCGGTGACCGGGCCGGGCCCGCCGGCGCGGCCCCCGCCTCCGCGTCCGGCTGGGGCTCCGTCCCCAAGGGCCCGGCGGCCGGCGCCGCCGGCCTGAGCCCGCCCGCCGCCACGCCGCCCCAGGCGCCACCGCCCAAGCCCGCCCCGCCGGCACCGTCCTTCCCGACCACCGCAAGGGGGTACGCAGAGGCGGCCGTCGCCGCGTGGAGCACCGGCGACCTGGCCCGGCTCGGCGAGCTGACCACCGCCGGGGTCCACGAGCAGTTCGTCGAGATCCCGGGGACCTTGAAGGCAGACTGGATCCACCACCGCTGCGACGGTGCCGCCGGCTCCAGCTACTGCACCCTGCGCAACGGTGACGGCGACTCGCTCACCCTGCGGGTCACCAACCAGTACCTGGGCGGGCCGCACGCCGTGGTGGCGCTCACGGCGAGCCTGACCACGTACCCGGCCGACGGAGAGGCGTACGCCGGCGAGCTCGTCCACGCCTGGGCGGCCGGGAACACGCCCCGGATGCGGGCCCTGGCCCGGCCCGACGTGGTCGTCGCGGTCAACGACAACCACCAGGACCGGCCGCAGGGGACCTGGCAGCTGTCCACGGTCTCCGAGCACGGCGGCGCGGGGCTGCTCATCGTCCACGTCGACGTGAACGAAGGCGATGTCCAGCTCACGCTGCACGTGGGTACGACGCTGCTGGGCGCCCCGCGCGCCGTCGTCGGCTACCAGCCCTGACCCGCGCGAGGGTCGCTTGTCCGGACCAGGTACCACTGAAGGATGGCGGCAGGGGCGTACAGCGAGGCGGGGGCGTACAGCGAGGCGGGCCTCCAGCGCCTCGCGGGCCGGCTGACCGTGGCCGCCGGCCTGCTCTCGCTGCTGCTGGGCGTCGTGCTGTCCTGGGTGGTCACCCGCGACCACCCCGACGCCTGGGGCATCGAGTGGTACGACCTGGCGCTGCTGCGGTTCCCGGACAGCATCGGGACGTTCATCGGGGTCGTCCTGGTCGGGGCGGGCTGCGTGGTGCTGCGCCGGGCCCGGCGCACGGCCCGCATCCTGGCCGGCGGGGTCGCGGGGCTGGCAACGGTCGTCGACGCCACCGACACCTTGGTACGCGTCAACCGCCAGCCCCAGCTGCGGCTGCGCCTGTCGGTCGCGGTGCCGGGCCGGGAGCCGTACCCGGTGACGGTCAAGAAGGTGGTCCCCACGTCGCTCCTCGGGTGGCTGCGGTCGGGGCTGCCGCTGCCCGTCCGCGTCGACCCGGGTGACCGGGAGCGCGTCGTCGTCGACTGGGCGGCACTGGCCCGCGACACCGTCGCCTCAGCCGCCGGCACGCCTTGGGCGGCCCGGCCAGGCTGGCGGCCTGCCGCGGCCACCGTGCCCGGCGGCGGCACGCCCCGCGTGCCCGGCCTGCCACCCGTGCCCCGGGCACCCACCTCGCGCGAGGACCTCAAGGCCCTGGTCCGCGCCGCCGGTATGCCCGGCACGGCGACCCTCGACACCGTCGTCCCGGTCCCGCCCGTCGACGACCGGCGCCTGTTCCGGATGGACCTGGTGGTACGGCTGGACAACGGGGTGTCCTACGTTGAGCGCGACGAGCCCGTGCCGGTCGACGAGGAGCACGCCGCAAAGGCGGTCGCCGGCGCCCGGGTGCCGGTCCGGGTCGCGCTGGTCGACGGCGTCGCCGTCACCCTCTTCGAGTGGGAGCGCAGCTGATCCCACCGGTTGCGCGGTGCAACGTTCACGGGCCCCCACGCGTGTAGCCCAAGAATCCGTACCGGTCGCGGATCTCCTCGATACCACTCGACGCGCGGGCCCACTGTCGTGAGCTCGTCAGACGCTCAGGAAAATCATGGGGGAAAATGCTCTTGACGGTTCGTCAGCCCTTCCACCAGCCAAATACATGTGCCGATTACCCCTGTCGGGAAATCCCGCCGAAACGCCCTAGCCCGGGTCGGGCCCGCGACGTACTCTGACGCGTGCCAGCCGTTAGCGCAAGAATGGCGCACAGCGCTCTACCGCTGATCCATGAACCGTCGTACGGGGAGTGACGGTTATCGATGAGTTTACCTTCATTAAACGGACCGGTCGGCACGCCGGCTCAATCTGTGCTGTCGTTACCGTTCCACCTGCTGCTCGTGTTCGTCGCGTTCGCCGCGGCAGTTGCCAGCCAGGGCGGCTACTACCCGCCAGGCCGGTTCCTGGTAACCGCGCTGGTGGTCCTCGCGCTCTTCGTAGCCCTCTACGCCTACGGCCGGCCGGAGCGGTGGTGGTGGCCCCTGCTCGCGGCCTGCGCCGCGCTGGCCGCCTGGGCCGTGGTAGGGGCGGCGGCCAGCGGCTCCGTGGTCTCGGCCGGGCCCACCGCGGCCACCCTCGCCTGCGTGGCGGCCGCGGCGCTCGTGGTCTCCCGTGCCGACGCCGCCCAACGGCAGCTGTGCGCAGGGGTCACCCTGGGCGTCGGCGTCCTGGTGGCGGTGAGCGGCTGGGTCGGGGTCGCCTGGCGGGTGGAGCCCTTTGCGCTCGCCACCGACGAGCGGCTGTGGCGGGCCACCTCCACCCTGACCTACGCCAACGCGGCGGCGGCGCTGCTCGCGCCGCTGGCGGTGCTCTCGGTCGCGCTGCTGCTGGGCCGGCCCAGGTCGCTGCTGCACCTGGGCACCACCTACCTGCTCCTGGTCGGGCTCGGCGCGACACTGAGCCGGGCCGGCGCGCTGGCCTGCCTGGTCGGCCTCGCGGTACTGGCCGGGCTCGCCGGCGTACGGGCCACGGTCCGAGCCGTGCTGCCCATCCTCATCGGTGCGGTCGTCGCCGTCGGCGGGCTGGCGCCGTCGTCTCCGGTCACCGCGCGGGAGCAGCCCCTCCTGGCGGCTGCCGCACTCGCCGCCGGCCTGGCGGTCGCCCTGGCCGGCACCTGGCTGCCGCGCCGCGCGCGGGCCGTGGCGCTGCTGGCCAGCGTGGCCGCGGCCGGTGCCGTCGCCACCGGGGTCTCCGCCACGGGCATGGACATCCTGGCCGACAGCCGGGCGCACCTGCGGTCCCCCACCCGTGCCGACTCCGCCCAGGCGGCGCTGCAGCTGGTGGCCGACCGGCCGCTCACCGGCGTCGGGCCCGGCCAGGCCGTCCTCACCTGGACGCTGCCCGACGGCCGGGTGGTGTCCGGACGCTACGCCCACAACGAGTACCTGCAGGTCCTCGTGGAGCTCGGCGCGGTGGGCCTGCTGCTGTTGCTGGCCGTCCTCGTCGCCGTCGTGCTCGTCGTCCGGCGCGGCCGGCCGGGCGCGACGTCGCCGCTGCTGTGGGCCGGCGCCACGGCGGGCCTGGTCGCATTACTGGTCCACAGCGGCTTCGACTTCCTTTGGCAGCTCCCGGTCATACCGCTGGCCGGCGCACTGCTGGCCGGCCTTGCCGGGCCGGCCTTCCATATTCGTCGTGGTCCGGCAGAAAAGGAGGAGAAATGAGAAGGCCCCAACTGATCGTCCGGCTCGCTGCCCTGCTGGCGGTTATCGTCGGTGGTGCGATCGCCTTCGCATTACCGGCGGGTGCCGACGTGAGCGTCATGTCGCCGCCACTGGCCGGAGTGCAGATCGGCTCACCCGCCACATTGGTGGCAAAGGGTGCCGCCATCTCGGTGCCGGTGACGGTGATCTGCGCACCGGGCGGGACCGGTCAGCTGTACGTCGAGGTCACCCAGCGGAGTGGCGGCAACATCGCAACTGGCGCCACGTGGGTCTACGACATCTCGTGCACCGGGTCGTTCCAGACCATCGACGTCGTGGTGTCCGCCTCGGGTGAGCCGTTCCGCAAGGCCACGGCTCTGGTCTCGGCACGGTTCACCGTCTGCGAGTACTGGTACGACTGCCTGACCGGCACAGACCAACGAGAGATCCAGGTCGGGCGCTGACCGTCCCGGCCCGGGGCCCGGCTGGCCGCAACCAGCCGGGCCCCGCAGCCGTCTAGGACGCCGACCGGCCAGTTGGACGACCATGCCGTTCGCTGGCGCGGCGTCCGGGAGGGCGGCGTCCGGGACGGCGACGGCGCGGCCGGCGGCGGACGGTAACGATCGGGACCACCGCGGAGGCGGCCACGATCATCGCCAGGACCAGCATGGGCCAGGCCGGCGACGACCAGGCGCCAGCGGAGCCGGCGACGACGCCCGGTGACGCCCCGCCGGCCGGCCCGCGGTCCGGACCCGCCGGCGACGGGCTGGCCAGGACCTCCTCCCCCGGCTCGACGAGACGGCCGACCGAGGCGTCCGGAGCCAGGGCGAAGGCCCAGTCCAGCAGGGCGGCGGCCTGCTGCCAGCTGCGTACCGGCTGGGCCTCGGCCCGCAGCAGCGTGACCACGAGCCGGCGACCGTCCCGCTCGGCGACACCGACGAACGTGTGCCGGGCCAGCGTGGTGAAGCCGGTCTTGCCACCCAGCGCCCCCGGGTAGCGCAGCAGGAGCTGGTTGTCGTTCTGGATCTCGAACCCGCGCGGGTCCATCGGCGGCTGCGCCGGTATCCGGGTGCGCTGGGTGGCCGCGTACCGGCGGAACGCGTCGTCGGTGAAGCAGGCCCGGGCGATCAGGGCCAGGTCGTACGCGCTGGTGAGCTGCCCGGGACCGTCCAGACCGGACGGTGTCACCGCGTGCGTCTGCACCGCGCCCAGCCAGCGGGCGTGCGCGTTCATCGCCTGGATCGTCCCGGCCACGCCGGCATCGCCCCCGCCGATCCGGGCCAGCACGTTCGCCGCGTCGTTGCCCGAGTCCAGCAGCAGCCCGAGCCAGAGCGTCTCGACCGGGTAGCGGCCCCCCTCCAGCAGGCCGACCGCTGAGCTGCCCGGCTCGAAGTCCAGGTCCGCGCGGGTCACCGTGACCACCTGCCGCGGGTCGAGCCGGGGCAGCAGGGTCGCCGCCAGCAGCAGCTTCTGCGTGCTCGCCGGGACGGCGTAGTCGTGCGGGGCACACCCGCCCAGCACCGCCCCGCTGCCCAGGTCCGCCACCATCCAGGAGGACGCGCTCACCGCCGGCGGCGCCGCCGCGCCGGGCGGGACGACCAGGCCCGCGGTTGCCAGCTCCGCGCCGCCGACCGTGCGCAGCAGCGGGTCGTCCGGCGGGACCGGCGGCCGCGGCGGGCGGGTGGCCACGGGCGGCGGCGCGGGGCACGGCACCGCCGGCGCCCACACCGCCGCCGGCCCGCCCGCGCCGGCGCCGGCCGCCGGCGCGCACACCGCCGGCACGGCCAGGACCACACCGGCCGCCACAGCGGCCAAGCGCCACCCCGACACCGAACACACCACGGGCAAGCAGACTAACGGGCGGGCGGTTGTGGCCTGCCCGCGGCCGTCGTCCGCCATGTGTGACCCCCCGGCTGGCGCCGCATGCCCTGAGGATTCTCCCACCGCCGTCCCGTCACCGCCGCGGGCCGTCCGAGGAGGAGCAGGTCCACACGAAGGCCCGCCGGCACAGCACGAACGTCGCCACCGGCGTGCAGCGGCGCCCGTAGGCCTGCCCTACGCGTCCAGCGGGGCGGCGAGGACCAGGTCGCGTTGCCGGTCACCGTGCCGGTAGAGCTTGGCACGCAAGGTGGACAGCCACGGCGGGTCGGTGCGCGCCGGTCCGAGGTCGACGATGCCCGGCAGCCGGACCAGCCAGACCGCGGCGTGCGCCGCCGCGAGCACCGCAAGCCACGTCAGGTCCCGCCCGGCAAGCGTACGCACGCTGCGGTAGCCGGCCAGGAACGTCGCCGTCACCGGGGTGTCGACCCAGGTCAGGGCGGGGCGCAGGTCCCGAAGCGCGTGGGCGATGTCCGCCACGAACCAGCCGTGGCCGGCGTCGTCGAAGTCGTACGCGGTGGCCGCCTCCCCGTGCCACACCAGGTTGTCCAGCTCGAAGTCGCCGTGCACCACGCCGAAGCTGCCGTGGTCGCGGGGCAGCCGGGAAAGGTGGGCCCGCAGGCGCGCCACCTGCCCGGCCAGCGGCGGGTCACCGGCCAGCACCTGCTCCGCCCGGTCCAGGTCGCCGAAGAGCTCCGGCAGCTGACGGCCAGCGTCGCCGGCGCCGGCGCTGTGCAACCCCGCCAGCCCGGCTCCCCACGCCCGAGCCTGCCGCACGCTCAGGTCCGCCAGCTCCACCTGGCCGCCGGGGGCCTCGGCCACCAGCATCGCGACGGCCTCGCCCCGCGGGGTCGCGACCGCCTCCACCAGACTGCCCCGCACCGACGGCACCGGCTGCGCGACCGCCCGGCCGAGCCGCCCGTACCGGCACATCAGCTCGGCCACCGCGGCGATCCGCCCGGGCCCGCGCCACCATCCCGGCACGAACCGCAGGTACGCGCGCCCGGTCGGGGCCAGCGGGTGGGCGACCAGGAACACGTGGCTGGCGCTGGAGCGCCGGAACCGGGCCTCGCCCGCCGGCCGTCCCCACACCGCGGCCACCGCGTCGGCGACCTCGCTGCGCCCGTGCCGGTCAAGGGTCGCGGCCAGCCCCGCGATCTCCGACAGCGGCAGCACGGCCGGGCGTGCGTACCGGCTACTCGGCGTCCGCGGCCAGGGCCAGCTCGCCGGGCTCGCGCTCCTGCTGCACCGGGACGGCGGTGGCGGTGTCCTGGCCGGCGTAGCCGCTGCCGGCGACCGGCGTGGCCGGGCCGGGCAGGGCGCCGCCGCTGCCGGCCACCGGCATCGCCGGGCCGGGCACGGCGCCGCCGGCCGGCGGCTCGGCCGGCTTGTCCGCGGGCGGCCGGGCCACCACCTTGGGGTACTCGCCGGTGTCGGCGCCGCCCGTGGCGGCCGCCATCACCGCAGCGGCGGCCAGCTCGGCCACCCGCTTCGCCTCGCGCCGCACCCGGGCGCGTACCTCCTTGGCGTGCTGCTCGGCGGCCTCGGCCGCCTGCCGCACCTCGGCCAGCCGGTTGCGCTCGTCGGTCAGGTCCCGGGTGACCTCGCGGAAGTCCTGCCGCAGCTGGGTGACCTCATGCTCGACCGTGGCGTGCTCCTGGCGGGCCTGGGCGAGCCGCTGCTCGGCGGCGTCCAGCTCGGCCTGGAGCTGGGCCAGCCGCTGCCGCTGGGCCTGGATCTCCCGCTGGATGGTGGCGAGCTGCTGCTGGTAGGCGGCGGCCTGCTCGTCCCCGCGGCGGCGCACCTCGGCGCAGTGGTGCTGGGCCTGGGCGTGCAGGGCGGCGATCTTCTGGGCCGCCTCCGTCCGCCGGTCGACGATCTCCCGCTCCACGTCGGCCCGCCGCTGGGCCAC
>DASSUC010000042.1:0-6621 GCA_035707405.1 Micromonosporaceae bacterium | reverse complement strand
CTACGGGGTGCCGGTCCGCTCGGTGCACGCGCCGTGCCTGCTGGTCACGCAGCGGGTGTGGAGCGCCGACCCGTGGGAGCGGCTGCGCCGCAGCGCGGTGCTCGCCGAGGCGCTCGGCGCCCCGGTCGTCGTGGTCCATCCTCCGTTCACCTGGCAGCGTGACTACGCCCGGGGCTTCGCCGCAGGCCTGGAGCAGCTGCGCTCCCGTCACCCCTCGGTGCGCTTCGCCGTGGAGAACATGTACCCGGTACGCATGGCCGGCCGGGTCTTCGTCCCGTACGCCCCCGGCTGGGACCCCACCGCGGTCGGCTACCCCGCCTACACGCTGGACCTGTCGCACTGCGCGGCGGCGCGCAACGACGCGCTGGAGATGGCCGATGCGATGGGGCCCGCCCTGGCCCACGTGCACCTCGGCGACGGGTCGGGCGAGGGGCGCGACGAGCACCTGGTCCCCGGCCGGGGCACGCAGCCGTGCGCCGGGCTGCTCTCGTCGCTGTGCGCCCGTGGCTTCACCGGCTCGATCGCGGTGGAGGTGTCCACCCGCCGCGCGCGTAGCCGCACCGAGCGCGAGGCGGACCTCGCCGAGGCGCTCGCCTTCGCCCGCGCCCACCTGGCCGCTTCCTCCACAGTGGACGCCTGATCCCGGGGATGGACGCCTGATCCCGGGGATGGACGCCTGATCCTGGAGTGATCCGGGGGTCGCCGGGTGGGACTGCCCGGCCGGGCAGCCCCACCCGGCTCAGACCCGGGCCAGCTCCTCGATCGCCGCCCGCTTGCGGGCCCGGTGCGCGGCAACGTGTGACCGGGTCGCGCACCGCTCGGAGCAGAAGCGCCGGCAGCAGTTCGACGAGGTGTCGAGATAGACGTTGCCGCAGCGGTCGTCGGCGCAGACGCCGAAACGGGCGCTGCCGTACTGGCAGAGCCAGACCGACAGGCCCCAGACCGCGCCAGCCAGGTACTCCGCGGTCGCCGAGGAGCCCCTGCTGGTGATGTGCATGTGCCAGTCGCTGGAGTCATGACCGGAGATGCGCGGCTGCACCGGGAACGCGTCGAGGAGCGAGTTGAGCGTGGTGACCGCCTCGGCGTCGCGGCCCACCGTGCCGCACTCGAAGACGTCGCGCAGCCGCTTCTGGGCGCGCCGGAACGTCGCCACGTCCTTCTCGGTGACCTCCTCGGCCATCCAAGGGTCGGCGGAGAGGAGCGCTCTCAGGTCGTCGAGATCCTCCAGCCGGCTGTTGACGAGATCCACGGCAGTGCGCGCGTACGCGTCGAAGTCCACCCGACAAAGGTAGACAATCGAGAGTCGGGTACGCGACACCGGGAGTCCGGTCAGCCGTCATCACGGCACCGGCCGGCTAGCCGCAAAAGGGATTAAACACGTCCGGACGGGAGTGTCGGAGCGGGTGTCCACACTCGACCCGCCGGCTCAGCATCCGGGCGTTACGCTCGGCGCATGCTCCGTTCCGCGATCCTCGCCGCCGCCCGGTCACCCCAGGTCGAGCGGCTCATCCACGCGGCTCCCATCACCCGGGCCGTGGTACGCCGGTTCATCGCCGGGTCCACCGCGGAGGACGCGCTGGCCTGCACCCGCACGCTGTCCGACGAGGGGCTGGCTGTGACCCTCGACTACCTGGGCGAGGACACGCTCACTCCGGACCAGGCCACCGGGGCCAGGGACGAGTATGTGCGGTTGCTCGACGCGCTCGGCGCGGCCGGGCTCACGCCGGCTGCCGAGGTCAGCGTCAAGCTCTCCGCCCTGGGCCAGAAGTTCGACGAGTCGACGGCGTTCGAGCATGCCCACGCCGTCTGCGCCGCTGCCGCCCAGGTCGGCACGACGGTCACCCTGGACATGGAGGACCACACCACGACCGACTCGACGCTGGACATCGTCGGCCGGCTGCGGGAGGACTTCCCCAACACCGGGGCGGTGCTCCAGTCGTACCTGCGGCGTACCGAGGCGGACTGCCGCGAGCTGGCGACGGCGGGCTCGCGGGTGCGCCTGTGCAAGGGGGCGTACTCCGAGCCGGAGTCGGTCGCCTACCAGTCCAAGCTGGACGTTGACAGGTCGTACGTGCGGTGCCTGAGCATCCTGATGGCCGGTAAGGGCTACCCGATGATCGCCACGCACGACCCGCGCCTGATCTCGATCAGCGAGGACCGGGCGAAGTGGTTCAACCGGCCGCCGGAGGACTTCGAGTTCCAGCTGCTGTACGGCGTACGCCCGGAGGAGCAGCGGCGGCTGGCGGCGGCCGGCTACACGGTGCGGGTGTACGTGCCGTACGGCACCCAGTCGTACGGGTACCTGATGCGCCGGCTCGCGGAGCGCCCGGCGAACATGGTGTTCTTCGCCCGGGCCCTGCGCTCCCGGCGGTAGCCCTGAAGCACCCGTAGCGCCAGGTCCCGTGGCCACTGGCGGCCGTCCGTCCGATCGGCGGATTCGCGCCGTCCGGCGCGACCGCGTACCCTCCCGCAGTGACTTTCGGGCAGGAACCGCCGGGGGGTTGGCCGCCGGCACCGGCAGAGCAGCACCTCATGTGGTTCCTCCCGGACGGTTCCGTCACCTACACGCCCGCCCCGGTGCCGCCTGGCTCGACCCTGCCCCCACCGGCTCCGTTCCCGCCACCGGGTCCGTTCCCGCCACCGGGTCCGTTCCCACCGCCGGGTCCGTTCCCGCCACCGTGGCCCGGTCCTCGCCGCAGGTCGGTCGCCCTGCGGGTGTCTCTGGCCGTGGTCGCGGTGCTCGCCGTGTGCCTCGGCTCCGGCACCTGGGCGGCGGTCGAGCTCGGCCAGCGCATCGACCGGGGCAACCGGGCCCCGGCCGGTTCCGCGCAGGACGCCAGCCGTAGGCCCGAGCCCCCGCGCAGCCCTGCGCCGGGCGACCCGTCGCATGTGCGTACCGCGTGGGTGAGCGCGCAGATCGACGCGGCGCTGGCGGATCAGGCACAGGCGCTGCTGCGCGGTGACGAGCGGGCGTTCGTGGCCGTCGGCGAGCCGGGGAACACGGCGGTCGCCAGCGAGCTGCGGCGCCGGTACCGCTCGCTGCGCGCGCTGCGGGTCGCGGCCTGGCAGCCCGTGGTGGCCAACGGCCCGAGCGAGGTGACCGACGGCGCCGCCCGGGGCCAGTGGCAGGCCACCGTGTCGCTGCGCCACTGCTTCGCGGTCACCGGCTGCCAGACTGACGGGCTGCTGGTCGGCACCCGCTGGACGGACCGCGGCGGCAAGGCGTACCTGGTCCGGATCGAAAGGTCCGGCCGCACCGAGCAGGGCCCCCGGCCCTGGGAGGTCAGCGACCTGCGCGGCGCGGCCGGCGCCCGGACCGTGGTGGCGACCACCGCCCGGTACGCGTCGCGCCTGCCGTTGCTGCTGCGCGAGGCGGAGCGGGCGGCCGGGGTGGCCGACCGGTACGTGGTGGGCTCGGCCCGCCCCGACGTCTACCGGATCTACCTCGCCGGCTCCGACGAGTGGGCCAGGTGGTACGGGGCGGACCGGCCGCCGTGGGCCGCCGGCTACGCGATAGGCGTCAGCGGCCGGCGCATCGACGTCGTGCTGAACGTGCTGCGCACCCCGGACATCTTCCTCGACGACATCCTCCGGCACGAGATGACCCACGCGGCGTCGCTGATCGGCGCGCGCTACCAGAACGAGGCGAACTGGTGGCTGATGGAGGGGCTGGCCGACCACGCGATGCTCCACGGCCAGCCGGCCATCAGGCACGACGCGCTGGTCTCGGGCGCGGTCCGCCGGTTCATCCGGCTGGGCCGGTGGGACGGCAAGGTGGCGGTCCGCGCACCGGACGAGGACGCGACCATGTCCGACGCGGGCGCCCGCTACGGCATCGCGTTCCTGGCCGTACGGCGGCTCTCCGAACGCTTCGGCGACGCCAAGATGATCGCCTTCTTCGAGGCGGTCGTGCACAACGGCCACACCCTGGACAGCGCCAGCAAGCTCGCGTTCAGCACGGAGTGGGCGGGGGTGCAGGCGGACTGCGTGCGGTACATCCGCGACCGGGCGACCTGACCGGCCTGCCGGTGCCCGGTGGCGGGGCGCCTAGCATTGGCGACGTGCGACGCCACCCGTCCTCACCGCGCCGGTCCCGTACCTTCGCCACCGCGGTGGTGCTCGTCGCGGCGCTCGGTTCGGTCGCGGCCTCCTGCCGGTCCGACACCTCAGGAGTCGAGCTGGGCGAGGCCCGGCTGGCCACGGTCATCGAGATCGTGGACGCACCCGCCTCGGTGACCGCCCGCGCCGCAGCCACCCTCACCGCTCCCGCCGAGGGCACCCTGGCACAGCTGCGCGTCGCAGCGGGCGACCAGGTCCGGGCCGGGCAGGTGCTGGCCGTCGTGGACTCGCCGGCGGCCCAGGCCCGGCTGGCCCAGGCCGAGGAGGCCCTCGATGCCGCGCGGCGCTCGGGCGGGGGCGGCGTGCGTACCGGCGCGGACCTCTCCGGCGTGCAGCGGGCCACCGACGCCGCCGCGCGCCAGGCGTTCGCCGCCGCGCGGGAGGCGGCGGCGAAGATCTCCGACCCGGCGGTACGCGGCGCGCTGCTCGCCCACGTCACCGCCGCCGAGCGGCAGTACGCCCAGGCGGCGGCGAGCGCCGCCGCCGCGGTGCGGGCGGTCCAGCGCGGGCTGTCCGCGGTGGGCAGCGCCCTGAGTGCGCTCGGCGCCGCCCAGCGGCTCCAGGCCGAGCAGGCGTACGAGCTGGCCAGGTCGGCCGTTGACGCGCTGACGCTGCGCGCCCCGATCTCCGGTGTGGTGCAGTTCGGCGGCGCGGCGGGCGGCGGCTCGGGTGGCCCTTCGCTCACCGACCTGCTCGGCGCCGCGGGGCTGGGCGGCACCGGCCCGGCGGGCGCCGCCGACCCGGCCGGGGCGGCCGCCGCGGCACCGGTGCTGGCCGGCGTGTCCGACGTGGTCATGGTGGGCAGCCGGGTCGGCGCCGGCACGCCGGTGCTGACCGTGGTGGACCTGGGTGAGCTGGGGCTGGTGGCCGAGGTCGACGAGACCGACGTGCTGCTGGTACGCCCCGGGGTCGGCGCCAGCGTCGAGCTGGACGCCGCGACCGGAGCGCGCTACGACGCGCAGGTGCGCTCGGTCGACGTGCTGCCCACGCCCTCGGCGCGCGGCGGCGTGGCCTACCGCGTCCGGCTGTCCCTGGGCCCGGGCCGGTACGGCGACGGCCGCGCCGCGCCGACCCCCCGGCCCGGCATGAGCGCGGTGGCGCACCTGTCGGTACGGGAGGCCGCCGGCACGGTCGCCGTCCCGGCGGCGGCGGTGTTCACCGCCGAAGGGCAGGACTCGGTGTGGGCGGTGCGGGACGGCCGGGCCACCCGGGTGCCGGTGACCGTGGGCGTCCCCGGCCAGGACCTGGTGCAGATCGTCTCCGGGCTGCGCGCCGGTGACCGGATCGTGGTGCGCGGCACGGACCAGGTGCGCACGGGCACCGAGCTCCCGTGAGCGCGGCCGTTGAGGCGTACGACGTCACCCGCAGCTACCCGCTGGACGGGCTGTCGGTGCCGGCCCTGCGCGGGGTCACGCTGACCGTGGCGACTGGGGACTACCTGGCCATCGTGGGCCCCTCCGGCTCGGGCAAGTCCACGCTCATGCACCTGCTCGGCGCGCTCGACCGCCCGACGTCCGGCCGGCTGGTGATCGGCGGGCGCGACATCGCCAAGCTGTCCGCGCCCGAGATGGCCCGGCTGCGCAACGAGACCGTCGGCTTCGTGTTCCAGGCGTTCCACCTGCTGCCCCGGACCAGTGCCCTGGACAACGTGGCGCTGCCGCTGGTCTACCGCGGCCTGCGTGCCGGGGCCCGGCGCGAGCGCGCCGCCGCGATGCTGGGTCGGGTCGGCCTGGAGCACCGCCTCACCCACCGGCCGAGCCAGCTCTCCGGCGGCGAGCAGCAGCGGGTCGCCATCGCGCGCGCGCTGGTCACCGAGCCCGCGGTGCTGCTCGCGGACGAGCCGACGGGCAACCTCGACACCACCACGGGCGAGGCGGTCCTGGGCCTGTTGGAGACCCTCAACGCCGAGTCGGGGGTGGCGCTGGTGCTGGTGACCCACGACCGTGAGGTGGCGGCGCGGGCCCGCCGGCAGGTCGTGATGCGCGACGGGCTGGTGGTCTCATGAGGGTGACCGAGGCGTGGCGGGTCGCCCTGGAGGCGCTGCGGGCCAACCGGCTGCGCAGCGGCCTGACCATGCTCGGGGTGGTCATCGGGGTGGGCGCCGTGGTGGTGCTGGTCGCGATCGGCACGGGCGCGAAGCAGATGGTGGAGCAGCAGGTCGAGGGCCTCGGCTCCAACCTGCTGATCGTCCTGCCCGGCCGGGTGGACTTCGGCGCCGCGCCGGCGGTGTCCCGGCTCTCCCTGTCGGACGTTGACGCGGTGACCCGCATCGTCGGGGACCGGTCCCGGGTCGCGGTCTCGGTCACCTCCGGCGAGACGGTGCGCGCCGGTGCCGCGTCCCGGTTCACCAGCGTGCTCGGGGTGATGGAGACGACCCCGCAGGTCTTCGTCCGGTCGATCAGCCGGGGCAGCTACCTGAGCCGGTCCGATGTGGACACCAGCCGGCGGGTGGTGGTGCTCGGCGCGGACGTGGGGCGCAGCCTCTTCGGCGACCGCGACCCG
>DASSUC010000041.1:0-18188 GCA_035707405.1 Micromonosporaceae bacterium | reverse complement strand
CTTCTACAGCCGCCTGCCCGAGGGCGTGCTCTTCGGGTCGGAGCCCAAGGCGCTGCTGGCCAACCCGCTGGTCCGGCCGGTGGTCGACGCGGACTGCCTGCGGGAGCTGTTCTCCACCGCGAAGATCCCGGGGCAGGCGGTCTTCCGGGACATGCGCGAGCTGCTGCCCGGGCACACCCTCACGATCAGCCGCAAGGGCGTCACCGAGCGGCGGTACTGGCAGCTTCAGGCCCGGCCGCACACCGACGACCTGCCCACCACCGTCACCAAGGTCCGGTCGCTGCTGGAGGAGATCGTCACCCGGGAGCTGGTGGCGGACGTACCCCTGTGCACCGCGCTCTCCGGCGGCATCGACTCCAGCGCGGTGACCGCGCTGGCCCAGATCGCGCGGCTGAAGGCGGGCGACGACCCGGTGCGCACCATCACCACGACGTTCGTCGGCTACAGCGAGAACTTCCGGCCCGACGACACGCGTGACACCCCGGACGCGCCGTACGCGGCCGAGCTGGCGCGCCACGTCGGCGCGGACCACACCGACATCGTGCTGGGGACCGCCGACCTGATCGACCCGGCGGCGCGGCTGGCCGCGCTGGTGGCGCAGGACATGCCGACCACCCTCGGCGACATGGACACCTCGCTCTACCTGATGCTGCGCGCGACCCGCGAGCACTCCACAGTGGCGCTCACCGGCGAGACCGCCGACGAGATCTTCGGCGGCTTCAAGTGGATGCACGAGCCGGACATCGTGGCGGCGGAGAACTTCCCCTGGGTGGCCCGGGAGATGCGGCACGAGGGAAGCCAGCGTGGCCAGGGACGTGGGTTGTTCGACCTGGGGTTCATGCAGAAGCTTGACATGTGGGGCTACTACGCCGACAACTACCAGACCGCCCGCGCGGAGGTGCCGCACCAGGAGGGCGAGGACCCGCACGAGTTCCGCATGCGCGAGCTGTGCTACTTCCACCTGGCCCGGTGGCTGCCGATGCTGCTGGACCGGGGGGATCGGCTGGCGATGGCCTCGGGTCTGGAGACGCGGGTGCCCTACGGCGACCACCGGCTGGTCGAGTACGTCTACAACGCGCCGTGGGCGTTCAAGACCTTCGACGGCCGGGAGAAGAGCCTGCTCCGCGCGGCAGTCAAGGACCTGCTGCCCAAGTCGGTGATCGAGCGGCCGAAGAGCCCGTTCCCGGTGACCCAGGACCCCGCCTACACCCGGGCGCTGCACCAGGAGTTCGCCGCAGTGCTGGCCGACCCGAGCTCGCCGGTGCTGCCCTACCTCGACATGGACGCGGCCCGGCAGGCGCTGCGGGACACCTCCGCCGAGGCCCACGACTGGCACAGCCGGATGAACATCGAGATGGCCTCCGGGTTCAACACCTGGCTCAAGCACTACAAGGTGGAGATCTCCCTGTAGCCTGGGGGCGCCATGGACAGTGACCGGTGGGTTGTCGAAGTTGCGCGCGACGTGTGCGTCGGGTCGGGTGTCTGCTCCGCGATGGCACCCGACTACTTCGAGCTGCGCCAGGGACGGTCGATCCCGGTACGGCCGACCGTCGGCGCCGAAGAGACCGTGCTTGAGGCAGCCGGCTCCTGCCCGGTGGAGGCGATCCTGGTGCGGCACGCGGTCACCGGCGAGGTGCTGGCCCCGGACGCGTGAGCCGGCCCCGGACACGTGAGCCGGCGGAGCCGTCAGGCGGTCCACATCGGCAGGCTCGTCACCCCGCACAGGAAGAACTGGCTGACGCGTTGCAACGGCTCGTCCGGGAACCGCCACGGACCGGGGAAGCGGTCCAGCAGCGCGGTGATCGCGATCCTGCCTTCGAGCCGGGCCAGCGACGAGCCGAGGCAGAAGTGGATGCCGTGCCCGAAGGTGGTGTGGGTGTCGTCGCGGTCGATGTCGAACCGGTCGGGATCGGCGAACGCCGACTCGTCCCGGTTGGCTGAGGCGTTCCACACCATGATCCGTGAACCCGCGGGGACGGACACTCCACTGAGGACGGCGTCGGCGGTGGCCACCCGTACGTTGGCCTGGGTCGGTGGCAGGTAGCGCAGCGTCTCTTCGATCAACGCCGGCACCAGCGAGCGGTCCCGGCGCACCCGCTCCAGCACGTCGGGGCTGTGGGCCAGGCAGATCACCATGTTGCCGACCAGGTTGGTCGTGGTGTCCAGGCCGGCGACGAACAGCAGGTAGCAGAAGCTGATCAGCTCGTCCGTGGTCAGCTTGCCCTCGTCCGCCTCCGCCCGCACCAGCGAGCTGAGCACGTCGTCGCCGGGCTCGGCGCGGCGCTTGTCGATCACGTCGAGGAAGTAGGCCTCCATGTCGCGCAGCGCCTGCTCCTCCTGCGCGTCCGGGGTGCGCATGCCGAGTGAGGTGAAGATGTTCGCCCAGCGCCGGAACTCGGCCCGGCGCTCCCGCTCGATGCCGAGCAGGTCGGCGATGACGGTGACCGGCAGCGGGGAGCCCAGGTCCGCGATCACGTCGATGACGTCGCGGCCGGCGACCGCGTCCAGCAGCTCGTGGGCGATCTCGACGACCCTCGGCTCCAGCAGCGATATCCGGCGTGGGGTGAAGGCCTGGTTGGCGAGCTTGCGCAGCCGGGTGTGGCGCGGCGGGTCCTGCCTGATCATGGACTCGCCGAGCAGGTTGCGGCCGAAGGCGTACTGCGACGAGAACCTCTGGTGGTCGGTGAGCACCGCCAGCACGTCCTGGTGCCGGTAGACGTGCCACATGCCCTGGTCGTCCTGGCTCACCGGCTTGTTGTCCCGCATGAGGCGGTACCGCTCGTACGGCTCCCACAGCACGCTTGCGTCCACCGCTGGCTCCCGCCGGTCGTCTCGTGGTGCGCGCCCTTGCTCACCCCAGCCCAGGATGGGCGTGCCGGCTTGATTCCTTCTCGAACGGGCCTCGACGCCCGCACCGCCCCGGCGTCAGCGACCGCCGGCGATGTGGATGACCTCGCCGTTGATGTTGCCGTTCGCCTCCGAGCAGAGGAACGCGATCAGCCGCCCCACGTCCTCGGCGGTGCTCAGCCGCCCGCTGGGGGTCTCGTTCGCCGCCTGCTCCAGGAGCTTGGGGTCCATCGCGCCCAGGCTGTCGAAGCTGTCGGTCCCGGTGGTGCCGCCCGGCGCGACGACGTTGACCAGCACGCCGCCGCGGCTCCACATCAGGCCACGGGCGAAGCCCTGCACCGCAGCCCGGGCGGCGCTGTAGATCTCGGAGCCGCGCATGCCGTGGTGGGCGGTGACCGAGGAGAGGATGGCGATCCGGCCCCAGCCGCGTCGGCGCATGCCGGGCAGCGCCCGCTGCACGGTCAGCAGGTGCCCCTCCACGTTCGCGCGCAGCTGCGCCATCCACTCGTCCGCGGGGAAGTCCTCGAACAGCGGGGTGCTGGCCGGGTCCACCCAGGTGAACCAGTGTGCGTTGGCCACCAGCACGTCGATGCCGTCCCAACGCTGCACCACGGCGTCCACAGCGGACACCGCGGAGGCCGGGTCGCGCAGCTCGTAGGGCACGGCAAAGGAGCGGTCCGCGCCGCCCAGCTCCTCGACCACCGCCGCGGCCCGCTCAGCGCCCGTGTTGTACGTGATCGCGACGCGGGCGCCCTCCTCCGCGAAGATCCGGGCGGTGGCCCGACCGATCCCCGTGCTGGCCCCGGTGACCAGCACCCGCTTGTCCTTGAGACCCAGGTCCATCTGGCAGCTCCTCCGTGTCGGCCCGGCGGGTCACTCCTCGTCGTCGCGGTCCGCGCCGCGGTAGCGGTAGAGGGAGTCGGTCATCTTCTTCTGCACCGAAGGCAGGCGGTTGACCACCCGCATGCCGGTCCGCATGGCGGCCAGGGCAACCCGTCCGACCACCGGCTTGTGCAGGACGCTGTCGCCGTTCTGCTGCTTCTTGGAGTCCTCCACGGCCTTGAAGCCGTACTCGACCATCCTGGTCTCGTACTCGCTGACGGCCTCGAGCAGCTTCTTCTGGCCGTCCCGGACGGCGATGAGCTTGCGGCGGAGCAGGTTGGCGTCGCGCAGCGCGGTGTTGGCGCCGACCCCGCGCCCGGCGGTCATGGTGTGGATGGCGTCGCCGAGCAGCGTCACGTTGGTCGCCTTCCACTGCGGGACCGGCACCGAGGTGGCGATGCTGACCGGGAAGCAGCTGCCGGGGTCGGTCAGGTGGAAGATCGTGCGCAGGTTGTCGTCCCAGCCTGGGGTCATCTGCTCCACCAGGCGCACCAGGTCGGTGCCGCGCATCTCGGTGACGTCGTCCGGGAACTTGTTGACGTGCGCGGCGAAGCCCCAGTTGATGTAGTCGCGGGTGTTGTCGTACATCAGGCCGGGCCAGCGGGCGATCAGCTCGGCGTCGCTGCCGCCGATGTTGCCCCGCACCTTGCCCGCACGGTCCCACTTGAACTCCATGACGTGCAGCACCACGCTGTAGCCCCGGGGGGCGAAGACCAGCGAGATCCCCTCGAACACCTTTGGCGGCACCAGGTGCTTGGTCTCGTCGGTGAGCGCCACCTTGCCGCCGATGGCGACGACGCCGGAGGGCTGCACGGTGGCGTGGGGCAGATACTGTCGCCGGACCCGGGAGCGGGTGCCGTCGGCGGCCACCAGCAGGTCGCCCGTTGCCGACGTGCCGTCGGCGAAGTGTGCGGTCACCCGGCCGTCGGCCTCGTGCTCGTAGCGGACGAAGTCCTTGTCGAAGTGGACCATGTCGTCGGCGTCGGTGAGCAGCACCTGCCGCAGCGTCATCCGGCTGACAGACTTCTCGCTGTTGATCGGGTCGGTCTCGTCGCGCAGGCGCAACGACAGCAGCTCGCGCATCTGCTCGTCGAGCATGTTGAAGTAGCGCGGGGCCCGGGCGCAGGTCGCGACGAACGTGTCGTACAGGTCCTGCGGCAGGCAGGCGTGCAGGGCGCGGCTGCCGTCGGGGTCGATGCCCACCCGGTAGCCGTACAGGCCGTCGGTGCGGGTCCGGTCGCGCTCGTATACGGCTACGCTGATGCCGGCCTGCTTCAGCCCGTGCGCCAGGCACATGCCACCCGTGCCGGCGCCGATGATCATCACATGGAACGGTGCCACGGTCATGGGGGGAACCCCCTAGTCAGAGGTGCTGAGACGTGGGTCCCGATGACCCACGTCCAAACATGACTGATCCTAAACGCGATATCCATACTATGTCTAGGGTTACCGCGTAGATCGCCGGAGGCGCCGTCGGCTCACTGGCTCATCTGGATCAGCCACTCCCCGGTCTCCGGGTGGACCATCCCGCAGCGCACCGCGGTGGTGGCGACCTCCAACCGGGAGTGCGCCCCCATCTTGGTCAGCAGGCTCTGGATGTGGCAGCGTGCGGTGTTCGCCGCGATGCCCATCGCGGCAGCCAGCTTGGTGGTGTTCTCCCCGCAGACCAGGGCGCTGAGCACCTGCCGCTCCCGCGGGGTGAGGTAGGCCGCGAGCCGCTGGGCGTCGTTCGCCGGCCGCTGCCCCGGCAGCGCCGCGGCCGGGCCCGCGGCCGGGGCGCCCGGCGGCTCCGGCGCCCCGGTGTGGACCCGGTCGAGCAGCCCGATGAGATCGGCCACGGGCTGGTGCTTGTCCGCCACGCCGCTCACTCCCGCCTGCTGCGCGGCGGCCATCAGCGCCGTGTCCACGCGGGCAGAGAGGAGCACCAGGTGGGTACGGGGAGCGGCGCGGCGCAGCTGCGGAAGGCGGTCGAGGGCGGGCTCGCCGCCGAACACCACGTCCAGCAGGCATACGTCGACGGGTTGCCCGCGCAGCGCCATGACGGCCCGGTCCAGGTCGTGGGTGACCGCGACGACGCGCTTGCCCCGGGCGGTGAGCAGGTGGGCCAATGACTCGGCGAAGACGACCTGGTAGTCGCAGATGAGCAGACGCATGATCGGTCCCGCTTCGGTCTAGGGCAACGGTGCGGCCGGCAGCCGGATCAGCACCCGGCACCCGCCCAGCACGCTGCTGCCGATAGCCAGCTCGCCACCTGACGCCTTGGCCAGGTCGCCGGCGATACCCAGGCCGAGCGAGGCCCGGCCGGCAGGGACCGCCCCGAACCCCGGCCCGCTGTCGTCCACGTGGGCGACCGCCCAGGACCCGACCGTGGCCACCCCCACCTTCACATCGCCGGGCGGGCCCGCGGCGCGTACTGCGTTGTCCACGAGGTTGCGCAGCGCCCGCCAGAACGCCAACCGGTCCACCCGGGCCCACGCCTCGCTCGCCTCGACCCGGACCCGGGTCGAGGTCGACAGCCCTACCGCGGCCACCACCTCCGCGGCGATCACGTCCAGGCGGGTCGGCACCGGCGCCGCCGGACCCGCCGGGGCCTGCTCCGACTCGCTGTCCTCGAACGCCCGGAACAGCTGGGACAGCCAGTGGGTCTCGTCGACGATCTGGCGCGCCCGCTGGCGGCTGTCCGGTCCGATGTCGTCGGCCGAGCTCAGCAGCGAGGCGAGCAGCGCGATCGTGCCCAGCTCATGGTGGATGTCGTGGTTGATCTGGCGGCGCAGCCGGGTCGGCCCGGCGGCCCGGGCGCCGTTGCGCGCCCGGTGCGCACCCGGCACCGACCTGAGCGCCCCGCCGCCGGCTGACCCGGCGGTGAGATAGGTGACGTAGGCGTCCATCGCGCTCTCCGTCGCCGCGACAGGCGCTGACGCCGATGCGGGAACGGTCATGACAGAGCCCCCCGCCTCCACTGCGTACGCATCGTCCCCCCGACAGTGCGTCACTGGTGCATGGCACTGTGTCTACTTTTGTCGGTGAGCGGAGACGGAACAGTCGTCTATCCGACAGCCGGGCCCATCCTTTCATGCACTGTTTTCCGGCGTTTCATTCAGTTGCCACAGACCGCCATGACGCGCCGCGGACTGCAGGCGGACCTGTCGGGCGGCACCACCTGACCGGGCGCTCACCGCCAGAGCGTCGGTAGCACCAGGTAGACGAGCAGGACGAGAAGGACCCGGGCGCCGACGACGCCGAGGGCGGAGCCGGTCCGCTGCCGGTACCAGCCGAGGACCCACCCAACGGCGAGGGCGGCCACGATCATCTGCGCTGAGCCGTACCCGATGAAGGTGGCGGCGTAGGCCGCGGCGGCGAGCGGAACCCCCGCCGTCCCGGCCACGCCCGTGGCGGCCGGGACGAACAGGCCGCGGAAGAGCAGCTCCTCGGGCACCACCGCCAGAGCGAGGCCGGCGGCCAGCAGGAGCGTCGGGACGGTGTCCCGCAGCTGCGCGGCGGGGGGTGCGAGCGGGTAGACCAGCAGCGCCAGCGGGGCGGCCACCAGCGGCAGGGTCGCCTGTGCCGCCCAGCCGTGCGGTCCGGGCCGGAGCAGGCGCCACTGCGGCGGGCTGCCGCGCGCCGCCACGACGACAGCCACCAGGGTGAACCCGGCGAGGACGACCAGCCGGGCCAGCGGCGCGAGGTCCGCTGTCGGCGCCGCCACGGTGATGAGCCGTACCACCGGCACCGCCGCGAGCACCAGCAGCAGTGCGGCGCCGCGCCCGCCGGGGTCGCGGTCGCCAGGCATGAGAGGCAGGGCCAGGCACACGGCGGACGCCAGCAGCCCGAAGCAGGCGGCGGCGACCGGCACCGACACGGTCAGCAGCCACTCGGCGAGCGCCAGTGCGCAGAGGTAGCCGACGAGCAGCGAGGGCGGGACCACCTGGGCCGGTTCGTCAGGGTGGGCCGGTTCGTCAGGGCGGGCCGGGTCGCCGGCCGGCGGCCGGGCGGTCAGCCCGCCGCGCCGCCCACCGGCGAGGGCCGGGGCGGTGCTAGGCCAGGTCACGGAAGCGCTCCAGGACGATCGCGAGGAAGACCAGCAGCAGCGGGAACGCGACGACGTCGAGCAGGCGCAGGCCCTCCCGGCGCGGGAACGGCCGCGCGCTCTGCACCAGGACCCGTCCGGTGAGCGCGGCCAGCAGCAGGAGCAGCACGACGACACCGGCGGACTTGGAGACCTGCGCGTCACCGCGCCCCAGGAAGTCCAGGACCGCAGGCGGCACCGACGGCGTCACGGCGCGTCCTCCGGCTCCTCGCCGCCGGGTCCGGCCAGCGGCCCCCGGTACAGCTCCACCAGGCCGGAGACTGACGCGACCGCCACGAGCGTGGAGAGCCCGAGCGTGGGCGACCACAGGTCCAGGTAGATCATCGTCTGCGCGACCAGGATGCCGAGGGCGAGGCTCAGCCCGGCGCCGAGCACCACGGACAGGCCCCCGTCGGCCAGGCCGAGCAGGCGTACGCAGGCCAGCCCCGGGACCACCATGAGGTAGGCGAGCACCGGCGCGACGCGGGCCCAGGCCGGCGCGTCGAGAACCACGAGCGCGAGTACGGCCGGGCCGCACAGCAGCAACAGCAGCGGCAGCCGGTACGGCCGCAGGCGTTGCCCCGACCCGCCGGTGGTCGCCTCCCCGGCGGGCCCGACCAGCCGCAGGCGCACCGGTTCCGGTCGCTGCGGCCCGCCGCTCTCGTGCGGCACTCGCTCGTTCATCGGGTTCATCGGCTGCCTCCGCGCGGTCTGGCGAGGATGAAGATCTTGGCGTTGTTGTGCGAGTAGACCAGCCGGAAGCGGCCCGACTCGACGACCTGGCGTTCGATGCTCTGGCCCCAGCCGGGCGGCTTGCCGTAGAAGGTCTCGGCCCACACGTACTGGCCCTCGGTCAGGATCAGGTACGCGCCACGCGGGTTGGACAGCATCGCCGCCTCGATGGCGGGCAGGCTGTCCGGGCCGAGGTCCTCGCCGAGCGGGGTGTACCGGAACTGCTCGAGGTCGCGGACCCGCCAGGGCACGTTGGAGGTGATCGCGACCAGGGTCACCCCGGGCGTCGCGTTCGCGTAGACCCACTCGATCGCCGCCGCGTCGTCGGCGCGTACCTGCTCGAAGCTCTCGTTGCCGTACCTGGCCACCAGGAAGCCGCCGGTGAGCACGGCGCTGAGCAGGCACGCCAGCACCGCCGCCAGGACCTTGCGCCGGGCCGGCCAGGCCGGCACCAGCAGCGCGACGACCAGCACGACCATGAACGGCAGCGCGAACGTGTAGATGCGCAGGAACACCTCGCCGCCGTAGTTCTGCGCGAACAGCAGCAGGAACGGGGCCCCGGCGAGCGCCAGCAGGGCCAGGTCTCCCCGGCCCCGGCGCAGGCATCGCCACGCTCCCAGCGCGGCGAGTGCCCAGATCCCCAGTGCCAGCCCCTGCCGCACCTTCAGGACGAACAGGTGCCCGGGGTCGCCCCGGACCCGCTCGGTGATCCCGCTGTTGACGGTGTGGCTGACCCGGCCGAACGAGCCGACCATGTCCTGGAGGTGCCCGGACCAGTAGGTCACGGTCAGGTAGCTCACGTAGCCGAGGAGGATGACGAGCAGCAGGGCGGGCAGCGCGCGTACGGCGCACCGGCGGATGGCGACCAGCACGGCCGCCGACACCAGGATCGCCATCGGGGTGAGCTGGTGGCTGGCGGCGCTCGCGGTGAAGAGCACGAGCACCACCGCCATCAGCCCGGCGAGCACGGCCGGGCTGGCCGCCACCGGCTCCGGCTCGTGCAGCGTCGGCGCCAGCGGGAGGCCGACCAGCCGCCGCAGCCGCCGCGGCCGCAGGGGCGGCGCGGGCGCTCCGGCCGGGTGCCCCTGCCTGGCTCGCTGGCGCAGGCGGCGGCGGACGCGCTCCAGCCGGGGCACCCGGAACCAGATCACCAGCACGGTGAGGATGACCAGGTAGAAGAAGTAGTTGAGCCCCTGCGGCGAGAAGTAGTCCTGGCCGACCCAGTTGGCGGGGAGGAACAGCCAGACCGCGAGCCAGGCGGCGCCGGTCGCGCCGGAGACCGCACCGGCCAGCTTGTAGACGGTCGCGGCGTAGAGCAGGTTCAGCGCGACCGGGGTCCAGCCGAGCAGCGGCATGGCGTCGGGCAGGCCGGCCGCCCGGGTGGCCATCGCCGCCCAGGCGAACACCCCGGGCCAGCTGAAGCGGGCGTCGAACTCGGGCAGCGTCTCGCCGGTGCGGGCGATGTAGTCGGTGAAGCCGACATGCAGCCAGGCCGGGACGAACCGGGGCAGCGGCTCGGCGAGCGTGGCGGCCCCGTGCAGCAGCACGGTCAGCACGACGACGTGTGCCGCGAGGATCATCGGGCGCGTGTCGCGCACCGGGCGCGTGTCGCGCCCGCCGAACACTGCGGCCAGGAAGCTCACCGTCAGCAGAGCGAGCGCCAGGTAGAGCTGCGCGGGCAGCGCCTGCACCAGGCCCATCGAGCCGATGTCCGCAACCTCGGTGGCGCGCAGCGCCTGGACGCCGAGCACCAGCGCCGCGGGTGGGGCCGCGACGAGGCCCGCCAGCAGCGCGGTGCGGCGCCAGGCCGCCGGACCGGGCCGGGCCGGTGCGGGGAGCGCGCCACGGCCGGTCACCCGGCGCTCCGGAGCAGGCGGACCAGGGCCGGCAGTACGGCGGCGGCCGCCGCCAGCTGCGCGATGAGGTAGGCGGCGCCCACCGCGGCCACGCCGAAGGGGCCCATGCCGAGCAGCGCCAGCGACACGATGAGCGTGCTGGTGCCGGCCTGGACCGCCACGATCGGCCCGACCCGCTGGCGCAGCCGGCAGGCGGCGACGAACACGGTGACGACGAGCTTCGGCAGCACCGCCAGCGCGAACAGGCGCAGCACGGTGCTGCTCGCGTCGGCGTACTCCCCGCCGAACGGGGCCAGCAGCAGCGGTGCGCACGCGAACAGCAGCAGGCTGCCGAGGCCGAGCAGGAGCAGGCCCCGGCGCAGCACGTCGCGGGCGTAGTGGGCCAGCCGGGACGGGTCCGCCGCGCTCTCCACCGTCAGCGACGTGCCGAAGTGGTAGGCCACCAGCTCCATCGAGCAGCCGAGCAGCCAGCCCACGTAGAAGACGGCGTTCGCGCCCGCCCCGAGCACGCTGGTCACGAGCACCGGCAGCGCGTTCGTGCCGGCCTGGAGGAACAGGAAGCCGACGTAGTCGAGCGTGACGAAGCGGAGCAGGAGCCGCCGCGCGGGCAGCACGGTCGCCTGGGCCCGGTGGTGCAGCCGCGGCAGCAGCCGCCGGAACACCAGCAGGTTGACCGGGACCAGCGCGAGCAGGACCGGGACCGTCCAGGACAGGAAGATGCCGGTGCTCGGCGCCACCGCCGCCAGGGCCACCAGGAGCACGACCTTGGCGACGCCGAAGGCCGCGTTCTCCACCGGCACCCACACCGCACCGCGCAGCGCGGTCAGCACGCTGTCCTGGAGCGTGAAGACCCCCCACGCGGCGACGGCGACCACGAAGGCGGCGGCGAGCAGCGGGCCGGCCGAGCCCAGCCCGACCCGGCCGGCCACCCCGGGCGCGAGGACCAGGAAACCGGTGCCGAGCAGCAGGGCGACTCCGCAGCTGGCCGCGTACGCGTACCCGATGAGGGCGGCGCCGCGGCGGCCGGCGGCCGGGAGGAACCGGGCCAGCGCGGAGTTGAGGTTGAGCTGGGAGAGCATGCTCAGCAGCGTCATCGTGGAGATGGCGGCGGCGCCGGCACCGAGCTCCTGGGGGGAGTAGAGGCGGGCGGCGAGCACCCAGTAGCCGATGCCGAGCACCGAGCTGACCACCGTGTTCAGCGTGAGCGCGTACACGTTGGTGTAGAGCGGGTTGCGCAGGTGGCCGCGCAGCCGGCCGGTGGCCGAGGCGGGCCGGGCGGCGATGGCCTGGTCGGGCGGGTGCTGCACCTGCGCGGTGCCGGGCGGCGGTGCCGTCATGGGGCGTCGCCGCCGGTCCGCGGTGCGCGGGCGGACCGGCGTACGACGTGCTGCCATGCGTGCCGGGCCCGCCGGTAGGCCCGCCAGCCCTTGGTGCGCAGGCGCTCGCCGGACCAGGCCAGCGGCCAGCCGGCGCCGGCCAGGATGGTGTCGATCCCGGCCGTGCCGGTGTCCCGCTCGACCAGCACCCGGGCGAGGGCGTACGGGTCGTCCCCGGGGTGGCTGAGCGCGTTCTTCACCGCGCAGGCCGAGCGGTAGCCGGCGGCGCGGACGGCACGCCGGACCGCCGGGCTGTGATAGCCGTACGGGTACGCGAACGTGTGCACCCGTTCGCCCAGGCCGTCTTCCAGCACCCGCCTGCTGACCGTCACCTCGTCGTGCAGCTGCGCCGGGCGCAGGCAGTCCAGCGCCCGGTGGGTGTGGCTGTGCGAACCGACCTCGACGCCGTCGCCGCGCACCTCGGCGAGCTGGTCCCAGTCCAGGGACGGGTCCTCGCCCCGCCGCTGCGGGGCGCCCACCCGGGACGTGACCACGTACGCGGTCGCGGTGATGCCGTACCGCCGGAGGATGGGCAGGGCCGCGGTCGCCAGGTCGGGGAACCCGTCGTCGAAGGTGACCAGCACGGGCGTTGGCGGCATCGGGCCCCCCAGGCGCAGCAGCTCCGCGTACCCGCTCACGGTAAGCGGCGTGCACCCCCGCTGTCGCAGCAACGCCATCTGCTCGTCGAAGTCCCCCGGCGAGACCGACCAGCGCAGGGTGCCGTCGCGCGGGGCGTCACCGATGCTGTGGTAGCCGAGGACGGCGACGGCGGTCATCGACGGGTCTCCCGGCGCCGGGCCGTCCAGGCGGCGCGGGCGTAGTACGCCGGGCCCAGCGCCATCCCGCACAGCTCGGCGAAGGTCAGCGAGGCCGGGTAGTCCCGCCGCTTGCCGGCGTTCTTCGCCGAGCCGGGGCGCAGGGCGTAGCCGGCGCCGCGGGGCAGCCGGCGGACCAGCTCCCGCCGCCCGGACGCGTCGGTCACCAGGCACTTGGTCAGCACGGCGCTGAGCCCCACGCCGTAGTCGAAGAGCGTGCGGCGCAGCGCGCCCAGCTCGCGCTTGTGCGCGTGCCAGACGACCGCGGCCGGCTGGTAGGCCAGCGTGTGGCCGGCGAGCACGAGCCGTAGAAAGACGTCGATGTCCTCGCCGGCCCGGACCGCGGCGCCGGACCCGAGCCGGTGGTCGAAGCCGCCCAGCCCGCGCAGGGTCCCGGTGCGGAAGGCCATGCTGGCGCCGGAGCCGTAGGTCCCCGGCAGGTACGGGTAGAGCGAGCCTGGACCGGCGCTCACCCGGTGGACCTGGCCGTGCTCGGTCACCTCGTACCCGGTCGCGTCGAAGCGCCGGGGCAGGCAGCCCTTGCCGAAGCTGCCGTACTGCTCCACCCAGACCTGGGCCGGGGTGTCCAGCTCACCGGCGAGGACGTACCCGGTGACCGCGGCCACCCGCTCGTCGGTGAACCCGTTGACGAGCGCGCGCAGCCAGCCCGGGTCGACGACCACGTCGTCGTCGGCGTACGCGACGATCCCGCCCCGCGCCTGCGCCAGCCCCCGGTTACGCGCGTGCGCCACGCCGCGGCGCGGCTCGGCGGCGTAGCGGACCTCGGGGCCGGCTCCGGCGGCGTGCTCCGCCACCAGCTCGGCGGTGCCCGGCCGGTGCGGCGCGTTGTCGACCACGACGACCTCGTAGCCGGTGCTCGGGTAGTCGAGCCGGGTGAGCCCGTCCAGGCAGCGGCGCAGGACATCCGGCCGGCCGCAGGTGGGCACCACCACGGTCACGAACGGGGCCGGACCTGCCGCGACCGGGCCACCGGCCGCAGCCGGCCCGTTCTTTCCGGCCGGCCCCAGCCGCTGCTCGATCAGCTCGGCGAGCGCCTGCCCGCTCAGGCCGCCCGGTGGGAGGTCCAGGCGCAGCAGGCCGAGGGGCTGCCCGTGCCGGCGTACCAGGACCTGGGCGGTGCCGTACCGGCGACCGTCCGGGCCGCCGGTGTCAGGCAGGGACGGCACCTGCTGGGAGAGCTCGACACAGGCCACCCGCACCGGTGCGGGACCGGAGCCTGAGGGGGGTTGCCGGTGCTTATGCTCTGCTCGCTCTGCCGGTGCAGAGACCGGTGCCGGGCCGGGCGCCGCGGTGGCGCCGCTGTCGCGTACCCTTCTCGCCCTGGCCTGGAGGTAGCCGCCGGTGGTCACGGCCAGGCCGGCCAGGATCGCGCCGGCGCGCAGCAGCCCGGCCGGGTCACCGAGACGACTGGCCAGCAGCTCCCGCCGTACGCCGCGGGGCAGGGTCCGGCCGGTGTACTCGCGTTCGGAAGCCAGCCCCGCCACGCTGCCCGCCAGCCGGGCCACCACAGCCTTGGACCGCCCCTCGGAGAAGCAGCGCCGGCGGAAGTAGCCCCAGGTGGCCCGGTCCGGCGTGACCCGGTGGTGCACCCTGGCCCCGGGGTCGTAGAGGATGACGCCGTCCGGGTGCAGGCGCCGCATGCGGATGCACAGCTCGGTCTCCTCGCAACCGACCGGCACCTTCCCGACCCGGCCCAGGGCCGCGTTGAAGCCCCCGGTACGGGCGAGCGCGTCGCGGCGGAAGGACATGTTGCAGCCGATCGGGTTGCGTACCGGGGCGACGTCCTCGGGCTGCCCGGTGAAGCTGCACCCGACGACCCAGTCGAACTCCGGGGGCAGCCAGCGTGGCCGGACCCCGTCCCAGGTGGGCACCGCCCGCCCGCCGACCCCGAGCACCCGCGGGTCGGCGTAGTGCCGCAGCAGCCCGGTGAGCCAGCCGGGCTCGGCTGCGGCGTCGTCGTCCAGGAACGCCACGACCTCGCCCCAGGCGTGCGCCACGCCGGTGTTGCGCGCGCCGGAAAGGCCCTGCGGGCCGGTGTTCGCGAGCACGGTCACACCCTCGCCCAGCGCGTCCTGAGACCGCCGGAGCAGGGCCTCGTCGTGGTCGACCACCAGCAGCACCTGGTCGGCCGGTGTCTGCTGGGCCAGCACCGAGCCGACCGCGCGGACGATCTCCGGCCAGCGCAGCTGCGTGTACGCGCAGATGACGACCGTGACGGTCGGGGCGCGCCGGCCGGGCGGCGGGTCAGGCACCGGCGCCTCCGGCAGCGGCGCACAGGACCCGCTCGACGTTGCCGCGAAGCCAGCGTGGGTTGTCACGGTGACCCTCCGAGTCGATGAAGAGCGATACGTGGCGCAGCCAGTAGAGGAGGACCGCCGGCCGGGGCGGGATGCCGCCCAGCCACGAGGCGACCCGGTCCGGCCGGACGCCGATGGCGTCGGGGACACCCTCGCGCAGGGCTCGGACGACCACCCCGCCGAGCTCGTCCCCGGTCGTCATCCGCCGCGCCATGACGTGCAGGTGCAGCAGGTCGTGCAGGGGAAGCTGGCCGGCGCCGGCCTGGTCCCAGTCGACCACCCCGGTGGTCACCCGGCCGGACGCCAGGAGGTTGCCGGGCCAGAAGTCGCCGTGGATCAAGCAGGCGCGCACGGTCCGCCCGGCCAGGGCGGCCGACAGTTCGGCGCGGACCTGGCCGGCCGCCTCCAGCAGCCGCGCCCGGTGCGCCCGCTGCCCCCGGTGCGCCTCCAGCCGCGCCCGGCCGGCGCAGGAGGCCTCGATGCGGCGCAGCGGCTGCTCGACCCACGCCTCGACGGTGGCGCGGTCGAGCAGCCGCTGCTGGCCGGTGCGGGCGTGCAGGTCGGCGACGAGGGCGGCGGCAGTGTCGAGGACCTCACCGTCGCGGGCCCCCCGTAGCAGCGCCGCGCCCGGTGGCCGCCCCGGCACCGCCTCCTCCACCCAGTACCGCCGGCCGCCGGCCTCGCCGTGGCCGAGGTGCCGCGGCGCCACGCTCCGCCAGCCGTCCAGCCGCGGGTCGGCGTGCAGCGCGGTGAGCACCTCCGCCTGGCGGTCCAGCCGTTGCGCCCCCTCCGACGTGTACGGCACCTTGAGCACCAGCCGCCGGCCGGTCGTGCGGCAGCTGACCACGGCGACGGCCACCTCGGTGCCGGTGACGGTGACCCGGTCGGTCCGCCACCGGCCGTCCGCCCCGGCCCCGGCGACCAGTTGCGGTGCGACCTCGGCGACCAGCCGCGGTGCGACCCTGGCGACCCGTGCCCGGCGCAGCCCCCAGCGCCGGCCGGCCGACCTCAGGCAGGCCAGCGACGCGGGCACGACCTCGGCCACGGTCACCGTTCGCCCCGGGCCCGGTAGTGCCGCCAGATGTGGCTCACGGCCTCGGCGAGCACCGACTCCCGCGGCTGGCTCGCGTCGACGCGTACCACATTGGACAGTCGTCCGGCGATGCGCGCGTAGTGGTCCCGCTCGGCGGCCAGGTGTGCCGGGTCGTACTCGCCGGAGCGGGCGTGCAGCAGCTCGCCCGGCGCGTCGAGCAGCACGACCAGCCCGGGCCGCGGGCAGGACCGGCTCAGCAGCCAGAAGTACGGCCGCTTGAGCCAGGTCAGCGATCCCCGTGGCGGCAGCAGCGCGTCATAGGTGTACCGGTCGAACACGACAAGCCGCCCCAGCGCCCGGTGCCACACCCCGGTCAGGTAGCGCCGCCACACCGTGAACGGCCGGCGGGCCACCTGCCACGCCGCCTGCACCGGCCCGCGCGGTGCCTGCGCGGACGGCCAGAGTCCCAGGTAGACCCGGCGGACCGGGAAGTAGAACGCGGACCCGAGCCCACTGGCCAGTGTGGACTTGCCCGAGCCGTCCGGCCCGAGCAGCGCCACGCTGGCGCCGCGCCGGCTCCACGCCTGCAACGGCCGCTCCACCAGGCGCAGGGCGGCGGCGCGCAGGTAGGCCGGCGCCACCCGGCCCGGGCGGGCCCGCCACCACGCCCGGCGCGTGGCGCGGCTGGCCGCCGCCAGCGCCGGCCACCGCTCCGCGCGTACGTCCGCCAGCAGCCCGGCACACTGCACCCACGGCGGCATCGCGCGCACCAGCGGGTCGTCCAGCGAGGCGGTGGGGGCGAGCCGGCGCAGGCGCTGGATGTGCCGGTCGGCGAAGCCGCCCTTGTCCAGCAGGCAGTGCAGCAGCAGGGCCCAGAACTCGTCGTTGGGGGTGAGCACCCACACCCCGTCCTCGCGCCGGCGCCGCAGCAGGCAGATCCACGCCGCGGTGGTGCGGATCTCCGAGTGGCGGCCGAACGTCAGCTCGGTGACCAGGTCGAACTCCACCCAGGTGCCGGTCGGCTCATCCAGGCCGAGGAAGAACGTGTGCGTGCCGCGGCCGTACGCCCGCAGCCGCAGCAGGTCGTGGCGCCGCATCACCTCGTACGCCCGGGGCAGGTCATCGGCGGCGACCAGGACGTCCACGTCCCCGCCGCCGGCGAAGCCACGGACCAGGCACCACCGCACCCCGGCCCGGTCCAGGGCGGCCAGCACGGTACGGGTGAGCGGGCGGGGGTCCACCTGCGGGGTGACCGAAGGGCCCGGTGGCGCCTTGGTCTCGACGATCGTCACCACGTCGGCCTCCTCACGACGTCGGTTTCGGCTGTTCGCTCAGGCACTCGTCGAGCGCCGGGGTCCACCACGCCGGGGCCGGCGGTGGCGCGGTGTCCGGCAGCGGCACGTACCGCACCTCGTACGGGGCCAGCCGCAGGTGCTGCCCGCGCACCCGCACCTCCGCCTCGCGCCCGGCGGTGCTCACCACCAGCAGCGCGTGCCGGCCGTGCAGGACGCCGACCTCGGGGACCGGCCAGGAGACCGCGTCGGCGGGCTCCGGGTCGGCCAGCACCCGCTGCATCCAGGCCAGCGCCTCGGCGAGGGGGAGCGGACGGCCGCCGCCGGCCGACTGGGTCGAGGTCCACAGCGTGGGCGGCCCCCGGTACTCCTGGTCGGCCAGGCGCTCCGGCTGCCACACCAGGGCCACCGCGGCCCGCTCGTCCGCCATGTGCAGCAGGGCGGCGACAGCGCCGGCCACCAGCTGCTGCTGCCCGAGCATCTCGGCGTGCCCGACGTGGAACTCGCTCCACCAGATCGGCAGGTCGGTGCGGTGGCGTAGCCACCGGGTCACCGCCCCGAACATCGCGGTGGCGAGCGTGGTCGAGGCGACCTGGCCGGAGTCGCGGGTGACCACGCCGCCGTCGATGGCCACGAAGTCCGCGCCGTGCTTGTGGCGCAGCCAGTGGTCGATGACGTCGAGGCTGCGCCGGTCGACCGTGCCGCACGCCCCGGTGAGCGGGGACGGCCGCCCACCCGCGGTCGGGTCCCCCCACACGTCGACGACCACGTACGGCCCACCGACCTTCACGCCCGGCACGGCCTTCTTCAGGGCGTCGTACACGATGTTATAGAACCTGGTGTAGGCCTCGTAGTCCCAGCGGTTCTGGAGGTTGTCCCAGAAGCCCTTCATCTCGTTCCACACCAGGAAGTGGCGCACCTGCGGGTAGCGCTTGGCCACCGCCACGGCGAGCTGGGCGAAGTCGCGGTAG
>DASSUC010000040.1:0-34973 GCA_035707405.1 Micromonosporaceae bacterium | reverse complement strand
CGCCGCCACGGAGCTCCGTGGCGGCGGCCGGGGACTTTCTGCACATGAGCAGGAGTGGCGCCATGACGGAGGACCCCACCGTGGCGAGCTACGACACGGTCGCCCGGCGGTACGCCGACGAGATCGGGGACGAGCTGGCCGGCAAGCCGGTCGAGCGGGCAATGTACGCCTGCCTCGCGGAGCTGGTCGCGCCGCTCGCCACCGCGCTGCCGGTGGGTGATGTGGGCTGCGGGCCCGGCCACGTCACCCGGCACTTGGCCGACCTCGGGCTGCGCGCGGTGGGTGTCGACGCGTCACCGGGGATGGTCGAGGTCGCCCGGGAGCGCTACCCGGGGCTGGAGTTCCGGGCCGGGACGTTCGCGGCGCTCGGCGTACCGGATGCTGGCTGGGCCGGTGCGGTGGTGGCGTACTCGCTGATCCATCTGGGTCCCGGTGACCGACCCGCGGCCTACGCCGAGCTGGCCCGGGCGGTCACGCCGGGCGGCTGGCTGCTGGCCAGCTTCCACGTACGGCGCCCCGGCCGGAACGAGCCGGGCACCGTGGCGCATCTCGATGAGTGGTGGGGTCACCGGGTCAGTCTCGACTTTCACTTCCTCGATCCTGACGACGTGTCCTCGGGCTTGGCGAAGGCGGGCTTTGCGGTGATGACACGTACGGACCGGCAGCCCTGGCCTGGCGCCGAGGAGCCGACCGAGCGATGCCACCTGCTCGCCCGCCGGGTCTGACCAGTGCGGGTCGGCGATCGACCTGAATGGCCGCAACGGCGATGAGTTTTCGCTTTGGTGGCCAGCTCTTTCTTTCCATGTACCCGGTCTACCGGATATCGAGGAGAGCGTCATGACCGCTATGTACAGGAGGTAAGCGTGAGGCTTCTTCTCACGTCCGCGGGCGTCAATAACCCGAGCATCCGCAATGCGCTGGTCGACCTGCTGGGCAAGCCGATCGCCGGCTCCAGTGCCCTATGCATTCCAACGGCGCAGTACGGCCACCCCATGTGCGGGCCAGCCTCGGTCTGGCGCTTCATCACCGGCCGGATGACGCTACCAATGTGCGAGCTGGGCTGGAAGTCGCTGGGTGTCCTCGAGCTGACAGCGCTGCCCAGCATCGGCGAGGAGCGGTGGGTCCCATGGGTCCGAGAGGCTGACGTCCTACTGGTGGCCGGCGGCGATGCGACGTATCTGTGCCACTGGATGCGGCAGTCCGGGCTGGCGGACCTCCTGCCGTCGCTGCAGGACACCGTCTGGGTGGGGTTGAGTGCTGGGAGCATGGTGATGACCCCCGGATCGGTGCGGACTTCGTCAACTGGACGCCGCCCAACGGGGACGACAGCACTCTCGGGGTCGTCGACTTCTCCATCTTCCCGCACCTGGGTCACATGCCGGACAACACCATGGCCGCCGCCGAGAGATGGGCGGCCGAGATCGCGGGTCCGGCGTACGCAATTGACGACCAGACGGCCATCAAGGTGGTCGACGGCACCGTCGAGGTCATTTCCGAGGGGCATTGGAAGCTGTTCCCCTCATAGCCGCGACCAACAGCGATCGGCGGGGCGAAGCGCCCGCTCATGCCGCTCCGGGCGTCCTGGTGCTCATTCTCAGTGCTGCCTTCTCTGCTCCCGCTACTGGCGTCGTCGATGGCTGGCTCGGTGCCACGTCGCCGTGGCGACAACCACAGCGCGCAACTTCGCGGCGCTGCTGGGCGCGGCAGCGCACTGGCTACCAGGTGACTGGTAACGCGACTGGCCCCCGGGTCATCAGGCCCTGTTTCCACTCGATCTCGGAGACGTCCACCGCCGGCCGCAGGTCCGGCAACCGGCGCAGCAGGCCCTCGAACGCTGCGCGCAGCTCCAGCCGCGCCAGCGGCGCCCCGATGCAGAAGTGCAGGCCGCTGCCGAAACCCAGGTGCGGCGACGGACTGCGGGTGATGTCGAACCGGTCCGGGTCGTCGACGAGGGCCTCATCGCGGTTCGCCGAGTAGCTCAACGGGATCACCGTCGAGCCGGCCGGCACCGTCACGCCGCTGAGCTGCACATCCCGGGCGGCGACCCGTTCCAGGAGGGACTTGACGATACGCACGTAGCGCAGCATCTCCTCCACCGCGTTCGGGACCAGCTCCGGCTTTTCCCGGAGCATGGCCAGCTGTTCCGGGTGCCGGTGCAGAGTCACCAGCGAGTTGGTCAGCAGCCCGGCCGTCGTCTCGTAACCGCCGATCAGCAGGAGGTACGCGTTGTTCACCAGCTCCGGCTCGGAGAGCCGGTCCTCCTCGTCGCGTGCCTGGATCATCCGGGTCAGCAGGTCGTCGCCGGGGTTGGCCCGCTTGATGGCGACCAACTGCTCCAGGTAGGCGTACATCTGCCCGCCGGCGGTCCGGATCTCATCCGGGGTGTGCGCGGTGACCGAGATTACGATATCCAGCCAGCTGCGCAGCCTCTCCACGTCGGCGACTGCCACACCCATCATCTCGGAGATGACCATGGCGGGCAGCGGGAAGGCGAAGGCGGTCACGAAGTCGACCGGCCGTGGCCGGGCGACCATCGTATCGATCAGCTCGTCGACGATCTGCTCGACCCGCGGGCGCAGCAGCTCGACACTGCGCGCGGTGAACGCCCGCGCGACCAGCCGCCGGACCCGCGTGTGCTCTGGCGCGTCCAGGCTGAGCATCAGGTACGGGTTGCGGCTCACCGGGCGCAGCACAGCGACCCCGGGGTCGCTGGTCGCCGCTCGGCTGAACACCGGGTCGGAGAGGACCCGCTTCACGTCCTCGTACCGGCTGGCCAGGTAGGCCTCACCGCCGGGCGCAAGCCGTACTCTCGGCACCGGGTTCTCGCGGCGCAGCTGGGCGTACTCCGGTTCGGTGTCCAGCTCCGGTGGTGTGTCGAACGGGAAGACAGGTAGCTCGGACCCAGCCATCTCGGCACCTCCGCTGTCACGCCACCCCTCGTGACGAGCCGGACACTACTCGTGATCAAGGGGCGGCACAATCACCGGACGGACCGCACCCATGGCCTCCGATCCGGGTCGCCCACCCGGGTTCGTCCTGTTCTACGGATCTTACCCACCTCAAGATCGCGACTTTGACAGTGGATGTGTAGCGCGAATGCACATCGGGCGTCTACGACCGCGACCTTGCCGGCGCGCCTCCGGGAACAAGGGGCATATCCGGATAAGCCACATGCATCGCAGCCGTCGGGCCGACATGTTCATCGACCTCGACACCGACCCACGGGTTGAGCCGCCGGCCCAGGCCGATGAGCGGGCCACGCTCGTCGTACAGCCGGCGGCCATGTGCCGCGGCGGCAGGCGAACCGGCGAGGATGGCGGTCATGACAGAGGTACACGTCACGCATACCGCCGATGTCGATGCCGCCACCCTTACGGCGGCACGGCAGCTCCTCGACCACGCGTTCGGCGAAGGCTTCACCGACGACGACTGGGAGCACGCCCTCGGCGGGATCCATGCGCTGGTCTGGGAGGCGGGTGAGCTGGTCGGGCACGCGGCGCTGGTGCAGCGGCGGCTGCTGCACTGCGGGCGGGCCCTGCGCGCCGGTTACGTCGAAGGCGTCGGGGTACGCGTCGACCGGCGCCGCCGCGGCCACGCCGCGGCGATGATGGCGGCGCTGGAGCGGGTGGTACGCGGCGCGTACGACCTGGGCGCGCTGAGCGCGAGCGAGGCCGGTGCCGGCTTCTACGCGGCGCGGGGCTGGCAGCGGTGGCAGGGGCCGACCTCAGCGCTCACGCCGGCCGGTGTCGAGCGGACTGAGGAGGAGGACGGGTCGATCTACGTCTTCCCGGTCGCCGTCCCGCTGGACCTGACCGGCCCGCTGACCTGCGACTGGCGCGACGGGGACGTGTGGTGACCGGGGACGTGTGGTGACCGGGGACGTGTGGTGGACGACCCGTCGAGCGACGACCGGGATAGTCGAGCGCGGCCTCCGCCCAGGGCGGAATGCCGGCCCAGGACGAGATCCGGCTCAGGGCGAGTGACGCCGGGACGGGTCGACCCTGGTCTGGTCGATCCCCGGGTAGTACCCCGGCTGGTGGCCGCCTGGGCCGTACCCGGCTGGACCGTACCCGGGAGCGGGGGCGCCGGGAGGGTGGCCCGGTGGGCTGGCTCCCGGACCGTACCCGGGCGGGCTGCCACCCGGGTAGCCCGGCGGCGGGCCGTACCCGGGAGCCGCGGGTGGGCCGTACCCAGGTGCGGGGGACGGTGGGCCCGGGGCGTAACCGGGTCCAGAGCCGTACCCGGGGGCGGGCGCGGCCGGGCCGTACCCCGGTGGGGCGGCCGGGCCGTAACGCGGGTCGGGTCCGGCCCGGTAGCCCGGTGGCCCGCCGGCATAGCCGGCCGGCTCGGTGATCCTGGGGATGACCAGCGTCGAGTCTGCGGTGGGCGGGCCGGCCGTCGCGGCGGTTTCCCGGTGCCGGCGCAGGGCGAGCCAGGCGACCGTCACTCCGGCGCCGACAAGCAGGACGCCGAAGAGGTAGACCGGCCAGAGCAGGCCGCTGTCGTCGTCGCTGGCCGGGCTGGCCGCTCCGGCCGGGTCACCCGACGCCGTCTCGGCCCCGTCGGTCGAGGTGGCCTCCGGCATGGCCTCCGACGGGCTGGGCGTCAGCTCGACCGGGCCGGTGCCTACGAGCGTGGTGGCGGCGCGCGAGATGCCCACGCGCCGGGAGTCCGGCGCGTAGCCGGCCACGGTGACAAGCGCCCGCCCGACCGGTGACCCGTCCAGGAACCGCAGCTGGTAGCTCTGCTCGTGGCTCTCGCGGCGGCCCAGCGAGAAGCCGCTCGGGTCGGCGAAGCGGACCGTGCCCCGGCTGCCCGTGGCGACCAGGTCCTGGCCGTCGCGGCTCACCACCACCTGCCCGGTCTCCAGCGCGCTCATCCGGACGGTGATGACCAGCCGCACGAACGCGTACGCCCGGTCGTCGGAGTTGGTCACCCGGGCCTGGAAGGTGCCGGCCTCACCGCCGATCTGCAGCTCCGCCGGCATGGCGCGGATCCGGAACTCCGCCTCCTCGGCGTACGCCGGGCCCGCCGGGATGAGTGCCGCAGCCAGCGCGCCGGCCAGGACGCCGAGCAGCGCACCGGTCCGGGCCGCTACGTGGGCCATCTCGCACACTTCTCTCATCGGCGGGTCAGAGGCGGGTTAGAGCAGGTCTCAGCCACGCTAGGTTACGCCGGCCGCTGGCGACAGGTGGGGTGGCCGCCGCCGGAGCAGGCGACAGGCGCCACAGCGGGGTCGGCGACGTGAGACGGGAACGGTCGTACGCTGACCGGCATGCGTACGCCGCGCAGGCTGCTCACCGTACTCCTCGTGGGTCTGCTCCTGGGTGCCTGCGGTGGCGGGCCGACGCCCGGGGCCTGGGCCGCGACGGTGTGCCAGGCGCTCGGCCCGTGGCGCAGCGACATCGCGTCGCTGACCGCGCGGGCGCAGCAGCAGATGGCGGCGGCGACCACGCCGGCCCAGGCAAGGGAGAACATGCTGCGGCTGCTGGAAGGGGCCCAGCAGGCGACCGAGACGGCCCGGTCCAGGGTCGAGGCGGCCGGCGTGCCGGACGTGGACGGCGGTTCCGCGGTCGCGCAGGAGTTCCAGAACGCGCTCGCGGCGATGCGCGACGCGTACGGCCGGGCCCGGACCGCGGTGGACGTGCTCGCCACCGGTGACGCCGACGCGTTCTACGACGGCGTGGAGGCCGCCATGGCCACGCTCACCGAGGAGTACGACCGCAGCGCGCTGGACACCACGAAGATCTCGTCGACCGAGCTGCGCCGGGCCTTCGACGAGGTGCCGGAGTGCCGATGACCCGCCAGCTGTCGCTGCTCGGGGTCGAGGCGGCCGACCCGGCGCCGGGCGACCTGGAGGGCCTGCTCGCCGGACCAGGTCAGGTGGTCCGGATGGGCGGGACGGCGCGGGTGTCGGTGGTGGTGGACGCGGCCTGGCGGGTGCACGTGCTCACCGAGGAGCTGGCCGCCCGGGGACTGGCCACCAGCTGGGTCGCCACGGTCGACGACCACTTCGGCGTACGGTCGGCGTACTCCTCGCTGCTGGCGCCGATGGCGGTCGCCTGGCTGCGCGGGGCCGTGAAGCTGCCGCCACCGGGCTTCGCCCTGGACGGGCGGCGGCTGCGGCTGTGGGTGGCCGCGGCCGGCGCACCGGACGGGACCGGGGGTTTCGTGCTGCGGCTCGGGGCCAGTGACGAGCCGTGCTGGCCACCGGTGGGCGCCGCGCTGGCCGCGATCGGGCTGACCGCGGCGCTGCTGTCGCCGCGCGGTGGCGGGCCCGCCTACCGGATCGAGGGGAGACGGCGGCTGGCCCGCCTGGCCGAGCTGGTCGGGGAGGCGCCCGCGCTGGCCCCGCCCGGCAGCTGGCCGGCCGACCCCGGCGCGGCGCGTCGCCGCTGACCGCGGCCGGCCCCCGCGGTACGCCGTCCATCAGGCATTCTGTACGGCGCGTCGTGACGGTCACGTGAACCACCGTTGACGATGGGTGTACCGTGGCGCCGTCCGGCGTGCCGTCGTGCGACGTCCTGCTCGCGGACCGGCCCCTCGGACGCACCGCACCGTGAACGACTGCCGACGTACAGCAACAGGGAGAGCCGTGCCGACCGCCAAGAGCAGGCGCCTGGTCATCGTCGAGTCCCCGGCGAAGGCCAGGACGATCTCGGGCTACCTGGGCCCGGGGTACGTCGTGGAGGCGAGCCTGGGCCACGTCCGTGACCTGCCTCGCAACGCCGCGGACGTGCCGGCCAGGTACAAGGGGGAGCCGTGGGCGCGGCTCGGCGTCGACGTGGACCGCGACTTCGCCGCGCTCTACGTGGTCAGCCCGGACCGGCGTCAGCAGATCGCCAAGCTCAGCAAGCTCGCCAAGGAGGTGGACGAGGTCTACCTCGCCACCGACGAGGACCGTGAGGGCGAGGCGATCGCCTGGCACCTGGTGGAGACGCTCAAGCCCAAGGTGCCGGTCCGGCGGATGGTGTTCCACGAGATCACCAAGCCGGCCATTGCCGCGGCGGTGGCCAACCCGCGCGAGATCGACCGGGACCTGGTCGACGCGCAGGAGGCGCGGCGGATCCTGGACCGCCTCTACGGCTACGAGGTCTCGCCCGTGCTGTGGAAGAAGGTCATGCCGCGGCTGTCGGCCGGCCGGGTGCAGTCGGTGGCCACCCGCATCCTGGTGGAGCGGGAACGCCAGCGGATGGCGTTCCACTCCGGGGACTACTGGGACATCACCGCCGTCCTGGCGGCGGTGGACGCCGGAAGCGCCGCCGGCGCCGCCGATGGGCCGCGCAGCTTCTCCGCCACGCTCGTCGCGCTCGACGGCGACCGGGTCGCCACCGGCAAGGACTTCGACCCCGCCACCGGAGCGGTCCGGCCTGAGCTGGGCGTGGTCCACCTCGACGAGGGTGGGGCCCGGGGGCTGGCGGCCCGGCTGGAGGGCCGGCCGTTCACGGTCACCCGGGTCGAGGAGAAGCCGTACCGGCGCCGGCCGTACCCCCCGTTCATCACCTCGACCTTGCAGCAGGAGGCAGCCCGCAAGCTGCGCTTCTCCTCGGCGCAGACGATGCGCACAGCGCAGCGGCTGTACGAGAACGGCTACATCACCTACATGCGTACCGACTCGGTGAACCTCTCCGAGACGGCACTGGCCGCCGCCCGTACCCAGATCGCGCACCTGTACGGCGAGCGCAGCGTGCCGCCGCAGCCGCGCCGGTACACCGGCAAGGTGAAGAACGCGCAGGAGGCGCACGAGGCGATCCGGCCGGCGGGGGACGTGTTCCGCACCCCGGGCGAGGTGGCCAAGGAGCTCTCCGTCGAGGAGCTGCGCCTCTACGAGCTGATCTGGCGGCGTACCGTCGCCTCGCAGATGACCGACGCGGTCGGGTCGTCGGTGTCGGTGCGGATCCGGGCGGTCTCCACGGCGAACGAGGAGGCCGACTTCGGCGCCACCGGCAAGACGATCACCGACCCTGGCTTCCTGCGGGCCTACGTCGAGTCCTCGGACGACGAGGACGCCGAGGCCGAGGACGTCGAGCGGCGCCTGCCGGCGCTGGCCCAGGGGCAGCGGTGCCGCGCCGAGTCGCTCGAGGCGGTCGGGCACACCACCCAGCCACCGGCCCGCTACACCGAGGCTGCGCTGGTCAAGGCCCTGGAGGAGCGGGGGATCGGCCGGCCCTCGACCTACGCCTCGATCATGGGCACGATCCAGGACCGGGGGTACGTGTTCAAGCGCGGCCAGGCGCTCATCCCGTCGTTCCTCGCCTTCGCGGTCGTCAGCCTGCTCGAGCAGTACTTCCCCCGCCTGGTCGACTACGGCTTCACCGCGGCCATGGAGGACGAGCTGGACGAGATCGCCTCCGGCGACGCGGCGGCCGTGGACTTCCTGCGCTCCTTCTACTTCGGCCAGGCCGACGGGCCGCCCGGCAGCAACCGATCGGTCGCCCGCTCCGGCGGGCTCAAGCGGATGGTCACCGAGCAGCTCGGAGAGATCGACGCCCGCGGCGTCAACTCGATCCCGCTGTTCCGCGACGACTCCGGCCGGCAGGTCGTGGTCAGGGTCGGCCGGTACGGGCCGTACCTGCAGCGGACCCGGCCGGGGGAGGAGCCGGGGCCGGACGGGTCGGGCTCGCCGGACGGGTCGGGCTCGCCGGACGACGGAGCCGGGGACGACCGGGTGACCCTGCCGGAGGGCACGGCCCCGGACGAGCTGACCCCGGCGAAGGTCGAGGAGCTGTTCCTCACCGGCAGCGGCGAGCGCAAGCTCGGCGAGCACCCCGAGACCGGTGAGCCGGTGGTGCTCAAGTCCGGCCGGTACGGCCCGTACGTCTCCACCGGCGACCGCAACGCGTCCCTGCTGCGGTCACAGTCACCGGACTCGCTGACCCTCGCCGACGCCCTGCGGCTGCTCTCCCTGCCCAGGATCGTGGGCACCGCTGAAGACGGCGAGGAGGTGCTCGCCGCCTCCGGCCGGTACGGCCCGTACGTGAAGAAGGGCGACGAGTTCCGTTCGCTGGAGAGCGAGGAGCAGATCTTCACGGTCGGCCTGGACGACGCGCTGGCCCTGCTCGCCGCACCGAAGACGCAGCGGCGGCGGGTGGCTGCCGCACCACTGCGGGAGCTGGGCACCGACCCGTTCACGGAGCGGCCCCTGGTGGTCAAGGACGGCCGGTTCGGGCCGTACGTGACCGACGGCGAGACCAACGCGTCGCTGCGCCGGGGCATGACCGTCGAGGGGATCAGCGTCGAGCAGGCGAGCGAGATGCTGGCCGAGAAGCGGGCGAAGGGCCCCGCGGCGCCGCGCAAGCGGGCGACCCCGGCGAAGAAGACGACCGCAGTGAAGAAAGCCACAACAGCAAAGAAGGCGACTACGGCGAAGAAGGCCACGACGGCGAAGAAGACCGTGGCGGCGAAGAAGACCGCCGCGACGAAGAAGGCGGCTGCGAGCGCGGTGAAGGAGGCCGGCGCGGCAGCTGTCGAGAAGAAGGCGGTGCCGAAGAAGGCGGCGAGGAAGGCCTCTGCCGGGGCGGACTGAGGCTGGCGTCCGTGCCCCGTTGGCCAGGGCGTCGGCCAGGTAGGACATCGCCGCCTGGCGCTTCACCGCTACCTGCCCGTATGGCCCTGGGTGGCTGGGGTGAGGGGTGTGCTGTGGAGCCCTTATGCTCTGCACCGTCTGTGCTAGCAGAACCCGCAGATCGATCCTGCCCCATGGGAAACCGTCCCCGCCTGGGCTCTGCTAGCAGCGATGGTGCAGAGCATAAGAACCCCGCATCCCCCTCCCGGCCCGGTCAGAGCAGCCCGGCCACCGATGCTGGCCCCACCGCGGTGCCGGTGCAGCCACCCGCGACAGGACGACAGGCGACCACCCGGCCGACGATCTACGACAGGGCCCGGGCGACGGCCTCGGCCGCCGCGGCCACCCGCGGCCCGACCGCGTCCACGTCGAACGGGGCCAGCGCCACCACGCCCACGCTCGCCTCCAGCGTGTCCAGCCCGGGCACCGCAGCCGCCACGCCGTACGCGCCGGGTTGCAGCTCGCCGGCTGTTGACACGTACCCTGTGGCGCCCCGCCGGCCGGCGAGGATGGCCCGCCCCGCGGCGCCGCGCTCCAGCGGATGCCGCGAGCCGGTCCGGTACGCGACGTGGAGCTCGGTCCAGCTCGGCTCCACCACGGCGAGCGCCACTGCCTCGCCGCCGTCGGCCATGGTCAGGTGCGCGGTGGCGCCGACCTGCTCGGCGAGGTGGCGCAGGACGGGCAGCGCGGCGTCGGCGAGCAGGGGCTGGGCGCGGCGGGCCAGGTGCAGCACGCCGGTGCTGAGGCGCAGCCGGCCGGCCGGGTCCCGGCGGATCATGCCGTGGTCGGAGAGCGTGCTGGCCAGCCGGTAGACCACCGCCCGGCCGACCGCGAGCCGGGCCGCCGCCTCGGTCACCGTCAGCCCGCCCGGCGTCTCGGCCACCAGCCGCAGCAGGCGCAGGCCCCGGTCCAGGGTCTGCGCGGTCTCCCGCCCGCCGCCATGGTCGGCCACGCCCGTGAGCGTACGGCCGGATACCCTTGCCGGGTGAGCCTGCGGCTGTACGACACGGCGACCCGATCGGTGCGGGACTTCGTCCCCAGGACACCTGGTCAGGCCGGCGTCTACCTGTGTGGCCTCACCGTGCAGTCCCCCCCACACATCGGGCACCTGCGTTCCGGGGTCAACTACGACGTGCTGCGGCGCTGGCTGACCCACTCTGGCCTGGACGTGACCTTCATCCGCAACATCACCGACATCGATGACAAGGTGCTCGCCAAGGCGGTGGTGACCGGCCGGCCGTACTGGTCGGTCGCGTACGCGAACGAACGGCTGCTCTGCGCGGCGTACGACGCCCTGGGCGTGCTGGCGCCGACGTACGAGCCCCGGGCCACCGGCCACGTCCCGCAGATGCACGAGCTGATCGGCGTGCTGGTCGAGGGGGGCCACGCCTACCCGGCCGAGGACGGGTCGGGCGACGTCTACTTCGACGTGAAGTCGTACGCCGACTATGGCGCGCTCTCCGGGCAGCGACCCGAGGCGATGCAGCCGGCCGACGACGGCCCGGAGCGGGCCAAGCGGGACCCGCGCGACTTCGCCCTGTGGAAGGGCGAGAAGCCGGGTGAGCCGGCGGACGCGTACTGGCCGTCGCCCTGGGGCCGGGGCCGGCCCGGCTGGCACATCGAGTGCTCGGCGATGTGCTGGCGCTACCTCGGCGCCGAGTTCGACATCCACGGCGGCGGGCTGGACCTGGTCTTCCCGCACCACGAGAACGAGGTCGCCCAGTCCCGGGCGGGCGGCCTGCCGTTCGCCCGCTACTGGGTGCACCATGCCCTGCTCAACTTCGGCGACTCCAAGATGAGCAAGTCTGTGGGGAACGTGGTCGGCCTCGACGAGGTGGTCGCGCTCGGCGTCCGGCCCGTGGAGCTGCGCTACTACCTGTCCGCGCCGCACTACCGCTCCGGCATCGACTACTCATCCGAGTCGCTGCGCGAGGCGGCTGCGGCGTACCGGCGGATCGAGGGCTTCGTGCAGCGCGCCACCGAGCGGCTCGGCCGGGCGGCGGGTGACCAGCCGGGCCCGCTCTGCGCCGACTTCGTCGCGGCCATGGACGACGACCTGAACACCTCCCGCGCGCTGGCGAGCGTGCACGACGTGGTCCGCGACGGCAACACGGCGCTCGCCGGCGGCGATGACACCACCGCGCGGGGAGCGCTCGCCGGCGTGCGGGCCATGCTCGGGGTCCTCGGGCTCGACCCGCTGGATCCACAGTGGAGCGGTGGGGACCGTGGCGACCTCCGGGGGGTGATGGACGCGCTGGTGGCGCTGGCGCTGGAGCAGCGGGCACAGGCCCGCGCCCGCCGGGACTGGGCCGCTGCGGACGCGGTACGGGACCAGCTCAGGCAGGCCGGTGTGGTGGTGGAGGACACTGCCCAGGGTCCACGATGGACGGTGAATGATGCCCGGTAACTCGCAGCGCCGCGGGCGGCGTACCACATCCAAGGCCGGGCCGTTGAAGGGCTCCGGCGGCCAGCGCCGGGCCGGGCTGAAGGGCAAGGGCCGCACCCTGCCCGCGGACGAGCGGCCCTGGCACAAGGGGTACTCCGGCGACGAGCCGCTGCCCGAGCGCACCGCCTGGAAGCAGGAGAAGGAGCGCCGGACCGCAGCCGCCAAGGGCCGGGCGCCCAAGGTCGGCACGCCAGGGAGCAAGCTGACCGCTCGGGGCCAGTCCGGCGCCCGTAACCAGGCGGGCGCACGGACACAGCCGGGCGCACGGGCACAGGCGGGCGCGCGGGCACAGGCGGGCGCACGGACACAGCCGGGCGGGCGGGGCAAGCCGGGGGCGCGCGGTGCCCGGGTCGCGCCGGGGCGCCGCGCGGCTCCCGCGAAGGACGCCCCGGAGCTGCTCGTCGGGCGTAACCCGGTGGTCGAGGCGCTGCGCGCGCACGTGCCGGCCACCGCGCTCTACCTCGCGCAGGGCATCGAGGCCGACGAACGGGTCACCGAGGCGGTCCGCACCGCGGGCGACCGCGGCATCGCGATCCTCGAGGTGTCCCGCGGCGAGCTGGACCGGATGACCGGCGGGGTGCTGCACCAGGGCATCGGTGTCCAGGTGCCGCCGTTCGGGTACGAGCCGTTCCCGGACCTGCTCGCCGCCGCGGCGGAGCACCCTGCGCCGTTGCTGGTCGCCCTCGACGGGGTGACCGACCCGCGCAACCTCGGCGCGGTGGTCCGCTCCGCAGCCGCCTTCGGCGCCCAGGGCGTCTTCCTGCCCGAGCGCCGCTCCGCGGGGATGACCGCGACCGCGTGGCGCACCAGCGCCGGCGCTGCCGCGCGGGTGCCGATCGCCCGGGTCACCAACCTGACCAGGGCCATCAAGGCCTGCCAGGAGCAGGGCTTCCTCGTGGTGGGCCTGGACGCCGACGGGGAGATGGCGGTCTACGACCTGGAGGCTGCGGTAGGACCGCTCGTGGTCGTCGTCGGCTCCGAGGGGCGGGGCCTGTCCCGGCTGGTCGGCGCCACCTGCGACCTGACCGTCAGCATCCCGATGGCGTCCACGGTGGAGTCGCTGAACGCGAGCGTCGCCGCCGCGGTCACGCTCGCGGAGGTGGTGCGGCGCCGGGCCGCCGAGGGCGCCGGGGCGCCAGGTCCGCGGCCCCCGGCCGCCGGCTGACGCCACGCCGTACCATCGCCCGGGGCATCCGCGCGCCCCGGAGGAGTGGCGGCATGGCAGCACACGGCTTCGTCCTCGGCGTCGACCTGGGCACGTCCAACACGGTGGCGGTGATCCGCTGGCCGGACGGGCGGACCCGGCCGCTGCTCTTCGACGGCCTGCCGATCATGCCGTCCGGCTGCTACCTGGACGAGACGGGCCGGCTGCACGTCGGCCGGGACGCGCAGCGGCTGGCTGAGGCGGAGCCCGCGCGCTACGAGCCGAACCCCAAGCGCCGCATCGACGAGCAGGCCGTGCTGCTCGGCGACCGCGAGGTGCCGACGGTGGAGCTGCTGGCCGCGGTGCTGCGCGCGGTGGCCCAGGCCGCGGTCGAAGCGACCGGCTTCCTGCCTCCGGCCGTGCTCACCCACCCCGCCGGCTGGGGTGCCCGGCGGCGGGCGGTGCTGGCCGCAGCGGCCGGCCAGGCCGGCTGGCCCCCGCCACACCTGGTGCCCGAGCCGGTGGCCGCGGCCCGCTACTTCGCCGACGTGCTGCGCCGGCCGGTGCCGGTGGGTGCGGCACTGGCGGTCTTCGACTTCGGCGGCGGCACGCTCGACATCGCGGTGGTGCGCAACGAGGGCCCCGGGCCGGACGGCCACTCGCGGTTCGCCGTGCTCGGCTCGGGTGGCCTGGCCGAGCTGGGCGGGCTGGACCTGGACGCGGCCATCGTCGACCACCTCGGCCGGCTGCTGGAACGCTCGGTCCCGCACGCCTGGCACCGGATCGCCCACCCCCGGACACCGACGGACCGGCGGGACCGCCGCCGCTTCTGGGACGACGTGCGCGCGGCAAAGGAGATGCTCTCCCGTACGGCCCGGGCGCCGGTCGCCGTGCCAGGGGTGGACCAGGCCGTCCACCTGACCCGGGAGGAGCTGGAGCAGCTCGCCGCGCCTCTGGTGCGGCGGGGCGTCCGCGAGACCGCCGCGGTCGTGTCGGCGTGCCGCCTCGCGCCGGAGCAGCTCGCCGGTCTCTTCCTGGTCGGCGGCTCGTCCCGAGTGCCGCTGGTGGCCCGGCTCCTGCATGCGGAGCTGGGTGTGGCCCCGACCGTGCTGGAGCAGCCCGAGCTGCCGGTGGCCGAGGGCGCGGTGGCCGAGCCTGGGACGATCGACCCGGCGCCGACGAGCCCGGCGCCGTCTCCTCCGCCGTGGCCCGGCGGCGCGCTCCGGCCCGATGCCGCCCGGCCCGATGCCGCATCCCGGCCGTGGTCCCGGCGGACTGTTGCCTGGGTGGCCGCAGCCACGGCACTGGTGGTGCTCGCCGGGGCCGGAGCGGCGTGGTTCCTGCTGCGCGACCGCTACCCGCAGGTGAGGTTCCAGTCGGTAGAGGAGTACCTGTCCGTGCCGATGGGCGAGGGCGCCTCGACCAGCTCGGGCGCGTTCACGGCGCTGCTCGGCGACCGGGCCTACCTCGCCTGGCAGCGGGACGACACGCTCCAGGTGGTCGCCGTCGACCTGGCCGGCGGCACCGAGCTGTGGCGCAAGGACGTGCCCGGCACGTCCGAGCGGTGGGCCGGAATAGCCGCGCTGCCCAGCGGCGTGGTCGTGCGGGCCGACCACTACTCCAGCGACGAGCCGCGCACCCTGTACGTGCTCCACCCGGACAGCGGGGACCTGCGCTGGAAGCGGGACCTGCACGGCGGCGACGGCCGGTTCTACACCCACGACGCGGTGGTGCTGGCCGAGGAGCACAGCTCCCGGGTTGTCGGGCTGGACCCGGCCACCGGCGACGAGCGGTGGACCCACCCGTACCCCAAGGATGAGTACGACAACGACGACGTCGCGGTGGTGCCGGTCGTCTCGCCGGAGGCGCTGGCCGCACCGGCCTGGTTCACCGGAGAGACGCCCGGCGCCGATCCGGAGGAGCGCCGGATCGTCCTGGTCGGCCACGACCGGACCGCCCGGGTGTACGACGCACGCAGCGGCAGCCCGCTGCGCACCCGCGACAACGTGGGTGACCCGGACGACATCTACCTGGCGCACGGCGACCAGCTCTACGTGGCGACCAAGGACGCCGGCTACCGGATCGACGCGTACGACCTGCGCAAGCTGGGCGAGCCGCGGGCGATCTACACCGTCTCGGACCCGCGGCGCCGCCTGCTCGCGCTGGCGCCCTGCGGTACGGGCCGCCTCTGCGCGCTCGACCAGGCCAGCTCCGATGAGAAGTCGGTCGAGCTGGCGGCCATAAACACCGAAGACAGTGGCGAGGTGTGGCGACGGAAGGCGCCAGCCGGCGAGCGGGTCGTTGCCGTGGGCGACCACGCGCTGGTCACCAGCCAGGACTCCACGGCGGTGGTACGCATCTTCGACCCCGCCGGCACGGAGCTGGTCAACCGCGAAGGATCCGGGGTACGGGTCAACGCCGGCAGCGTGCTCGTCTTCGCCGACCAGCCGACGACCTACCCGCAGGACGTGAACCTGACCGGGCTCGGCGCGCAGGAAGGCACCCGTACGGAGCTCGGTGTGCTCAAGGACGTGCGGTCGGCCGGCTGCGCGTGGAGCGAGAGCCTGATCGTCTGTCCACAGGAGAAGACGTTCGGCATCTGGCGTTTTGCCGAAGAGTGAACCCGCCTGGCCGGGACCGTGCGCCCGGCCAGGCGCAGACGTGCGTCAGCCGATCCGCTCGTTGGTCACCGCGTGGAAGACGTGGTGCGAGTCGGTACGCGGCTTCACGTACACCGTGTCCATCATGCTGGGGGCGTTACGGCTGTCGGTGCGGACCACGAACCGCTCCTGGGTCGTCGTCTCGTCGAGCACCGCGTGCCCGTAGACGTACGCGTCCGAGCCCAGCTCCTCCACCAGGTCGACCTCGACCGGCATGCCGTGCTCGCCCTCTCCGACCAGGTCGCAGTCCTCCGGCCGGAAGCCGACGGTCACCTTGCTGTCGCCGCCGTTCTCGCGGGCCAGGGCCACCTGCTCACGGCTGAGCGGGAGCAGCATGCTGCCGAAGACGGCGCCGTCGTCGGTGAGGCGCACCGTCTTGATGTTCATGGCCGGGGAGCCGATGAAGCCGGCGACGAACACGTTGCCCGGCCTGTCATACAGCTCCCGCGGGGTGTTCACCTGCTGGAGCACGCCGTCGAGCAGCACCGCCACCCGGTGGCCCATGGTCATCGCCTCGATCTGGTCGTGCGTCACGTACACCGTGGTCGTGCCGAGCTTGGCCTGCAACGCCGCGATCTGCGAACGGGTCTGCACCCGCAGCTTCGCGTCGAGGTTGGACAGCGGCTCGTCCATCAGGAAGACCTGCGGCTCGCGGACGATCGCCCGGCCCATCGCCACGCGCTGGCGCTGGCCGCCGGAGAGCGCCTTGGGCTTGCGACCGAGGAAGTCCTCCAGCTGCAGCAGGTGCGCCGCCTCCTTCACCCGCCGGTCGATGTCCGGCTTCGGGGTCTTGCGCAGCTTCAGCGCGAACGCCATGTTGTCGTACACCGTCATGTGCGGGTAGAGGGCGTAGTTCTGGAAGACCATCGCGATGTCGCGGGCCTTCGGCGGCAGGTGGGTGACGTCGCGGTCGCCGATGCTGATCGAGCCGGAGTCGACGTCCTCCAGGCCGGCGAGCATGCGCAGGCTGGTGGACTTGCCACAGCCCGACGGGCCGACCAGGACGAGGAACTCGCCGTCACCGATCTCCAGGTCGAGCGAGTCGACCGCGGGGCTCGGCGTCCCCGGATAGGTCCGGGTGGCTTTTGAGTACGTGACCGTAGCCATGGTTGAGCGCTTCCCTTCACCGGCAGGAACGTGCCGGACGATCCGAGTAAAGGTGCGGGTGGGGCCGCGTCGGCCCCGGGCGCGTACGAGCCCGGTGCCGTCACCGTAGTTCTCGGCGTACCGGCTTGCCAAGCGCGCCGGCCCGGCTCCTTGCGGGTCGGTTCGAGCGGGCCGGCCAGCGCCGCTGGACCGGCTCAGCGGTCGCGGGCGCGTACCATCGCAAGGGCGCACCCCGTAACGGGTGCCCGGCCGACATGGCGCAACTGGCAGCGCACCCGACTTGTAATCGGGCGGTTCCGGGTTCGAGTCCCGGTGTCGGCTCAGGCTGTGACGTTGTGACCAGCAGGGACCTGACCTGTCGTAGCACTGCGTAAGGTCGCCCCATGCCCGGGCTCGCAGTCCACCAGCGACGATCTGCTCCGGTGGCGTCGATCGACCTTTGCCACAAAGCAGGGAAGCGCCGTGCGTAAATCGACAGGCGCCAGACCAGTCAGCTTCGCAGCACTCGTCCGGAGCGGTCGACCGGGCGCCCTACCAGCAGGACGATGCCGTCGATGACGAACCACACCCAGCAGGCGAAGGTGACGAAGAACGGCAGGACCAGCGCGAAACCGCACACGAACGAGACCCAGCCGATGACGGTGGCCCCGAGCTGGATCATGCCGAGCATGACGTGCCCGGCGTAGAGCCGGCCGAGGCCGCCGAGACCGAGCAGGAGCCCGGGAAGTAGCTGGAGCAGCCCAGCCGTGATCTTGCTCTTCTCTGAGAACGGCACTCCGGTGACGGGGTCAACCCCGTAACCGTACGGCGGGTCGGTCATAGCGTCACACTGTAACCGGCTGGACCAGCGTCGACTGGATCGTCAACGACCGGCGGGTCCAGGCCGGGTCCCGGCCGCTGAAGGCGACCACCTGGTCGACCGGCCCCGCATCGCCCGGGCGGGCCGGGCCCAGGCCGCCGTAAGCGCGTCGACCTGCGCCGGGATGCGGGTACGCCAGTCAGGTGCGAGCTGGCCGCCGTCGGGAGCCGGCGGTGCTGCCGTGGCCGGGCCGAGGTCCCTGGTCGCCGCGGCGGTGAGGGCCTGGCACCCCGTCGACATGGCTCACGAGGTCATGAGCGTGCTCTGCTCGCCGGGTTGCGCAGCGAGCCACACCATGCCACATCGGTATGAAACGACAACCGGAGCCCGCGGTGCTGACATCCTCACCGGGGCTTCGCGTCGAGAGTACGATCGGGTATCGTCCGTTCGGACGACCCTGAAAGTGTCTACCGACAAGCTTGGCGACTACAATCCGTACAGTTACATGTATCAAAGCGTTAGGTGTCCTGCTCGGAGGCCATGCCAACTCGCCTCCTAGCTTGCGCTGCGTTACCAATTTGGTGTCCTTGAGTGGTCAATCGACTTCTTGCAGTAATCGACAGGGCCGCCGACCAGCGGCGGGAGAACCGCTACGGCCCGTGTAACTACACGGTGAGTAATGAACCGACTGCGTTCGGGCGAAGCCGTACGAAGGGGGCCTATGCAACGGCCGACGGCCGCGCATAATGCGTGCGAGCTCGGCGGCGCGACGGTGCCGCCGACACGTCCGAGAAACGGGGAACGATCCCATGCAGCTGACGTTCATTCGCAAGACCGCGCTCTCGGGGGACAGCAACTGCCCCTCGCTCTACCGCACCGACCGGGGCACGTTCGTCGTGCAGGGCTGGCGGATCACCGATCCGGCGACGCTGGCGCAGCTCGACATCCCGGGCCACGAGACTGTGGTGGAGGTGCCGGCAGACGTGCTCGCGGAGATCGCGGCCACCGCATAATCCCGATAATCACGGGTGCTGCGGCGGGAGCGCAAGAAACGAGCGAACGCCGTTGGCGCCGCCCGGGGCCGATCGTCGAGGCTGACTACTCGTCGAGCCGGCGCCGGGCGGCGGCCACCCGCCTCGTCTGGTCGTCGATGATGATCACAGTTGCGACCAGGGCCGAGACGCAGGCGCTGTAGAGCCAGGAAGCGTCATCGAGCACGTGGGCGGCGAGAGGGGCGTTGAGCGCCGTGCTCAGGAAGCCGATCCAGGCGAGGCGGCGCTGGCGCGAGGTCAGGATGCCGGGCGAGCGGTGCATCCATGGAGTGTTCCTTGCCCCACTCTGATCCCCCTCGTCCGTTCAGCCAGGGTAAAGCAGACCTTTCTGTTATTTTCCATGATCTATGTTTAGCAACCGCCGGTAGTTGGCAGCGGGGCTACCATCCGGGCGTGCCGCCGCTGTCCTTCCTCCGCCGGCCGCTGCGCCAGCTGCGCCGGCGGTCACTGGTCGCCCGGGTCCGGGAGGCCGCCCGCACCAACGGCGGGACCCGGCGCCACTACGTGGTCTGCGGCAGCGACCCGCTCGCGTACCGGCTCATCGAGGACCTGGTGCGCCGCTACGGCGTGCCGGTGACCGCGGTGGTGACGCCGCGGCGCCGCGCCGACTGGCCGGACGTGGCAGAGATCCCGGGCATCCGGCTGGTCCGGGTGTCCCGCGTGGACGAGCAGGCCCTGCACGACGCCCGCCTGGCGTCGGCCGCCGCCGTCGCCTTCGCCGACCAGGACGACATCGGCAACATCCACCTCGCGCTGCTCGCCCGGGAGATCAACCCGCGGGTTCGGCTGGTCGTCCGGATGTTCAACATGCGGCTCGGCGAGGGGGTCACCCGGCTCTTCGCCGACCGTCCCCCGGTGGTCCTCTCCGACGCCGAGATGGCCGCCCCGGAGTTCGTGGCCGTCGCGCTCGGCGAGGTCGACGCGAACACCATCCGGCTGCACGATCGCACCCTCTTCGTCACCCGGCGGCGCGACGTACCCCCGTCAGACGTGGTCTGCGGCCTGGCCGACACGACGGTGCCCAACCGGCCGGAGATCCTGCCCGGTGAGCTCCGGCGCGCGAACATCGTGCTGGCCCGCAGCGACTTGGCGCAGCCGCAGCCCGCCGTGGCGCCGGTGCGCCGCCGCCGGCGCCGGCGGCGACCCCTGTCCATGCTGGTACGGGCCCTCCGCGGCCTGGTCAGCCAGAAGCTGCAACGCGCCGCGCTCGCGCTGGTCGGGCTGGTCGCGGTGGCCGGCGCGGCACTGGCCCTGCGCCAGGGCCACGGTCCGTGGGAGGCGGTCGACCAGACCCTGCTCACCGCGATCTCCGGGGCGACCGAGGAGTCGCGGGACCCGCTGGTGCAGGTGCTCCAGCTGGTCCTCGTGGTGGCCGGGATCGCGCTGGTGCCGGTGCTCACCGCGGCCGTGGTGGAGGGCCTGGTGAACGCCCGGCTGGCGGTGGCGCGCGGCCGGCTGCAGGCGCCGGTCGAGGACCACGTGATCGTGGTCGGGCTCGGCAACGTGGGCACCCGGGTCATCAAGGAGCTGCACGACCGGGGCGTCGGCCTGGTCGCGATCGACAAGGACGAGCATGCCCGGGGCGCCGTGCTCGCGCGCCAGCTCGGCATCCCGCTGATCGTGGGGGACGCCAGCCAGCCCGAGACGCTGGACGCCGCGTGCGTGCACCAGTGCCGGGCCCTGGTGGTGCTCTCCACCGACGACGTCTCCAACATCGAGGCCGCGCTGCACGGCCGGGCGGTGCAGCCGCAGCTGCGGGTGGTCCTGCGCCTCTTCGACGGCGACTTCGCCCAGCGGGTGCAGCGCGCTTTCAGCATCGCCTTCTCGCGCAGCGTCTCCTACCTCGCCGCGCCGGCGTTCGCCGCGGCAATGATGGAGCAGGAGATCGTGCAGATCATCCCGGTCGAGCGGCACGTGCTGCTCATCGCCGAGGTCAGCGTCGGGCGCGGCGCCGCACTCGACGGCGCTGCGGTGACCGCGGTCGACCAGACCGGCGCGGTACGGGTGATCGCGCTGGCCCGGGCCGGTGAGCCCGACCCGCTCTGGATGCCTGGCCTGCACGAGCGGCTCGGCTGCCAGGACCGGCTGACCGTCGTGGCGACCAGGGACGGGCTCAACCGGACGCTCGCCCGGGCAGCTCCGCCCACCGCGCCGGAGCCGGTGCCGCAGCCCCGCCCGGCACAGCAGCACGGCCCGGCGCAGCAGCACGGCCCGGCGCCCAGGCGGGGGCCGGCTGGCGGGGCGCAGGCCCGGTGAGGAGCCGGCCGGCGGCGGCGCTGCGGCGCGCGCTCAGCCCGGCTCGACGCCGAGGACCGCCTGCTCGTCCGGGCGGTGCACCAGCACGTCGGCCAGGAACGACTGCACCGCCGGGGCGAGCCCCACGTCGCGACCGGCCTGCTCGGACAGCCGCCAGCGGTGGTCGATCACCTGGATGAACAGCTCGGGCGGCTCCAGCTTGCCCCGCAGCTGGTGCGGCACCGCCCGGACCACGGGCTCGAACACCTCGGTCAGCCACCGGTGGGCCGACTGCTGCTCGTCGACGAGGTCACTCTCCGCCCGGTAGGTGTCCAGGTCGTTGAGGAGCCGGCGGGCCTGGTTCTCCTCGGCGTCGAGCCCGGTCAGCCGCAGCAGCCGGCGGGTGTGGTGGCCGGCGTCGACGACCTTGGGCCGCACCCGGTACGCCTGGCCGCCGAGCGTGGCCAGGTCCAGCTCCTCGACGTCGAAGCCGAGCTCGTTGAGGCGCCGGATCCGCTTCTCGATGTGGTGCCGGGCGTCCGCCTCGATCTCCTGCTCGTAGGTCAGCTCATGCCAGAGCGACTCGTAGCGGCGCACCACGTCGCCGGCGACGGCCTCCGGGTCCACGGTCGGGTCCAGCAGCTCGGCCGCGGCGAGGTCCAGCGTCTCGCCGAAGATGTTGACCCGGGTGATCTCCAGGTCCTCGCCGCGCTGGCCGGCGGAGAGCCGGCTGTGCAGCTGCCCGGTCTCGGCGTCGACGAGGTAGGCCGCGAAGGCTCCGGCGTCGCGCCGGAACAGGGTGTTGGACAGCGAGCAGTCGCCCCAGAAGAAGCCGGCCAGGTGCAGCCGTACCAGGAGCACGGCGAGGGCGTCGAGCAGCCGGGACACGGTGTCCGGGCGCAGCGTGTGCGAGAACAGCGCCCGGTACGGCAGGGAGAACCGCAGGTGGCGGGTGATCAGCACCGGATCGAGCGGCTCCCCGCCGGAGCCGGTCCGGTCGGCCACGATGGCGACCGCCTCGACCGCCGGCGCGCCGATCCGCTCCAGCGCGCGCAGCAGGCCGTACTCCCGCTCGGCCACCCGTAGCGGGGCCTCCTTCACCGCGTAGACCAGGCCGCCGATCGCTACGAACCGGACGATGTGCCGGGACAGGCCCTGGGGCAGGGTGACCAGGCGCTCCTGCGGCCACTCCGCGAGCGGCGTGGCCCACGGCAGCTCCAGCAGCGCCGGGTCGACCAGGACCGAGGTGATCCGCACACAATGAGCATGCCCTGCTGGCGGCGGCGCCCGCGATGCGTGTCGTACCAGCCCGGTAGCGTCGGTGGCGTGGAAGAGGTCGCGGTGGAGGCGGCGCTGGGCCTGCTGGCTGCGACGGCGGTGACCTGGCTCGCGCTCGCTTTGGCGCTGCTGGCCGCCGGGCGCCGGCTGGACCGGGCCGCGTTGCGGGCGGCACTGCGGCTGCTGCCCGACGTGGTCCGGCTGGCCAGCCGGCTCGCCGCCGACCCCACCCTGCCCCGGGGGGTACGCCTGCGCGTGGCGCTCCTCGCCGGCTACCTGGCCCTTCCCATCGACCTGGTGCCCGACTTCGTGCCCGTGCTCGGCTACGCCGACGACGCGGTCGTGGCGGCGCTGGCGCTGCGCGGTGTGGCCCGGCGCGCCGGGCTGGCCGCGCTGCGCCGGCACTGGCCAGGCACTGAGGACGGGTTCGCCGCCCTGTGCCGGCTGTGCGGCCTGGGGCGCGCCGGAGCGGGGAACGGCCGGTGACCACCGCCTCGCCGGCCGGCGTGCTGCGCCGGTGGTGGCCGGAGTGCGCGCTGCTGGCCGGGTTCGTGGCGCTGACCGCCGCGCTCGCGTCCGGCGCCTTCCTCGATGTCGACTATGCGGTGCGCGACTGGTGGGCGGCGCACCTGACCCGCCCGGTGGAGCTGGCCGCGCTGGGGCTGAACCGGCTCGGCCAGGGCGGGGCGCTGACCGGCCTGGCCGCCGCGCTCGCCCTGCTCGCGGCGTGGCGGCTGGGCACGGTCCGCCCGTTGCTGCTCGTCGTCTTCGGGTTCGTGCTCACCACCGGCGTGGTGCTGCCGCTCAAGCACTGGACCGACCGGGCCGCGCCGAGGTCGGCCCTGCCGGACGCCGCGGAGCTGTTCAACGCCCTACCCCCGGGCGAGTACGGCGAGTCCTACCCCTCCGGCCACGTGGTCGTGGCGATCGTCTGGTACGGCATCCTTCTGCTACTGGTCAATGCGCTGCTACGCAGCTCCGGCCGCCGCCCGGTGCCGCCCGGGGCGGCTCAGCTCGTGCGGGCCGTCCCGCCGGTGGTCGTCTTCGGCACCACCACGGTCCTCGGCTACCACTGGCTGACCGACGGGGTCGCGGCGGTCCTGCTCGGGCTCGTGCTCGACCGTGCGGTGAGCCGTACCCCCTGGCACCGGGCCGGGCTGGCGGCCAGGCGGCGCCGGCCGGCGGAGCGGGCCCCGTGACCACGCTGGCGCGCCGGCTCGGGGTGCGCGACGCGGTCGTGGTCGGCCTCGGCTCCATGCTCGGCGCCGGCGTGTTCGTGGTGTTCGCACCCGCGACGGCGGCGGCCGGCGGCGCCGGCATGCTGGTCGCGCTCGGGCTCGCCGGCCTGGTGGCGTTCTGCAACGCGACCAGCTCGGCCCGGCTCGCCGCGCGCTACCCCGAGTCGGGCGGCGCCTACGTCTACGGCCGCCAGCGCCTGGGCGACCTTGCCGGTTTCGTCGCCGGCTGGGCTTTCGTGGCCGGCAAGACCGCGAGCTGCGCGGCGATGGCGCTGACGATCGGCGCGTACCTGTGGCCGGGGCAGGCGCGGCTGGTCGCGCTCGCAGCGGTTGTCGCGGTGACCGCGGTCAACCTGCGCGGCGTGGAGAAGACGGCCCGGGCCACCCGGTGGCTGGTGGTGGTGACGCTGCTCGTCCTGGCCGGAGTCGTCGCCACCGGCCTCGCCGCGGGCTCCCCGGCCCTGGCCGAGCTGACCCGGCTGGACGGCGGTGGTGGGGTCAAGGGCGTGCTCGCCGCGGCTGGGCTGCTCTTCTTCGCATTCGCCGGCTACGCCCGGGTGGCCACACTCGGCGAGGAGGTGCGCGACCCGCAGCGCACGATCCCGCGGGCGATCCCGCTGGCGCTCGCCCTGGTGCTGGTGACCTACCTGGCGGTCGGAGCGGTGTGCCTGGCCGTGCTGGGCACCGGCTCGCTGGCCGGGTCGGCCGCCCCGCTCGCCGACGTGGTCCGCGCGGCGGGCCTGCCGCAGCTGGCCTGGGCGGTCCGGGTCGGTGCCGGGGTGGCGGTCACCGGGGTGCTGCTGGCGCTGCTGGCCGGCGTGGCCCGCACCACGCTGGCCATGGCGCGCCGGCACGACCTGCCCGGGCCGCTGGCCGCGGTGCACCCCCGCCACCGGGTGCCGCACCGCGCCGAGCTGGCCGTCGCCGTCGCGGTGGCCGGGCTGGTCAGCCTCGGCGACCTGGTGACCGCGATCGGCTTCTCCAGCTGCACGGTGCTGGTCTACTACGCGGTCGCCAACGCGTCCGCGCTCACCCTGGGTCCCGAGCCCGGCCGGCGGCTGCCGGTGCGCTCGCTCGCCGCGGTCGGGCTGGTCGGCTGCGTCGTGCTCGCGCTGACCCTGCCGGCCCGCAGCGTGCTGGCCGGCCTCGCGGTGCTGGCGGTGGGCGTGCTGGGCTGGGCGGTCAGCCGGCCTGCCAGGCGCCGGCCCGCATGACCCGCACCACGCGCAGCTCCTCGTCGAGCTCGACGATGTCCGCGCGCCGACCGGCGGCGAGCGCCCCCACCTCGGCACCGAGCCCGATGGTCCGGGCCGGCGTGGTGGCCGCCGCCCGCACCGCGTCCACGATGGACAGCCCGGCCCGCACCGCCCCGCGCAGGGCCGCGTCCATGGTGAGCGTGCTCCCCGCGATCGCGCCGTTGCGGGCCAGCCGGGCCACCCGCCCGGCGACGACCACCGTCTGCCCGCCCAGCTCGTATTCTCCGTCCGGCATCCCGGCCGCCGCCATCGCGTCGGTGACCAGCGCGGTCCGGTCCGGGCCGGCCACGGCCGCGGCGAACGCGAGCGTGCCGTCGTGCAGGTGCACCCCGTCGGCGACCAGCTCGCACACCACGCCCCTGGCATCTGCGCTGCCGGCGGCGCCGAGCAGGGCGAAGACCGGGCCGGGCTCGCGGTGGTGCGGGGGGCGCATGCCGTTGAACAGGTGCGTGCCCACCCTCGCGCCGGCGGCCACCGCGGCCTGCGTCTGCTCGTACGTGGCGTCGGTGTGCCCGACCGCGGCCACCACGCCGTGCCCGGCGAGCAGCCGCACCGCCGCGACCGCGCCCGGGCGCTCCGGGGCCAGGGTGACCATCCGGACCGCGCCCTGACCGAGCGCGACCAGCTCGGCCAGCTCGCCGAGGTCCGGGTCGCGCAGGTGGGCCGGGTTCTGCGCACCGCAGCGCAGCTCCGACAGGTACGGCCCCTCGAAGTGGATGCCGGCCAGCACCCCCTCGCCGACCAGCGGCCGGAACGCCTCGGTGGCCCGGCGCATCACCTGGTACGGCGAGCTGACCAGGCTGGCCAGCATGGTGGTCGTGCCGTGGCGCAGGTGGAACCGGGCGACCTCGCGGGCCGCTGCGGCGTCCCCGGTGGTGAACGTGTGCCCGCCGCCGCCGTGGACGTGGATGTCCACGAACCCGGGTACGAGCCAGTGCCGTTCTCCTGCCTCCCCGTCTCCTGCCTCCCCGTCTCCTGCCTCTCCGGCGGCGCCGACCGCGGTGACCCGGTCACCCTCGATGTCGACCTGTCCGGGGTCCAGCACCCCGTCCGGGGTCACCACCCGGCCGGTCAGCCTCATACCCATGTCCCCTCGCCGACCGCTGCTTTGCGCAGCAGAGACGTTTGCCTGGCGCCTTTTCGCGCACTAGTGTGCACGCATCCCGTCACCGTCGGCGCTGGGGGCCGCCATGGACCGGTACGCCCGCTGGAACTCCCTGCTTGAGCTGCTCACCGAGACCGGCCGGGTGAGCGTCGAGGAGGCGGCGACCCGGCTGGGCGTCTCGCAGGCCACCATCCGGCGCGACTTCGACCAGCTCGGCCAGCAGCAGATGATCGTACGGACCCGGGGCGGCGCGGTCGCCAACGGAGTCTCGTACGACCTGCCGCTGCGCTACAAGACCGCCAAGCACTCGGCGGAGAAGCAGCGGATCGGCGCGGCGGCTGCGGCTCTGGTCTCACCCGGCATGGTGGTCGGCCTGAACGGCGGCACCACCACCACCGAGGTGGCCCGCGCCCTCGCGGTCCGGCCGGACCTCGCCGGCAGCGCCGAGGGGTCCCAGCTGACCGTGGTCACCAACGCCCTGAACATCGCCAACGAGCTGCTGGTCCGGTCCCGCATGAAGATCGTGGTGACCGGTGGCGTGGTCCGCCCGCAGTCCTTCGAGCTGCTCGGCCCGCTCGGCGGCGGGGTCCTGCACGAGGTGACGCTGGACATCGCGCTGCTCGGGGTCGACGCGGTGGACGTCGAGTCGGGCGCGGCAGCGCACCACGAGGGCGAGGCGGCGATGAACAGCCTGATGGTGTCCCGGGCGAAACGGGTCGTCATCATCGCGGACTCATCGAAGCTGGGCGGCCACGCGTTCGCCCGGATCTGCCCCATCGAGCGGGTGGAGACCCTGGTCACCGACTCCGCAGCGGGCGAGGACAGGATCGCCGGCTTCCAAGCCGTCGGGGTGAAGGTCATCTGTGCCTGAGTACGCATGTTCGACTAAGCTCGCGATATGCGAGCCAGGGTAGGCGCCCGGGCAGCCGGGGAAGACCTCGACGAGGTCCCTCCCGCCCGTGGACGGGTCCCCGAGCCGCGGGTGACCGTGGCTCCCCCGGCACCGCCGGCCGACCGGGGCGACTCCCCGGAGCCACCCTCCCTGACCGAGCGTGAGGAGCGCATCCTCGCCTTTGAGCGCCGCTGGTGGCGGCGCGCGGGCTCCAAGGAGCAGGCCATCCGGGACGAGCTGGGCCTGTCCGCCACCCGTTACTACCAGCTGCTCAACCGGCTGCTCGACAACCCCGCCGCGCTGGCCTTCGACCCGATCCTGGTCAAGCGCCTGCGCCGGATCCGCGCCGCCCGCGCCCGGGTCCGCGGTGGCTCACCGGCATAAGCCCCTCATCTCGGGATGTCCGGACACGCCGCGAAGGACATTGCGACCGCAGGTCGTATGCGTTGATCTCGCTATGATGAGCACGTGACGACGAAAGAGCAGCTTCACGCGCTTGTCGATCGTCTCGGTCCGGATCAGGCAACCGAGGCGCTCGTGCTGCTGTGCGCCCGGTTCGGCTCGTCCGCCTCGGCAGAGACCGGATCAAACCTGCCAGCCTGGGTGGGCATGTTCCGGTCAGGACGTGGTGACCTGGCCGAGCGGCACGAGGAGATCTTGCGGGACGAGCTGGACGACGAGCAAGGTAGAGGCTGCCTTTCTCCGTTCCATAGCTGCGTCCGACGGGCCGTTGCTGCTCGTCCACCTTACCGATAGCGACCTCAGGCGTATGGCGGATCTCGTGGAGCAGTACTCGGATCTGCCCCTGGGTGCTGTCGACGCATCTGTTGTGGCAGTCGCCGAGCGCCTTAAGGTAGCCACCATTGCAACTATCGACATACGACACTTCTCTGTCGTCCGGCCGAAACACACACCGGCTTTTGTCATAGTCCCCCAGTCGTAACGGTTCACCGCCGGTGAGGGGCCGGGGAGCTGAATGGGCTGAGGCGCGAGGTCAGCCGGGTGCGTGCTGGCCGGCGTACGCGGCGAGCCAGGCGACCTGGACCGGGTCCAGCGACGGCCGCACCCGGCGCCGCGCCGCCGCCACGTGTGCCGCGGTGACCACGGTCGCCTCCAGCGACTCCCGCATCGCGGCCAGCGCCGCCTCCCGCACCAGCGCGGCGCAGTCGGCTGCTGAAAAGCCGTCCAACGACCCGGCCAGCGCGGCCAGGTCCACGTCGGGCGCGAGCGGGACGCCGCGGGCGGCCGCGGCCAGGATCTCGGCCCGCGCGGGGGCGTCCGGGGGCGGCACGTAGACCAGCCGCTCCAGCCGGCCGGGGCGCAGCAGTGCCGGGTCGACCAGGTCGGGCCGGTTGGTGGCGCCGACCACCACCACGTTGCGCAGCGCCTCCACGCCGTCCAGCTCGGTGAGGAGCGAGGCGACCACGCGGTCGGTCGTACCCCCGTCGGTGGCCTGGCCGCGCACTGGCGCGAGCGCGTCGACCTCGTCGAGGAAGACCAGCGTCGGCGCCGCCTCGCGGGCCCGCCGGAACAGCTCGCGCACCGCCCGCTCGCTCTCGCCGACCCACTTGCTCAGCAGCTCCGCGCCCTTGACCGGGAGCACGTTCGCCCGGCCCGTCCCGGCGATGGCCTTGACCAGGAAGGTCTTGCCGCATCCCGGCGGGCCGTAGAGCAGGACGCCGCGCGGGGGCTGCACGCCCAGCCGGTCGAAGGTGTCGGGGTAGGTCAGCGGCCACAGCACCGTCTCGGTCAGCGTCTGCTTGACGTCGGCCAGGTCACCCACGTCGTCGAGGGTGACCTTCGCCAGCTCCAGCGCCGAGTCGGCCATGGACGTCGGCCGGACCACCTCCAGCGCCGCCTCGAAGTCCGCCATCGCCACCCGCGGCTCGGTGTCGCCAGGGACGCCGGCCGGGCCGGGCCGCTGCCGCAGGGCCGCCCGCACTCCGGCCTCGCGGACCAGCGCGGCCAGGTCGGCGGCGACAAAGCCGGGGGTACGCCCGGCGATGTCGTCCAGCCGCACGTCCTCGGCGAGCGGCACGCCCCGGGTCAGCACGTCGAGCTGCTCGCGGCGCAGAGCGGCGTCCGGCAGCGGCACCCCGATCTCGACCGCGAGCAGGTCCGGCCGGCGCAGCCCGGGGTCGACCGCCTCCGGGCGGCTGGTGGTGCACACCACGGCCCCGCCGCCGCGGACGAGGTCGGCGAGGAGCTGGCGGAACACGGTCGGCAGCGGGCCGGGCGCGTCCCGGGGCGCCAGCGCCTCCACGTCCGCGACCAGCAGCACGGCGGGCTCGGGGCCCCGGACCGCGGCCACCGCCTCGCGCAGCCGCGCGGCGCCGTCGTTGGCGGCCAGGGCCGCGATCTCGGGTGCCCACAGCGCGACCACCCGCGCCCGTACGGCCGCCGCGACGGCCCGGACCAGTGTGGACTTGCCGGAGCCGGCGGGCCCGGTGACCAGCACGCCGAGCGAGACGGTGGTGCCCAGCCGGCGCAGCACCTCCCGGTGGTGGAAGCCGAGGTCGAGCAGCTCGGTCAGCTCGTGCGCGGCGGCCCGCAGCCCCGGCAGGTCCTCGACCGCGGGCGCCGCCGCGTCCGCGGCGGCAGGACCGACCACAGTGGAGGGTGCATGGGTGGCCTGGCCGCCCCGCCAGCCGACGACGGTGTCCATGGTGACCAGCGCGGCGGCCGGCGGCTCCGCCGCGGTCACGGTCAGCAGGGTGGAGGTCCAGCCGTACCCGACGGTGTTCGCGAGCCTGCGGCGGGCCGCGGCGATCAAAGGCCGCACGCCGTCACCGGGCAGCACGTCCTGCGGCAGCAGGGAGACGTCGTCCCCGACGGTCACCACCTTGCCGAGCAGCGCCAGTCGCAGCATCTCCGGGCTCACCGCCGCCTCGATCTCGACCGGTCCGGCCAGGGTCACCCGGCGGGCCGCGACCACCGGCGCGGGCGAGACGCTCACCTGGCCGCCGTCGCGTACGCCGAGGTTGCCGAGGATGAGGTCGTCCGCGTAGAGCAGGCCGCGCCCCGCCGATGGCTCGGCGTGGGCGGCGATGCCGGCGGTGGTGCGCTGGCCGGCCAGCCGCACCGGGTCGCCCGGGCGCACGCCCAGCGCCGCGAGCACCTCGGGATGCAGCCGGACGATGCCGCGCCGGGCGTCCAGGGCGGCCGGGCGCAGGCTGGCGGTGAGGGTGAGCATCCGGTCGGCCGGCTCCGTCACCAGCCGAGCGTATCCAGCCGCGGGTTGCTGAGAGGCGCCTGAGGAGCCGGGCGCCGCGCCCGGTCCGGCGGGGCGTGCGACGCCCCGCTCGGCGCGGTCGGCGGCGCGGTCCTGCTGGTGATCCAGGTAGGCTGGCCAGCACAACCGCGTACCTCATCCAGAGGGGCGACCCCCGGTGACCGCATCTGTCGACAGCCCTGTGACCGTCTCCGCCGCCGGATCGCCGGCTCGAGCGCTGGCCTGCCGTGGCTGCGGTGCGCAGTACCCGCTCGCCGCACAGCACGCCTGCTTCGCCTGCTTCGGGCCGCTGGAGGTGGGCTACGACCCCGCCGCGCTGCGCCTGGTGACCCGGGAGCAGGTCGCGGCCGGCCCGCCGAACCTGTGGCGCTACGCCGGCCTGCTGCCGGTCGGGCAGGACCCGGCGACCAGGGTCACCCTGGACCCGGGCCTGACCCCGCTGGTACGGGCCGACGCGCTCGCCGCCGCGGTCGGGATGCGGGCGCCGCTGTGGGTGAAGGACGACTCCGCCAACCCGACCCACTCGTTCAAGGACCGGGTGGTGTCGGTCGCGCTGACCGCGGCGCAGGGCTTCGGGTTCACCCGCTTCGCCTGCGCGTCAACAGGCAACCTGGCCAACTCGGTGGCGGCGCACGCGGCCCGGGCCGGCGTACCGTCGACGGTCTTCGTCCCGGCCGACCTCGAGCCGGGCAAGGTGGTCACCACCGCGGTCTACGGCGGCCACCTGGTGGCCGTGGACGGCTCGTACGACGACGTGAACCGGCTCTGTGCCGAGCTGGTCGAGACCGACGAGCTGGCGGACACCGCGTTCGTCAACGTCAACATGCGGCCGTTCTACGCGGAGGGCTCGAAGACCCTGGGGTATGAGGTGGCCGAGCAGCTGGGCTGGCGGCTGCCGGCCCAGGTGGTGATCCCGATGGCCTCCGGCGAGCTGCTCACAAAGATCGACAAGGCGTTCTCCGAGCTGGTGGAGATCGGCCTGGTGGAGCCCCCGGCGGCGGGCTGGCGGGTCTTCGGCGCCCAGTCGGCGGGGTGCGGCCCGATCGCCGCGGCGCTGCACGCGGGCGCCGACGCGGTCCGCCCGGTCCGCCCGACCGGCATCGCGAAGTCGCTCAACATCGGCGACCCGGCGGCCGGGCCGTACGCCCTGGCGGCGGTGCGGCGCACCGGCGGGTGGATGGAGACCGCCGATGATGACGAGATCCGCGAGGGGATCCGGCTGCTCGCCCGCACCACCGGGATCTTCGCCGAGACCGCCGGCGGGGTCACCGTGGCCGTGCTGCGCCGGCTGGTGGCCGGTGGCCGGCTGGACCCGGATGCGGAGACGGTGCTCTACAACACCGGTGAGGGGCTGAAGACCATCGACGCGATGGCCGGTGTCGCGGGTCCGACGCACCGGCTCAGGCCATCGCTGCGCGCGGCCCGGGAGGCTGGGCTGCTGGGCTGAGCCGCAGGTGCCGGCGACTACCTTGCGTTGCTGACATCCCGCCCCAAGTTCCGGCGAACCCGACAGTGCCGCCCATCCTCACCGCTCGCAGGCATTGTCCATAGGCCGTTCGGCCGAACAACGGTTGCTCTGTGTAGTTATCGCTATGCCGTCCGTTGAAAATCGACCGACCGGAGACTTGACGGCGGGGCGGACAGGCCGCAGGATGCTCGATGCGGGAGGACGTATCGCCGCAAGGCTCCGGATCCTGAGCTTGGCAACAATCTCATCCAGGAGCCCTGCGACCCGGCGCCGGAGGCGCCGTGCGAGCGTCCTCTCGACCAATTTTGCGGCGTATTTCGGTCGCGCCGGCACGCCGGGTCGGCCACCCTGCCAGGTATGGAACTCGCCATCACCCCGCTCGACCCCACCGACGCCACGGCCGTGGACGAGGTGCTCGCACTGATGACCGCCGCCCGCGCGGTCGACGTACCAGACATGCCGCCGCCCTGCCGACATTGGTTCGTCGGTGGGCTCACCTTCCCGCGCACGTACCTGCGGATGGAGAACTACGTGACCCGGGCGGACGGGCGGATCGTCGGCTTTCTGACCCTGGCTTTCCCGTTGAAGGAGAACCTGGAGAACTCCGACGTCTACGACCTGATCGTCCACCCGGACTACCGCCGCCGCGGGATCGGACGGGCGCTGTACGCGTACGCCATGGACCGGCTGAAGGCCGACGGCCGCAAGCGGACCGTGGGCATGTCCGTGGCGGCCCTGCCCGGCGGGCCGGAGCGGGACGGGGTCGGCGGCGCCTTCGCGGCCGCGATGGGTGCGAAGAACGCGCTCGGTGAGGTGCGGCGGCGCCTCGACCTGTCTACTGTGGATGAGGACGCGCTCAAGGTCCTGCTGGCCGAGGCGTGGCAGCGGGCCGGCGGCTACACGCTCGTGCAGTGGCGCGAGCGGGCCCCGGACGAGTATGCAGCCGACGTCGGCTACCTCGACGGGCGCATGGTCACGGACGCCCCGATGGGTGACATCAAGTGGGAGCCGGAGACGGTCGACGTGGCCCGCGTCCGCGAGGGCGAGGCCCGGTGCGCCGCTTCGAGGATCCGCATGTACTCCACCGGGGCCGTGCACACCGCCACCAACCGCCTGGTGGCGTTCACCACCATCGGGTTCGAGGAGTCGACTCCGTCGCACGGCATGCAGTGGATCACGATCGCCGACCCGGACCACCGCGGCCACCGGCTCGGCACGATTGTCAAGATCGAGAACCTGCGGTACACCCGGGCGTACGAGCCCGCCGTCGCCACGATCGACACCTGGAACGCCGCGGTCAACAAGCACATGATCGGCATCAACGAGACGATGGGCTTCCGCCCGCTCGACCTCTGGGAGAACTGGCAGCACGAGTTCTAGACCGGGGGCGGTCCCGCAAGGGTGACGTCCGGGTGGATGGCGACGAAGACGGAGTACGCGTGCCCGCCCGCGCTGCGCGGGCGGGCCGCGTACTCGTCCAGCAGGGCCTGGAGGCGGTCGCACAGCTCGCCGTACTCGGTGGCGGTCAGGCGCAGGCCGAGCCGGCTGAGCATGGCCCGGTCCAGGTCCACCAGGCGCGCCTCGGCCCAGAACGCGTCGAGCATCGCCTGCCCCGTGCCGCGCACCGTCGGGTCGTCGACATCGAGCGTCCACGACTTGCCGGTGGACCGGTACGGCACCTCCCGCGCGCCGCGGGTGCCCCGCCGCTCGTCCTGCGCCTCCAGGAAGCCGGTGGCCACGAGCGTGCGTACGTGGTGCAGCGTGGTCGCCGGGTTGGCGCCGAGCCGCTGCGCGATCTCCTTGTTGGTCAGCGCCTGCTCCAGGCACAGGCGCAGGATGCGCAGGCGTACCGCGGACGCGAGAGCGCGCCCTTCGGCGGGGGTGGCCGGGCGCCGGCTGCCGGAGGTCATCGCGGACAGCGTAACTGGTTGACTTCTCCCAATCACTAGGGGAGGCTCCCGGCATGCAGTTCCGCCGCCCGCAGCTGGGCCTGCTGCGCGACCACGACTTCCGCCAGCTCTTCGTGGCCGACACGATCAGCCAGGTCGGCACCCAGGTGTCCCAGCTGGCCCTGCCGCTCGTGGCCGTGGTCACCCTCAAGGCCACCGAGCTCGAGGTGGGCCTGCTGGTCACCCTCGAGTTCCTGGCGTTCCTCCTGGTCGGCCTGCCCGCGGGCGCCTGGGTGGACCGGCTGCGCCGGCGCAACGTGCTGGTCACCGGCGACCTCGGGCGCGCCGTCCTGCTCGGCTCGGTGCCGCTGGCCTGGTGGGCCGGGGTGCTCACGATCTGGCAGCTGTACGCGGTGGCGCTGCTCGTCGGGGTGCTCACGGTCTTCTTCGACGTGGCGTACCAGAGCTACCTGCCGCACCTGGTCGGCCGGGAGCGGCTGGTGGAGGGCAACGCAAAGCTGGAGGTGGTGCGGGCCTCCGCGCAGATCGGCGGGCCGGGCCTGGCCGGCCTGCTGATCCAGGCGGTCACCGCGCCGTTCGCGGTAGCCGTGGACGCGGTCAGCTTCCTCGTGTCCGCGCTCTTCGTGGGCCTGATCCGCAAGCGGGAGGCGAAGCCGGAGCGTGCGGCAGACGCGCACCTGGGCCGGGAGATCGCCGAGGGCCTGCGGTTCGTGCTGGGCAACCGGCTGCTGCGCGCGATCGCCGCCTGCACCGGGCTGTTCAACCTCTTCGGCGCGGTCACCGCCGCGATGACGATCCTGTTCCTGGTCCGCGACCTGGGGATGGGTCCGGGTGTGATCGGGCTGTTCTTCTCGGTCGGCGCGGCGGGCGGCCTGGTCGGCGCGTTCGTGGTGAACCCGGTCGTGCGCCGGCTCGGCGAGGGGCCGGCGATCTGGGTCTCAACCGCGGTCACCGCGCCGTTCACGCTGCTGCTGCCGGCGGCCGAGCCGGGCTGGCGGGTGTGGCTGGCCGCCGCGGGCTTCTTCGTGGTCAGCATCGGCGTGGTGGTCTACAACGTGACCCAGGTCAGCTTCCGGCAGCGGCTCACCCCGGAGCGGCTGCTGGGCCGGATGAACGCGACAATGCGGTTCCTGGTGTGGGGCACCATGCCGGTCGGCGGGTTCCTCGGCGGTGTCCTCGGCGAGCTGCTCGGTGCCCGTACCACGCTGTGGGTCGCGGCGGTCGCGCAGTGCCTGGCGTTCCTGCCGGTCTTCCTCTCCCCGCTGCGCCGGATGCGCGAGCTGCCCGGCCCGGCGGACGAGCCACCGCGGCGGGAGGCCGTGGCGCAGGAGGCGGTGGGCGCCTGACCCGCGCCGGGCCAGGCGCCGGTCGGGCATGATGGCGGGATGACGGAGACCTCGCACCCGCTGTTCGCCAAGCACACCGGCATGCTCGACCGGGCGGTGGCCGCGATCGCCGCGCGCACCTACTGGTCGGCGTACCCCGAGTCACCCAGCCCGAAGGTGTACGGCGAGACCGCCGCGGCCGAGGGGTCGGCGGCGTTCGAGGCGTACCTCGGCAAGGACTTCCCGCTCGACCAGCCCGGC
>DASSUC010000039.1:0-13143 GCA_035707405.1 Micromonosporaceae bacterium | reverse complement strand
GTTCGTCCAGGACGCCGGCGGAGCCCAGCTCGCCTTCCGCGGCTGCTTCCACGAGATCCGCCCGGACCGCATCGTGCAGACATTCACGTACGAGGGTGAGCCCGACGGCGTGGCGCTCGAGACCATGGTGTTCGAGGACCTTGGCGACGGCCGGACCCGGATGCTCGCGTCGTCTCTTTGCGACAGCTTCGAGGGTCGTGACGCGTGGCTGCAAAGCGGCATGGACACCGGCGTGCACGAGGGGTACGCCAAGCTCGACCGGCTGCTCGCCGTAGACGTGGCAGAACACCCGGTCCGGTGAGGTCGGCGCAGCCTGCTCCTAGCATCTTCCAGGGAGCAGGTTACTCGGTCACGACGTCGGACATGCTGGCTTGGTATGCCTCCACCAGTTCCTGCTGCTCTCGTTCCGGCACCCCGAAGAAGTTGAGGGCGCGGACGATCTCCGCCCCAACTTCGGCGAACTCAGCGGCCGTGAGATTGAACTCCGCGTGAGCCTCATCCAGCGGCAAGCCGGTGTATTTGAAGGGTCCGCCGGCCACTGCCGCGATCCACAGCGTACGACCGAACTTGAGACCCGGCAGCCGCGCTTCCGCCTCCGTTTCGTTCCACGCCCTGAGCGCGGGGTTCTGGTTGAGTATCGGGTTTATGATGATCTGGTCGCTGAAGCGGTTGACGACCGCGGCGATCCCGAAGTAGCCGCCCAGCCGGTCGTACAGACTCGGCTTGCCACCAGGCTTGTGCGACGCCCCACCTGCCTCAGCGCTCGCCGGGAACAGTCCCAGCGCCGCCGCCCCCGCGACGGCGCCCGCGCCCTTGGCCACTGTCCGTCGATCCATTCGCCTGTCCATCTCATTCCCCTTCCCTGTCGCGTGCGGGTCCGTCTGGACGACAGCAGCGACTATTGGTCCGTCGCTGCTCCACCGGCGGCGTGACCGTACGGCGTGTTCGGTGACGCGGACACCCGGGCACCCCGAACTCCCGGATCTGCTGATAACGACAAGCTGAGTGAACTGCGTAGCGATCTCGCACGTGGTTCCATAAGCGCTCCCGCGCGGCCGCCCGCGCCACCACGACCTGACCAACGCCCACTGACCTAAACTCAAGGCCGTTTTAGGGGGATGGTCATGCTTCAGGTGTGGTGAGGTTCCTGGGCCGGGGTACGGAATGCGAAGAAGCTCCTGCTAGGACGGGGATTGCCCAGGTCCACACAGTTCAGCCAGGAGGGTGAGGTAAGTTCAGACAGTTGTTTGACTCGGCGCCTGAACCGCCACCGTCCGCAGCTCGGCGCAGTAGCGGCGCGAGTCGGCTCCGGTGAGCCACATCTGCTCTGGCGATGGGAGCATCTCCGTCACCGTAACGATGTCATCGTCCGCGGATCGGCGGGATCGCCGGATCGACCGGGCGATGAGGTCCACCGAGGTGAGGCTGGTGAGGTCGGCGTACAAGGGCTTGGGCTCGCTGGTGAGCCGCACGAACACATGCCTGGGCAGGCCGTGCGCGGCCGCCCAGGCACGTGCCGCCAGGACCCGGCGCTCTTCGTCGCCGATATCGGCGAACGGCACGTCGTCCACAGTGAACAGCCACGATTCGCGGCTGACGACCAGCGAGTCGATGGTGACCCGGGGCGTGTGAGCGCCGGGCGCGAGAAGCCGGAACTGCTGGGCCAGAGCCGGTCCGATCAGGTCGCCGAAGGCGTCGATGACGTCAAGGTCATGTCCGGCCGGGTGACGTACCCGCAAGCCCTGCCCCGAGTCGACCAGGTCGCACTCCCCCACCGGCAGCACGCCCGACTCGTCGTATCCGAAGGAGTCGCGCGCGAAGACCAACCGCAGGTCTCCCGGCTGTACGAGGGCGTTGCCCATCCGCGCCGGCACACCACCCTCGTCTGTGGTCTCCGCCGCGTACACGATGCCGCCACCCAGATCGGCCGCAGCCGCGGCCCGCAGGACATCCGGCGACGGATGGAGGGCGACCCAGGTCGCGTAGCGCATCGTGTTGATCCCCGGGTGCAGCTCGCCGAGGACCCACTCGAGCCGACCGTTGTCGTCGATGGCGATGAGCAGGTCCGGGCTGTGCTGGACGGCGGACCGCCAGCCCGGCTCGCCCGGCGGGAACGCCTCGGTGGCGGCGGATGCCACCTGCGCGGCGGTCCGGTGCACGCGGCGCGCGTCCGCGGGCAGGTCCAGGATGTCGGCCCACCGGCGCTGCAGCGACGCCACGAGCGGCGCGGTCAACCGGGCCGGCGGGCGGAAGAGCGCCTCCCTGGCGCGCGTGAAGAAGTCGGCCAGCGGCACGACCGCAGTGCCCAGCTCGGCCGCCCGACGTCGATAGAGCTCGCCGAAGTACCGCCGGTACAGCGCTGCCCCGGCAGCCGTGTACCAGCGGGCGCTGTCCAGCACCAGGGCGAGCGCGGCCCGCATGCCGTCGAGTGTGGACTCGCCGAATGCGACCGTGCCGGCCCGGCGGCACTCCTCGTACACCGGTGTGCGCCCGGCGTAGTACTCACCTGCCCGACGGGTCGCGGGCAACCCGGTCAGCTGCGTGAAGGTGCCCTCCAGATGGGACGTCGCCGAGGCCACCCGCTGGGCGTCACCGGCGGCCGCGCTGAGCGCATCGCGGCAGGCCACCAGCGAGTCCAGAGCGGCCAGCGCCTCCCGGCGGATCTCCTCGTCGCCAACCCGGTCCAGCATCGCGCGCATCGTCCGTTCCGGTCGCGTGTCGTGCGCCGGCACCTCCGGTCGCCACACGATGAGATGTCCGGCGTCCAGCTCGTCCAGCACGTCGAAGACCTGCGCCTCGGTGTGGAGGTCCGCGGCCGGGTCGGACAGCACGGCCGCGGCGACCTCGACAGCCCGGCGGATGCCGTCGCAGGCGTGCAGCACCGCGGCGGCCGCGGCCGGCAGCGTGGCCGCCGTCCCGAGCGGCCGCCGCAAGCGCGCGCCCTCGATGCGCAGCAGTGGCATCCGTCGTGGCACCAGCCACGGACGCAAGGCCTTCGCGTGCGGCTCGATCACGGCGGTCACGGCCCAGCCCTCGAGATAGGTGACGCGTGTGTCAACCAGCGCGGGCGGGTCGCCGCGGGCTACCCGGATGCCTTCGCCATCGTCGAACCGGGCCCACCCGACGGGTCCGAAGAAACCGATCGTGTCGTTCTTCGCGCAGTACCGCTGAAGATACGTCGCCACAAGCGTTTCCCGCCGGCGATGGTCGGCGTTGCGGGCCGCGCCGGGATCCCGCCGCAGCAGCGCATCGAGCCCGGTTGCGAGCACCGGCCGGTTCTGCCACGCGATCGCCTCGCGGAAGGCCGGGAGCAGCGCGACCGCGCGCAACGCCTGCGCTTGCCGCCCCACCTCGAGGCGGTACTCCGTGGTGCCACCGCCCAGATCCATGAGCAGGTCGATCGGAAAGCCGGTGCCACGTAGGCAGACCTCACGCCACAGTGCCCAGTCCCCGTCCAGGCGGACGAGGTGTGACGGCAGGCGGTTCACGGCTGGCCGTCGCCCTTGGTGGGCTCGGTGTAGGAGTCGAGCAGGCTCGCGACGATCCTGCGCGGCCCGAGGAACGGCCGCCGACCGTGGGCCACCTGCATGTTGTCCAGCAACAGGATGTCGCCGGGCTGCCAGGTGAAGCTGACCGCCGCCCCCGCGAACGCGTGCCGCACCTGCTGCAGGTCCGCCAGCTCGATCTCGCCGCCGTCACCGAAATAGGCGTTGCGCGGCAGCCGGTCGCGCCCGAATAGGTTCACCAGCGACGCGGCCACCTCGGCACCGAGATTGGACACGTGGAACAGATGCGCCTGGTTGAAGAACACGCGTTCGCCCGTGACCGGATGCCGCGCCGTGCCGTGACTGGTCTGCGCCGTGCGCAGCGTTCTCGCGTCGAGCCATTCGTGCTCGATGCCGTGGGCCTGGCAGTAGGCGGCGACCTCGGCGCGATCCGACGTCTGGAACACGACCTCCCACGGGATGTCGATGTGCGGCCGGTAGTGCCGCACATAGCGGACGCCGCGGGACTCGAACCGGTCCATCAGCTCCTCGCCGATCGCGGCCTGGACCCGGCGCATGTCCGCTATCGGTGTCTGCCCGCCCTCCTCGGGCGCGACCAGGCAGCAGAACGCGACCTTCAAGGGCCATTCCCGCTGGTACGCGTTCTCGCAGTGCAGCGCGACCTCCTGGTCCGGCGGATACTCGGTGGTGGTGAACACCCCGTCGCCGACCGTCGACCGTGGTGTCGATCGGTACAGGTAGCCGAGCTTCTGCGGCGAGAGCGCCTCGCCGACCCGCTCGAAGTGCTCGACCGACGCCACCGCGAAACCGCGGAACAGCACGGCGCCGTACTCGATCAGGCACTGGTCGATGGCCGCGTGGTGCTCGGCCACGAACGCGGCCAGGTCCCGGTCGGCGCCGGGTCGGATCAGGCGTGGAGCTCGGCTCTGCGGCAGTAGGGCCGATTCGTTAAGCGCGCTCATCGGGCGACTCCTTCGCCGCGGCGAGAAGGGCGGACAGTTCGTCGGGGTCGAACTCGGCCAGCTGGAGGTCGACGACCCGCCGTGCGAGGTCGGCCAACGTCGGGTGGGCGACGACATCGCCGACCGTCAGCCCGGCGTCCAGCTCGTCGTTCACCCGGGCGACCATCCGCTGGGCCAGCACAGGGTTGCCGCCGAGTGCGAAGAAGTCACTGCCGCGCCCGACGATCTCTAGGCCCAGCAGCTTGCGCCACACCGACGCCAGCAGGGCCTCGGTGGCGCCCGCCGGCGCATCGGCCGCGATCGAGCCGGGCAGTCGCGCCTCGATCAGCCCGTCAATCGTGGTGATGTCGGCGTCGTGGGCCACCGCCGCGAGCACGTCAAGGTAGGCCAGGGCGAACCGCTCGACCCGGCCGGGGTCGTAGTGTCCCAGGTCGCACTCCACGAGCATCTCACCATGCGCCCACGCGGCATCGGGGATCATCGTGACGTTGAGCGGGAACTTGGCCAACCCGTTGGCCAGCGCCTCCTCGACATCCACGCGCAGCCCGGCGAACTCTACCGCGGAGGTCAGCGAGGAGTGCGCGTTGAACAGGACCTGGGCCACCGGGTGCTGGCCCAGGCGTTGGTCGGGCGGCGTGGCGGCCACGATCCGTGAGAACGGCAGCTCGCTGTCGCGCAACGCGTCGAGCAGTCCACGCCGAGCCGCGGCCAGGACGACGCCGACGCCGTCCCGGGCGTCGGCGGTGACCCGGACCGGCACGACGTTGACGACAAGACCGATGACCTGCTCCCATTCCAGGCGCGAACGGTTGGCGGCGCTCGTTCCCAGGACCAGGTCGCTCCGCGCGGACAAACGCGCCAGCACGAGCGCGAACGAACCGAACATCGCCTGGAACACCGTGAGCCCCTGCCGCGCGGCGTACCGGCCCAGGTCGCGCAGTAGCTCGGGGTCGACGGCGAAACGGAGCAGCTCGCCCCTGCCGGGCAGGGACACGCTCGGCTCCAGCGCCGGCAGGCGCAGGCGCAGCGGTACGCCGCTCAGCCGCTGCCGCCAGACCCGCTCCAGCTCCACCGCCTGCGGAGACCGGAGCCATGCGCGCTGCCACCGCGTGTAGTCGCCGAACTGGACCGGCTCACCGATCGGGGCCGGGTTGCCGGTAACCGCGCCGGAGTACAGCGCGGCCAGCTCGCGCAGGAAGACCCGGAACGACCAGCCATCGTGGACATAGTGATGCTCGACGTGCAGCAGGACATGGTGGTCGGGTGCGTACCGCAGGAGCGCCCACCGCACCAACGGCAGTTTCGCCGCATCGAGCACGTCGGCTGCCATCGCCTCCAGCAGCGACTCCTCCGAACGGGACCCGGGCGCGACGCACTCGACCGCCGCCTCCGTCGTGTCCTCCACGACCTGCGTGAGCTCGCCATCTCGCAGCTCGAACCGGGTGCGGAAGATCTCATGGCGGGCGACGACAGCGCGCAACGCGCCGGTGAGCGCAGCCACGTCCAGCGGCCCCCGCAGGGTCAGCCGGGCGCGGGCGACGTAGGCGTGCGGGTCGCCGGCCACGTTGGTCGCGTAGGCGATCTGCATCTGGGCAGTCGATGCCGGCTCGCTCGCGGCCCGGGACGGTGCGTGCGCCGCGGCTACGGTCGGGGTGCGCAGCGGAACCCGGGCGGCGATCGTCGCGATCGTCGCACCATTGAGCAGGTCGATCGCGGTGACTCTCGTGCCGAGCTCCCGGTTGACCCGGTTGGCCAGCTGCGTCGCGGTGAGCGAATGGCCGCCACACTCGTGGAAGGTGGCCTCGACGCCGCAGCCGGCCACACCCAGCGTCTCGCACCAGATCCGGGCTACCGCCTCCTGTTGTGGCGTCCGGGGAACCCCTGCCTCCGCGCGGTTGACGGCGAGCGCCGCCAGCGCCTCCCGGTCGGCCTTGCCGCTGCTGGTGACCGGGAAGCTGGCGAGCGGGTGCAGCCGCGCCGGCACCAGGTAGTCGGGCAGCCGCTCGGCGAGGTGGGTGTGTAAGGCCGCGGCGAGCCCCGGCCGACGGTGCGGTGCGACCACATACGCCACCAGGACGCGATCGGCACCCTCTCCCTGGGCCAGCACGACCGCGTCGTCGACCTCGGCGTGGGCCCTCAGCACTGCTTCGATCTCGGCCAGCTCGATGCGATAACCGCGCAGCTTCACCTGCCGGTCGTGGCGGCCGAGGAACTCGATCGCACCGTCCGCGCGCCGTCGGCCGATGTCACCGGTCCGGTACGTCCCGGCGGGACGGAAACGTTCGGCTGTCAGCTCGGGGCGGTTGAGGTAGCCGTGGCCAACCGTCGGGCCGAGCACGCAGATCTCGCCCTGCGACACCTGCGCTCCGTCGTCTCCGAGGAGGCGCACGTCCACGCCGGGGATGGCGTGACCGATCGGCACCGTCGGCGCAGGGTCAGCCGGGTCGCAGGCGTGCACGGTCGACCAGATCGTCGCCTCCGTCGGACCGTAGAGATTGAACAGCCGCGCCGGATGCGGCCACGCCCGCACCGCCGACGCCGGCAGGACGTCGCCGGCAGACGCCACCAGCCGCAGCCGCGGCGACGCCGCAGGCAAGCGGCTGAGCCCGGCGACCACCAGCGAGGGCAGGACGGTGAACGAGATCTGTGCCTTGTCCATAAAGGACAGAAGGGCCTGCGGGTCACCGCGTACGTGGTCCGGCACGACCACCAGCGTGGCGCCGTTGGCCAGCGCCATCACCAGCTCGAACACGAACGCGTCGAATCCCGGTGAGGCGAACTGGGCTACCCGGTCGTCCGGCCCCGCTCCCAGGCATTCGCGCTGGGCCAGCGTGACGACGCGCAGCCCGGCATGGGTGAGCAGGGCGCCCTTGGGCCGGCCGGTGGAGCCGGACGTGTAGACGCAGTAGGCGATCTCAGGCTCGACGACCCCGTGCGGCGGCCGCTGGGCCGGAGTGACTGGCGCCGTACCGTCGAGGTGTGCGGCCGGCGCCGCGTCCTCGACGATCTGGGCCAACCGCAGCGCCGGGACCGTGATGTCCAACGGCAGGAACGCGCACCCTGCCTTGAGCGTGCCGAGCACGGCCCCGACGAGCTCGGCCGAGCGTGGCATACCCACGGCCACGATGGCACCGGGGGCTGCCCCGCGGTCCACCAGCGCGTGCGCGTAACCGTTGGCCAGTGCGTCGAGCTCGCCGTACGAGGTGATGACCCCGTCGCACTCAACCGCCGGGCGGGTGGGCGCGCGGTGCGCGACCTCCTCCACGAGGCGCTGCAAGCGGGCGTCAGGCATTGGCGGCCTCGGCGCTGAGACACGTCCGCCGCAGGTGGTCCGCGAGCACCTCGACATGGCCGTCGCCCAGCACGCTCATGTGCGTGCCAGGTCCGTGCCAGTAGTCGAGCTTCGCGGCGTGTGGCCGCCAGCCGCGAAGGATCTCCTGGTGGCGGGCGAGGTTGGCCGGTCCGTCGAGGTGGCGGTCGTCGACGAGCACCAGGTTCACCCTGCCCGGGTACGCCTCACGCGGCGCGTACACCGTCCGCACGCACCGGGTGAACGTGCGGATCGACCCCGCCAGCACGTCGGGCGTCGAGCGCGACGGCACCAGCCCTGCCTCGACCAGCCGCCCGTGCAGCAGCCTGCGGCGGTGGGCATCCGACAATGGCTCGAGGAGGTCCGCCGTGATCCGCAATGGACGGTCGGCCGTCTCCTCGAGGATGTCGACCAGCTGCATGAGCGCGTCGACGTCACCCAGCTCCACGATCGCGTCGTTGGTCGCGGGCGCGTCGCTGTCCAGGAGCGTCACCGACGCGACGGCGTGCCCATCGGCACGCAGCCGCAACGCGGCCTCGAACGCCAGCCACCCGCCGTACGAGTGGCCGAGCAGGTGCACCGGGCCGGCGCTCGTCAGGTGCCGGATCTCGCGCAGGTACGCCTCGGCGGCCGCCTCAACCGTCACGTGGGGAAGCTGACGGCCCTGCAGGCCCCGCGGCTGCAGGCCGTAGATCGGCGTCGTGGGACCCAGGGCGCCGATCAGGCGTTGGAAGCTCACCACGGTCGCCCCTGCGCCGGGGAAGCAGATCAGCGGCCGCTCGCCGGCCCGGCCGACCTGCAACGTGTTGAGCGCGTCGGACCGGGGTGCGGTGTGGGTGGCCGGCACCTGTCCGGCGAGCGCGATCGCCTCGCTCAGCTGGGCGCCGACCTCGCGTACGTGAGGCAGCCGCATCATCGACTCGTGCGTGCCGGGGACCGTGGTCCGGCGCCACGCGACGTCCGGCAACGCCTCGTCCCAGCGCCCCAACGGATGAGCCTGGTCCTGCTCGACCGCGTGGAAGTAGTGCACCGGCTGGTCCAACGGCGCGGGAAGGTAGCGACGCCCTGCCTGCTCGACCAGATGACGGCGCTGGACGGCTCGGCCGATCTCCTCGGCAGTCAGGAGGCGCACCAGCTCCTCGACCGTGTGCGCCGGCGCCTGCGTCGCCAGTCGTGCCGCCGCTTCCGCGAGCTCACGCTGCTCTTCGGCAGCGTCCCGGATCCACGTCAGCGTCGCCGCGACCAGATCAGATGCGCTGCGAGCGGGAGGTGTCTGCGGCGGCCAACAGGTGGTGTCGAGCAGGCCGACGAGCTCAACCGGCTGGTCCTGCCCGATGAGCTGTACGGCCGTCTCGTACGCCAGTGCCCCGCCGGTACCCCAGCCCGCGATCCGGTACGGGCCCTGCGGTTGCACCTCGCGGACCAGGCGCACCATCCGGGTAGCCATACCCTCGATGGTCGTGAGCTGAGGATCGTGCAGTGGCACCGGCGGCAGGGCGTACACGGGTACGTCGGGGTCCACGAACTGCGCCAGCGTCGAGGCGTACCGGTAGCTGGCCGCACCGTCGTGCGCGAGAAACAGCGGCCTGGCCGCTCCGGTGGTCCGGATCGGCACCGCATGGCGGCCGGACCGGCCCGGACCGCGGGGCACGGCGTCCGCCCGCGGCCGGCGGGTGATCGGCGGGCGGCGGGTGGGCGCCGCGGCCGTGGCGGCCTGGGCGAGGTCGGCCAGCACCGGGGCGCGCAGGACTGTGCCGACCGGCAGGTCGACGCCGAGCGTGGCCCGCAGCCGGGACACGAGGCGCACGGCGTGCAGGGAGTGCCCGCCGAGGTCGAAGAAGCTGTCGTGGCGCCCGACCCGGTCCACGCCGAGCAGGCCCGACCAGATCCCCGCCAGGACCTCCTCGGCCCGCCCCCGCGGCGCCTGGTACTCCCGCCGCGCCCGCGCCTGGTCACCCGGCGCGGGCAGCGCGGAACGGTCCACCTTGCCGTTGGGCGTCAGCGGCAGCGCGGCCAGCCGTACGAACGCGGCCGGAACCATGTACTCCGGCAACACACCGGCCATGAACGCCCGCAGCGTCCCGGCCGGCACCTCACCACCGACGTAGTAGGCCACCAGCGCGTCCCCGCGCACCACCACCACGGCCTCGCGCACGCCCTCGCACGAGGCCAGCCGGGCCTCGACCTCGCCCAGCTCGATCCGCATTCCTCGGATCTTGACCTGGTCGTCGGTGCGGCCGAGAAACTCGAGCGTGCCGTCGGCGTGCCAGCGGGCAAGGTCGCCGGTGCGGTACATCCGCGAGCCGCCGTCCTCGAACGGGCAGGCGACGAACCGCTGCGCGGTCAGGCCCGGCTGGCCGGCGTAGCCGCGGGCAACCCCGGTGCCGGCCAGGTAGAGCTCGCCGGCCACCCCGACCGGCACGGGCTCGCAGCGCCTGTCGAGCACGTAGGCGCGGGTGTTGACGACCGGCCGGCCGATGCGCGGGCGCGGGCCGATGTCCAGCGCGCAGGAGACCGCGTCCACGGTGCACTCGGTGGGGCCGTAGGCGTTGTACGCCGTCACGCCGGGAACCGACCGGAGCTGCTCCCACTCCTTGTCGCCGATGGCCTCGCCGCCGACCACGAGCACCGCCGGTCGGTGCCCGCCGCGCTCGTCAAGGAGCCCGGCAGCCATCAGCTCGCGCAGGTACCCGGGCGTGCAGTCGAGGTAGTCGATGCGCTGGGCCCTGACATAGCCCACCACCTCGGCTGGCGACCTGCGCTCGGACTCGCCGAGAACATGCAGCTCCGCGCCGGCGGCCAGGCACAGGATCGGAGCCCACGACGCGTCGAAGGACACCGAGGTGGTGTGCGCCGCCCGCAGCTGCCGCCGGTCCATGATCTCGGTGACGGCGCGGAACAGCGGCGAGCCGCCGCGGTACACATGGGCGAGGTTGACCAGGCCCTCATGGGTGGCGGCGACACCCTTCGGGGCACCGGTCGAACCGGAGGTGTAGATCAGGTAAGCCAGGTTCCGCGGCCGCAGGACGCCGGTCCGGTCGCTGTCGGCCGGGTCGCTGCCGGGCTGAGCCGCGAGCGTGCCGGCTGCCGGCCCGTCAAGGAGCAGGACCGGCGTGCCGTGCGCTTCCGCGACCCGCCCGGCCAGCCCGGCACGGTCCACGTCAGCCTGGCCCGCCCGCCGCCCCGCACTGTCGATGAGCAGCGCGGGCCGGGCGTCGCGGAGCAGGAGCTCAATCCGCTCGGCCGGATGCTCCCCCTCGATCGGCAGGTACGCGGCACCGGCCTTGAGCACGCCCAGCAGCGCGACGACCAGGTCCGCCCCGCGCGGCAGAGCGACAGCCACCACCTGCTCCGGGCCGACGCCCCGCCCGATCAGGTAGTGGGCCAGCTGGTTGGCCCTCGTGTTGACCTCGGCGAAAGACAGCCTCACCGGGCCCGACACCAGCGCGCAGGCGTCCGGCGACCGCCTGACCTGAGCCTCGAACAGATCAGGAAAAGTGCCACCGCTGGTCCCGGCCGCCGTGTCATTCCAGCCCCGCAGGATAAGGTCACGCTCCGCAGCGGGCAGCACGTCGAGTGACACCAGCGGGCGGCCGGGCTCCTTCTCCAGCGCCAGCACCAGCTGGGACAACGCCTCACGCACGTACCGCCCGACCCGCGCCGGATCCAGCGCGCCCACGGTCTGCACCGTCAGCCCGAAATCCGTCCCCAGGTCATCCACGGAAACCGTCACCGGATAGTTCGTCCGCTCATCGCCACCCAGCATCTGGACGCCGGGCAGCGCGGCGCCGCTGCCAGCCGACGGGCTCGAGTGCCGGAAGTCGAACAGCGAGGTGAACAACGGAGCCGGCGCCGGGACCCCGCTGCATCGTTGGGCCAGCGCCAGTGAGGCGTGCTCATGCCGCAGCAGCGCCGCGAGAGCCGACTGGGCCGCCCGCACGCCGTCCTCGACGCTCCCGCCAACCGACAGCCGTAGCGGCAAGGTGTTGATGAACGGCCCGACCGCCCGGTCCGTACCAGCACCGCCCTGCATCCGGCCGAACAGGACAGTGCCGAAGACCACATCGTCGCGGCCGGCCAGGCGCGCCAGCACCATTGCCCACGCCAGATGGCACACGCAGGCGACGCTCACGCCCAGCTGCCGGGACCGTTCGCGCAGGCGGCCGGAGAGCTCGCGGTCGAGAAGCAGCCGTACCTCGGCCACGCCCGACCCTTCCCCGTCCGCGCGCAGCAACCCGTACGGTGCGGTCGGCTCGTCGACGTCCGAGAGCATCGAGGTGAAGAACGCCTCGTGGTCGGCCACGCTCGCGCCCCGTCGCAGCCGGGAGATGAACGCGCGGAACGGAACGGGGCGTGCGGCCGTCGCCTGCCCCGACAGGCACGCCTCGATCTCGGTCTGGATCGCCTCGAGCGTGGCGTGGTCACCGGTCAGGTGGTGCAGCAGCATCAGCATGAGCCAGCGCGACTGCCCGGCGTCGCGGGCGACGAAGATGCGAAGCAGCGGGGCCTGGCCGAGGTCGAGGCGCAGCCGACGGGCGTCGACGTGCGCGCGCAGCTGCGCCAGCGCCGCACCGCCGGCCGGATCGAGAACCACCTCCTGCACGGGCAGCTCAGCCCGCCGCCACACCACCTGTACCGGCTCGGACAGCCCCTTCCACACCACCGACGTCCGCAGGATGTCGTGGCGGTCGACCACCGACTGGTACGCCCTGAGGTACGCGTCCAGCCGGGGACGGCTGTCGAACGCGTAGGCCGCCGCCGTCAGGTATGGGTCGCCGGCCTCCGACAGCAGGTGGTGGAACAGGATCCCTTCCTGCAGCGGGGCGAGCGGGTAGATGTCCTGGACGTTTCGTGCCCCACCCGCCACCGACGCGACCACGACGTCGATCTCCGCCTGCGTCAGTTCCACCAGCGGCAGCATCTCGGGTGTGATCACCTGTGCCGTCGCGGGGATGAGGTTGGGCGGAGCCTCGTCCGTGGCCCCGGGTTCGGCGGGCTCGAGCGCCTCGGCGAGATCCTTCAAGGTGGCGGTGGTGAACAGGGCGGTGACGGTCGAGTGGAAGTTGTGCCTGCGCAGATGCTCCAGCATCGTGACGGCGTGCAGGGAGTGCCCGCCGAGGTCGAAGAAGTTGTCATGGCGCCCGACCCGGTCCACGCCGAGCAGACCCGACCAGATCCCGGCCAGGACCTCCTCAGCCCGCCCCCGCGGCGCCTGGTACTCCCGCCGCGCCCGCGCATCGTCACCCGGCACAGGCAGCGCGGAACGGTCCACCTTGCCGTTCGGCGTCAACGGCAACGCCGCCAACCGCACAAACGCCGCCGGCACCATATACTCCGGCAACACACCAGCCAGCAACGCCCGCAG
>DASSUC010000038.1:0-4554 GCA_035707405.1 Micromonosporaceae bacterium | reverse complement strand
GGCGATCGTGGCCGGGCTCAAGCAGGGCTGGGCCTTTGCGTGGCGCAGCCTGATGGCCGGCGAGCTGCTGGTCATCATCGCCTTCCGGCCGGCGCTGGGCACCCAGCTCGACCAGTTCCGCCAGCTCAACGACTCGGTCGGCCTGATCGCCACGATGATCGTCATCCTGGTCCTGGGCATCGCGGTCGACGCCCTGTTCGGCGCGGCGGACCGGGCGGTGCGGGTGCGCTGGGGGGTGGCCGAGCGGACCCGCTGAAGCGGTCCACTGTGGCCGGTCGGCCGGACGCACCTGCGGCACCAGCCGCGGGGCCATTTGCGGCGCCAGCCGCGGGGCCAGCCGCGGTCAGCCCAGTACCGCCGCGGCGGCCGCGGTCACCTGCCGCCAGGCCGCCGCCACGTGGCGCCGCTGCGTGCCCGGCGCGCCGATCGCGATGCGCAGCGCGTACCGACCGCCGACCCTGGTGTGCGTCAGGTAGCACTCGCCGGCCGCGTTGACCATGTCGAGCACTGCGGCGCTGGCCGCGTCGGCCTGCTCCGGGCCGCCCGCCGCGGCGTCGCGCAGCCGGAAGCAGACCAGCGAGAACGGGTGCGGCGCGACGATCTCGAACCGGTCGTCGGCCGCCACCCAGCCGGCCAGCTCCTGCGCCAGGCCCACCCCGTGCCGGATGTGCGCGCGCAGGCCCTGGGCGCCGTACCAGCGCAGCACGAACCACAGCTTCAGGGCGCGGAACCGGCGGCCCAGCGGCACCTGCCAGTCCCGGTAGTCGATGACCGCGCCGGCCTCGGTGGCCGCGTTGCGCAGGTACTCCGGCAGCACGGTCAGCGCCTCGACCAGCTCGGCCCGGTCGGCCACCCAGAACGCGTCGCAGTCGAAGCCGGTGAGCAGCCACTTGTGCGGGTCGAAGCAGTACGAGTCGGCGTGCTCCAGGCCCTCGTGCGACCAGCGCAGCTCGGGGCAGACCGCGGCGGCACCCGCGTACGCCGCGTCGACGTGCAGCCATACCCCGTACTCGGTGGTGATCTGGCCGATCGCGGGCAGCGGGTCGACCGCGGTGGTGGACGTGGTGCCGATCGTGGCCACGACCAGGGCGGGAGTGGCCCCGGCCGCGCGGTCGGCGGCGAGGGCGGCGCGCAGCGCCTCCGGCCGCATCGCCTGGGTGCCCTCGTCGACGGCGACCGGGCGCAGGCAGTCGCGCCCCAGCCCGGCGATGCGGGCCGCCTTCTCGATGGAGGAGTGGCCGTGGACGGAGGTGTAGACGGTGAACCGGCGGTCCACGCCCCGGTCCCGCCAGGCGCCGCCGCTGGCCCGGTGCAGCGCGACGAGCGTGGCCACCAGCGTCGCCGAGGACGCCGAGTCCTGGATCACCCCGCCGCCCGGCCCGCCGGAGCGGAACCGCGCGGGCAGGTCGAGCAGGTCGGCCAGCCAGTCCAGCAGCACGGTCTCCACCTCGGTGCACGCCGGGCCGGTGGCCCAGAGCATGCCCTGCACGCCCAGCCCGGCGCAGGCGAGGTCGCCCAGCACGCTGGGGCCGGAGGTGTTGGCCGGGAAGTAGGCGAAGAAGCCGGGGTGCTGCCAGTGCGTCAGCGCCGGCACCACGACGCGGTCCAGGTCGGCGAGGACGGCGTCGAAGGGCTCGCCGGTCTCCGGCGGCGTGGCCGGCAGCGTCGCGGCCACCCAGCCGGGGGCGACCGCCGGGAGCACCGAGTGGCGCTCCACTGTGGACCAGTAGTCGGCGACCCAGTCGACCAGCCGGTGGCCGTACCGCCGGAACTCCTCGGGGGTCATGTGGGCCGGGCGCTGGTCGTCCATGTCGGTCGAGCGTACGCCCGGCACCGCGCGGGGTGGGCCGGTCAGGACCTGGCGGAGGCGGCCGCCGCGCCACCCGGGGCCGGCCCGCCCGGTGCCGGCGTGCCCGGTGGGCCGTTCTGCCCGCGCGGCGCGGGGCCGGCGATGAGCCCGGCCAGCCGGCCCAGCTTGATGCTCATGTGCAGGGTCAGCCGGTCCAGCCCGTCGCGCAGGTTGAGCCCGGAGACCGTCTCCACCTTGTGCAGGCGGTAGTAGACAGTCCCCCGGTGGACGTTGAGGAAGGCCGAGGTGTCCTTCACGTCGCAGCCGCTGTCCAGGTAGGTCTCGACCGTCTGCAACAGGCTCGGGTCGCCGGCGTCCAGGATGGAGCGTACGCACGGGTCCATGGCCAGCCCGCTGAGCTGGTCGGGCGGGATGCTGACCAGGGCCCGGAACGCGCCGATGCGACCCCACTCGGCGACCGGCCCCAGCTCGGGCATTGCATCGGCGACCCGGGCCGCGAGCTTCGCCTGGCGGTACGCCGTGCCGACCTCGGTCAGCTCGGGCTGCGGGTCGCTGATGCCGGCCACCACGGAACGCAGCCGGGGTACGGCCGAGCCGAGGTAGGTACGGCGCAGCCGGCTCGCCGCGGAGCGGGCCGGCTCCAGGTCGCCGGAGCGCGGCAGCGGCACCAGCAGCACGGTGTGGTGCTGCTCGATGAGGCGCAGGACCGGCCGGGGAAGGGTGTCGGTGCCCAGGTCCCACAGGGCCGCGACCAGCCCGTCCGCGGGCTCGTCCAGGACATGGTGTGCCAGCACCACAATGGACACCGGGGCGGCCCGGCTGATCAGGCCGGAGTCCAGCAGCTCCGCCGCCGCCCGCTGGCGCAGCTCCAGCGGCGCGCTGACCAGGTCGGCCAGCCGGCTGGCCGCCACCTCTCGCGAGCGCTGCGCGCTGTGCAGCAGCCGGCCGACGTCGGCGGCGGCGTCGACCACCCGGGCCAGCTGGGCCTCGGTCAGCTGGTATGCGTCGTCGACCACCCACAGGTAGCCGTAGGTCACCCCGTGCCAGCGGGCCGGCGCCACGACCCGGCTCATCATCCCCAGCGCCGGGTCGGCCGGGATCCGCAGCGGGCCGGCCGAGGTGAACGCGCCGGCACGCTCCAGATGCGCCCTGACCTGCGGCGGTGTGCGGCGCAGGAGCAGGCTCTCGCGGCGGATCCAGTCGATCTCCCCGCGGTGCGGACCGAACACGATAGAGTCCAGCCGTACGTTGGTCAGCTGGATGCCGAGGCCCACGTGCTCGGTGAGGTCATCGACCATCCGTTGAAGGTCAGCGTGCACAGCACTCCTTCACCAGTCGCACCGCCGCAGTATGACTCCCTCGAAGGGCTTCGCACAGATGCCGGACAGGAGACTTCGATCATCAGATGATGGATGCCTGCTCGGCCGAGTGTCTACCGTCCGCGGCCATCCGGTCGTGGAGCCGGCGCCGATCGAGTGATCCGATGGCCGCGGCGTGGCGCCTTCATTGCAGGTCAGTAACTAGGTCTAGAGTTTGCGGAGCTGGTTTGGTCGGATGTTGAAGCGTAGCTGCGCGCTTGTAGTCAATCGTCCATCGCACGGCCCGGCTCGGCCGCCTACGGTCGGCGCCACGATCTAGGTCGTGCCGCGCTCGTTGGTGGGTGCCGCCAGGTGGCGGCCCGGCCGCGGGCGGGGCAGCAGGGCCGCACGCGGACCTCGAGCCCGACACCAGATTCCCCGGGCACCGCGCGCTGTTCCGCCGACCAGTCGCACACACCATGTAGGGAGAGAACACTGATGATCAGACGCGCGAAGGTACTCGCTGCGATCGCGCTCGTCGCGATGGCGGCGAGCGCCTGCGGTGGTGACACCTCCGGCGGCAGCGGCAGCTCCGACGCCAAGGACGTCATCGTCGGCGTGGACCTGCCCTTCCAGGGTGCGTCCAAGGACGCCTCCGACTCCACCTGGAACGCGATGCAGCTCTACCTCGAGCAGGTGGGCGGCAAGGCCGGCAAGCACACGGTGACCCTGAAGAAGTACGACGACTCGACCGCGGCCAAGGGCGCCTGGGACGACGCGCAGTGTGCCAAGAACGCGCAGGACCACGTCGCCGAGGCCAAGCAGGTCGCGGTGATGGGCACGTACAACTCGGGCTGTGCCAAGATCGAGACGCCCACGCTGAACCAGGCCCCGGGCAGCCCGATGCTGATGGTGTCGCACGCCAACACCAACCCTGGCCTGACGAAGAAGTGGGACCCAGGCGAGCCGGAGAAGTTCTTCCCGACCGGCAAGCGCAACTACGCCCGCGTCATCACCACCGACGACTACCAGGGCTCCGCCGCGGCCCAGTTCGTCGCGAAGGACCTCCAGGTCAAGCGGTGCTACGTCCTCAACGACAACCAGACCTACGGCCAGGGTGTGGCCAAGGCGTTCGCGGACGAGGCGAAGAAGCAGGGCATCCAGATCGTCGGTGAGCAGGCGTGGGACGCCAAGCAGCCGACGTACACGGCGCTCTTCACCGCGATCAAGGCCACCAACCCCGACTGCGTCTACCTCGGTGGCATCTACGACAACAACGGTGGCCAGCTGGTCAAGGACAAGGTGGCCGTGCTCGGGCCCAACGACGGCCCGGTCAAGCTGATCGCCCCGGACGGCTTCACCGGCTACCCGGACCTGCAGAAGCTGCCCCAGGGCCAGGGCTGCTACCTGACCTTCGCCGGCCTGGACAGCGCCCAGCTGCGGGCG
>DASSUC010000037.1:0-5264 GCA_035707405.1 Micromonosporaceae bacterium | reverse complement strand
GAGGTCAAGGTCGGCAACGCGATCCTGGAGTCGCTGGGGCTCAAGGAGCGCGGCCTGGAGATCGTGTCCTGCCCCTCCTGCGGGCGGGCCCAGGTCGACGTCTACAAGCTGGCCGAGGAGGTCACCGCGGGGCTGGACGGGTTGCCGGTGCCGCTGCGGGTCGCCGTGATGGGCTGCGTGGTCAACGGCCCGGGCGAGGCCCGGGAGGCCGACCTGGGCGTCGCGTCGGGCAACGGCAAGGGCCAGATCTTCGTCAAGGGGCAGGTGGTCAAGACCGTCCCCGAGTCGCAGATCGTGGAGACCCTGATCGAGGAGGCGCTCCGGCTCGCCGAGCAGATGGGTGCCGAGCTGCCGGAGGAGCTGCGGGGCCTGGCCCCGAGCGTGACCGTCCACTAAGGACCTGGGTTGGGTGCCCGGGGCCGCCAGGCCCGGGGCACCCAACCGTCCGTACCCCCGCTCACTCGCTGTCGGCGAGGATCGCGTAGAGCTTGCGCTTGGTCTCGGTGAGCACCTCCAGCGCCCGGGCCCGCTGCTCGTCCGTGCCGGCGAAGCCGACCTGGCGCAGCGCGTGCATGATGCCGAACGCGGCCTCGCGGAAGTCCTGCGCCTGCGACACGGTGTCGTCGGCAAACTCCTGCCAGGGCGCGTTCTCCGCGGCGTGGGCCGCCTCGGCGTGCCCGGCCTCGGTCAGCGTGAACCGCTTGCGGCCCTCGCTGGTCTCGCTGGCGATCAGCCCTTCGTCCTCCAGCAGCTGCAGGGTGGGGTAGATCGACCCCGGGCTGGGGCGCCAGATGCCGCCGGTGCGCGCGTCGAGCTCGGAGATCATCTCGTACCCGTGCATCGGGCGCTCGGTCAGCAGCGCCAGCACCGCGGCGCGTACGTTGCCCCGCCGGCCGCCTCGCCCGCGCCGGCGACCGGGGCCAGGCCCGAAGCCGGGGCCGAAGCCAGGACCGTGCCCGCCGAACGGCGGCCGCCACGGCCCGAACGCGAACCTGCGGGACTCGTGAAGCCAGTGGTTGATCATTCTTACTCCCATGTTGTCGTTGATGTGTTTACGATATATCGGCAACGCATCAACGACAAGTAGTCTCCGAGATCGTCCACTTTCTGGCACATTGGTAGGCGTGCTCACGCTGCCCGTCCGTACCTTGGGCGAGGGCGACCGCGCCGCGGTGGAGCGGGTGCTCGACCGGGACCCGATCGCCGCGGCCCAGGTGGCAGAGCGGGTGCACGCGCGCGGCCCGGGCCGGTGGTCGGCCGTGGGGACCCTGCTGGGCTACGGTGCCGGCAAGCAGCTCGACGCGGTGTGCTGGGTCGGGACCGGGCTGATCCCGGTGCAGGCCGCGCCGGTGTCGGTCGCGGCCTTTGCGGAGCTGCTCGCCGACCGGCCGCAGGACTGCTCGTCGATCCTCGGCCCGGCCGACGCCGTGCTCGGGCTGTGGCAGCGGCTGGGCGAGCGGTGGGGCCCGGCACGGGAGGTCCGCCCCGTCCAGCCCCTGCTGCTCGCAGACGCGCCACCCGCGGTCTGGGCCGACCCCGGGGTACGCCGGGTCCGGCCGGACGAGATCGACCTGCTCTACCCGGCGGCGGTGGCGATGTATGCGGAGGAGGTCGGGATCTCGCCGACGGCCGAGGACGGTGGGCGGTGCTACCGGCGCCGGGTCACCGAGCTGGTGCGGCACCGGCGGGCGTACGCCCGGATCGTGGCGGGCCGGGTGGTCTTCAAGGCCGAGGTGGCCGTGGTCACCCGGCACACGGCACAGGTGCAGGGGGTGTGGGTGGCGCCGCAGTGGCGCGGCCAGGGCGTCGCCACCGCGGGCGTGGCGGGCGTCGTGCGCGATGTGCTGCGCACGGTCGCGCCCAGCGTGAGCCTGTACGTCAACGACTACAACCACGCCGCCCGGCGGGTGTACGCCCGCTGCGGGTTCCGCCAGGTCGGCACCTTCGCGACCGTGCTGTTCTGAGACCAGGTCGGCCGGGCCTGTCGCTTTTGTCGGCTCTTCCTTCCTCAAGATCGCGATCGCCGCAGGGTTTGTGCAGTAGGACTGCACAAACCGCGTACGCAGTCGCGATCTTGGTGGTGGTGGTGTGACCGTCGCGGCGGAGAACACGGCCCGGCCGTTGTGGTCTCCGCGCCTGCGGGACCGGCGCTAGCTGGTGGCCGGACCGCGGCGGCGCAGCTCGTCCACTGCGCCCATGGCGTCCCGGAGCTCACCGAGCCACTGCTCGGCGTGCTGGCCGACCAGGCGCACGCACCACGCCAGGGCCTCGGAGCGGGAGCGGGCCACGCCGGCGTCTACCAGCGTGTCGAGCACCCGCCGCTCGGCCTGGCGCAGCCGCGTCATCACCGGGGCGGCCAGGGTGGTGAACAGCTCCGTGGTGCCGCCGCAGGTGACTCCCCAGCCGACCTTGCGCCGGTACCGGTGCTCGGTCTGCCGGGCCACCTGGATGCGCCGGTCCCGGGTCGCCTCCCGGAAGCTGGCGATCCGGCCCTGCTCGGCCGCTGCCCGGTCGGCGTCGGTCGCGGCGTCGGCATGGCTCGGCTCGGGCAGCGTGCCGATGATGATGATCTCGTCCCGGTCGACGACGACCTCCGGCCGGCCGGTGAACCAGCCGTCGGGCAGGGCCCCGGTCACCCAGGCCGCGGCGTCGTCGGCGGCCGGCGGCTCGCCCCGCCACTGGTGCTCCCTACGCATCTCGGCTCCTCTCGTTGCAGTGATTACATAATTACCACGTTGCACGAGCAGCGCAAGACTTCGGGACGGGAGCGGGTGCCGGTCACCCCTGTTAACGTCGACCGGACGCGAGGGAGGAGGGCCGCCGTGACCTCCCTGCGTCGGGACCCGCACTTTCGCCGTTACTGGCTGGCGCGGATGGTCTCCCTGAGCGGTTCCATGATCACCTATGTGGTCCTGCCCATCCTCGTGTACCAGCTCACCGGCTCCAACCTGTGGACCGGTCTGGTGGCCGTCTCCGAGGCGCTGCCGTACGTCTGCTTCGGGCTGGTCGCCGGGGCGCTGGCGGACCGGCTGGACCGGCGGCGGCTGATGGTCGCCATGGACCTCGCCAGCGCGGCGGTGCTGGCCAGCCTGCCGCTGGCGTACCTGGCCGGCGTCCTGACCGCACCGCACGTGCTGGTCGCGGGGTTCGCCGTCCAGACGTTGTTCGTGTTCTTCGACGCGGCCAACTTCGGCGCGCTGCCGGCCCTGGTCGGCCGGGACCGGCTGGGCGCGGCCAACTCCGCCGTCATCGGCGGCGGCACGGTCATCGAGCTCGCGGTGCCGGCCCTGGTCGGCGCGCTGCTGGCGCTCCTGGCGCCGGCCCCGCTGCTGGCGCTGGACGCGCTGTCCTTCGTCGCCTCGGCGCTGCTGCTCCGGGCGATCACCGCACCGATGGACCTGGGCCGCTCCGGGGACCGGGCGACCCTCGTCTCCGAGATCCGCGAGGGCCTGAGCTTCCTGGTCAACCACCGCCTGCTGCGCGTGCTCACCGTGCTCGGCGCCCTGGTCAACATCGGGGTCGCGGCCTTCCTGAGCCAGCTGGTCCCGTGGCTGGACCAGGTGCTGCACATCGCACCGGCGGAGGACCCCCGGCTCGGCGCGGTGTGGGCGGTGCTCGGCGCCGGTGGGCTCGCCGGCAGCCTGCTCTACCCCCGGATCTCCCGCAGGCTCGGCGAGACCCAGGTGGCGCTGGTCTTCTACCCGGTCTCGCTGGCCTGTGTCGTCGCCTGCGCCCTGCTCGACCAGTGGCTGCTGGCCGCGACCGCCGCCGGCCTGTGGTACCTGGCCTTCATCGTGGTCGCGCTGACCACCATCACGCTGCGCCAGCAGATCACGCCGGACCACCTCCAGGGCCGGGTCAACACCGTGGGGCGCATGCTCGCGTTCGGCGCCGGCTGGCCGGTCGGCGCGCTGGCGGCCGGGCTGCTGTCCGAGGCGTACGGGCCGCGGGCCGCGCTGTGGCTCGCCGCCGCGATGATCGCCATGGCCTGCGCGGTCGCCTGGACCGCGCTGCCGAGGGCCGCGCCGGCAGCCGCCGGCGGGTGGCGGGCGGTGGGCTCGCCGGAGCTGGGAGCGCGGGCACCGGCGTCCGGGTGGTTGACTGACAGGCCTGAGGTTGCCGGAGAGGAGCGGGCGTGGCCGGACGAGAGCCGCCGCTGACGTTGGAGGAGCTGCGGGTCGCCGTGCAGGCGGGCCGGGTCGACACGGTGGCGCTGGCCATTGTGGACATGCAGGGCCGGTTGCAGGGCAAGCGGTTCCACGCGCCGTACTTCCTCGACGAGGTGGTGCGGCACGGCGCGGAGGGCTGCAACTACCTGCTCGCGGTGGACGTCGACATGAACACCGTCGACGGCTACGAGATGTCCTCCTGGGAGCGCGGGTACGGCGACTTCGCGATGGTGCCGGACCTGGCCACCCTGCGCCAGGTCCCCTGGCAGCCGTGCACCGCGCTGGTCCTGGCCGACCTGGCCTGGCTGGACGGCCGGCCGGTGCTCGCCTCCCCCCGGCAGGTCCTGCGCCGCCAGCTGGACCGCCTCGCCGCGCACGGGCTGACCGCGTACGCCGGCACCGAGCTCGAGTTCGTCGTCTACCAGGACACGTACGAGGACGCGTGGCGGCGGGGCTACCGGGGACTCACCCCCGCCAACGTCTACAACGTGGACTACTCGCTGCTCGGCACCGCCCGGGTGGAGCCGCTGCTGCGCCGGATCCGGCTCGCGATGGCCGGCGCCGGCCTGGACCCGGAGAGCGCCAAGGGCGAGTGCAACCTCGGCCAGCACGAGATCGCCTTCCGGTACGCCGAGGCGCTGACCGCCTGCGACCACCATGCGATCTACAAGAACGGGGCCAAGGAGATCGCCGCGCAGGAGGGCATGTCAGTCACGTTCATGGCAAAGCCCAACGAGCGGGAGGGCAGCTCCTGTCACATCCACTTCTCGCTGCGCGACTCCCGTACCGGTGATCCGGTGATGGCCGGCGGCGAGGGACCGGCCGGGCTCTCCGCCCGCGGCGCGCAGGTGGTCGCCGGGCTGCTCGCCGCCACCCGGGAGCTGTCGCTGTTCCTCGCGCCGCACGTGAACTCGTACAAGCGCTACCAGCCCGGCTCGTTCGCGCCGACCGCGGTGCGGTGGGGCCGGGACAACCGCACCTGCGCGCTGCGCGTGGTCGGCCACGGCGGCGGGTCGACCCGGGTGGAGCACCGGGTGCCCGGCGCCGACGTGAACCCGTACCTCGCGGTGGCGGCCCTGGTCGCCGGCGCGCTGC
>DASSUC010000036.1:0-10387 GCA_035707405.1 Micromonosporaceae bacterium | reverse complement strand
CTACCGCCTCGGCTGGTACGTCATCGCCGGCTCCATCCCGATCGGGCTCGTCGGCTTCCTGGGCCAGGACCTCATCAAGGGCCCCCTGCGCAGCCTGTGGTGGGTGGCCGGCTCGCTCATCGTGTGGAGCGCGGCGATGGTGTACGCCGAGCGGGTCGCCACCCAGGCCCGCGGCGAGAAGGAGCTGACCCTGGTCGACACCCTCGTCATCGGGGTGGCGCAGTGCCTGGCACTGGTCCCCGGGGTGTCCCGCTCCGGCGCCACCATCACCGTGGGCCTGCTGCGCGGCCTGGACCGGGTGACCGCCACCCGGCTGTCGTTCTTCCTGTCCATCCCGGCGCTGACCGCGGCCGGCGTCTACCAGCTGCCCGAGGCCCTGTCCGACTCGATCGGCATCGCCCCGCTGGTCATCGGCACGCTGGTCAGCTTCCTGGTGGCGTACGCCTCAGTCGCCTGGCTGCTGCGCTTCGTGGCGCACCACTCCATCGTCACGTTCGTCTGGTACCGGCTGGCGCTCGGCGCGGTGCTCGTCGCCGCCCTCTCCGCCGGCTGGCTCGCCGCCACCTGAGGACCCGATCTCGGTAGGGTCGGCCCGTGGCGACTCTCCTCCTGCTGCGGCACGGCCGTACCACCTCCAACGCCAACGGCGGGCTCGCCGGCCACCAGCCGGTGGAGCTGGACGAGGTGGGGCTGGCCCAGGCCGCCGCCGTCGGTGCCCGCCTGGCCGGCCTGCCCCTGGCCGAGGTGGTCTGCAGTCCGCTGGTGCGGTGCCGGTCAACGGTGGAGCTGGCCCTGCCCGGCACGGCCTACACAGTGGACGAACGGCTCATCGAGTGCCGGTACGGCGACTGGGAGGGCCAGCCGCTCAAGAAGCTCACCAAGGACCCGCTGTGGCCGGTGGTGCAGGTGCACCCGTCGGCGGTGCGGTTCCCGGGCGAGGGCGGCGAGACGATGGCGGCCATGGCCGCCCGGGGGGTCGCCGCGGTCCGGGAGTGGGACGCCCGGGTCAGCGCCGGGCACCGGCCCGACGCGGTGTGGCTGGCGTGCACCCACGGGGACCTGATCAAGTCGATCGTCGCCGACGCGCTCGGCGTACACCTGGACCTATTCCAGCGCATCGCGGTCGACCCGGGGTCGCTCACCGTGATCCGCTACACCCCGATGCGCCCGTTCCTGCTGCGCCTCAACGACACCGGCGGTGACCTGTCCAGCCTGCGCCCGCCGCAGCGCCGCCGGCGCCGGCGGCCGGCCGCCTCGTCGGACGCCGCGGTCGGGGGTGGCGCGGGTGCCGGTCAGGGCTGAGCCGGTGCACACCGGCGAGCGGCGCGGCCGGCTGGCCGGATAGGGTCGTGGGCATGGCCCACCAGGTGTACGCGTTCGAGCCGCCCGAGCGGTTCGTCGCCGGGACCGTCGGGCCGCCGGGCGAGCGGACATTCTTCCTCCAGGCGCGGGGCGGCGGCCGGCTGGTCAGCGTGGTGCTGGAGAAGGTGCAGGTCGCGCTGCTCGCGGAGAAGCTCGAGGAGCTGCTGACCGAGGCGCACCGGCGGTTCGGGGTGGAGCTGCCCGAGCCCGCCGCACCGGCCGACAACGAGCCGCTGGAGCTGCCGGTCGACGAGGAGTTCCGGGTGGGCACCCTGGGGCTCGCCTTTGACGTGGAGAGCGCGACCGTGGTCATCGAGGCGATCGCGGCCGTCGACGCGGAGCCCGAGACCGAGCCGGAGGCGGAGCCGGCACCGGAGGAGCCCGAGCCGGACGAGGACCTCGACCGGCTCCGGGTGCGGCTCACCCCGGCCGCGACCCGTGCGTTCATCGAGCGGGCCAAGAAGGTGGTGGCCGCAGGCCGGCCGCCGTGCCCGCTGTGCGGCCAGCCGCTCGACCCGAGCGGCCACCTCTGCCCCCGGCACAACGGCTACCACCGGTAGGCGGGCAGTGCCGGCCGAGCCCGCGGAGACGGCCGCCGCGCCAGGTCCGGCCTCGGCCGTCGACCGACCGCCGGTCCCCGCCGCGCCCAGCCCGCCCGCGCCGCTGGACGAGGCGGTGGCCCTGGCCCTGGTCCGCCACGGCGAGCTGGACCTGGAGGGGCGTCTCGTCGAGGCGTCCAACACCACGCTGCGGGCGGTGGTGACGCTCGACGGGGTTGTCGCCCGCTGCGTCTACAAGCCGGTGCGCGGCGAGCGTCCACTGTGGGACTTCCCGGACGGCACGCTGGCGGGCCGGGAGCTGGGCGCGTACCTGGTGTCGGCGGCGACGGGGTGGGGCGTCGTGCCGCCGACGGTGCTGCGCGACGGGCCGCTCGGCTTCGGCGCGTGCCAGCTGTGGGTCGACGAGCCGGCGCAGGCCGAGCCGGTGCTCGGCTTCGTACCGGCCCGGCGGGTGCCGGCCGGCTGGCGGCGGGTGGTCGCGGCCCGCGACGAGCGCGGCCGGCCCTACACGTTGGCGCACGCCGACGACGAGCGGCTGGCCCGCATCGCGGTCTTCGACGCGGTGGTGAACAACGCCGACCGCAAGGGCGGCCACCTCATCACCGACGGGCACGGCCGGCTCTACGGGGTGGACCACGGGGTCTGCTTCCACGTCCAGGACAAGCTGCGTACGGTGCTGTGGGGCTGGGCGGGCGAGGCCCTGCCGGAGGACGCCGCGGCGGTCCTCGACCGGCTGCGTGCCGACCTGGCCGGACCGCTCGGAGCCGGCCTCGCCGAGCACCTGACCGGCCCCGAGGTGGCCGCGGTGACGGTGCGGGTGGACCGCCTGCTGGCCGCGGCCCGCTTCCCCGAGCCCGACCACGACTGGCCGCCGCTGCCCTGGCCGCCGATCTGAGCAGTGCCGGGGTGGTGCTCGTCACCGGGTCAACCTGATCTTCCCCGCCGGCCGCCGCGGCTAGGGTGGGCGGATGGACTCGTGGGCAGCGCATGACGTGCCCCGGCTGCCGGGCACCGGAGGGCAGCTGGCTCTCTTCGACACGGCCCGGCAGGGCGTGCACCCGACCCGCCCGTCCGGCGAGGCGACGCTCTACGTGTGCGGCATCACCCCGTACGACGCGACCCATCTCGGGCACGCCGCCACCATGATCGCTTTTGACCTGGCGCAGCGGGTCTGGCGGGACGCCGGGCTGCGGGTGCGCTACGTGCAGAACGTGACCGACATCGACGAACCGCTGCTGGAGCGGGCCGCGCGCGACCACGAGGACTGGGTCGTGCTCGGGATGCGGGAGACCGCGCTCTTCCGCGAGGACATGGAGGCGCTGCGGATCATCCCACCGGCGCACTACGTCGGCGCGGTCGAGTCGGTCCCTGCCATCGCCGCGCGCGTGGCCGACCTGCTCGCCGAGGGCGCCGCGTACCGGCTGGACGACGGCACCGGGGATGTCTACTTCGACGTGGCCGCAACGCCCCACTTCGGCTACGAGTCGCGCCTCGACCGCGAGCAGATGCTCTCCCTCTTCGCCGAGCGCGGCGGCGACCCGCAGCGCCCGGGCAAGCGCGACCCCCTCGACCCGCTGCTGTGGCGCGGCACCCGCGACGGGGAGCCGGCCTGGCCCGGCGGCCCGCTCGGGCCCGGCCGGCCGGGCTGGCACGTCGAGTGCGCCGTGATCGCGCTGAGCCTGCTGGGCGCCCAGGTCGACGTCCAGGGCGGCGGCAACGACCTGGTCTTCCCGCACCACGAGTGCTCGGCGGCGCACGCCGAACGGCTCACCGGCGTGGCCCCGTTCGCCCGGCACTACGTGCACGCCGGCATGATCGGCCTCAGCGGGGAGAAGATGTCCAAGTCCCAGGGGAACCTGGTCTTCGTCTCGCGGCTGCGGGCCGACCGGGTCGACCCGATGGCGCTGCGCCTTGCCCTCATGGCCGGGCACTACCGCACCGACCGGCAGTGGACCGACGACCTGCTCAAGGAGGGCGAGCTGCGGCTGGCGCGGTGGCGCGAGGCCGCCGCCCGCCCGTCCGGGCCGTCCGGCCAGGACCTGCTGGCCCGGGTACGCGAGCGGCTCGCCGACGACCTCGACGCGCCTTCCGCTCTGTCCATCGTGGACCGTTGGGCCGATGCGGCCCTGGCCGCCGCCGGCTCCGACCCGGGCGCACCGGAGCTGGTCGCGTCCACCGTGGACGCCCTGCTCGGCGTACGGCTGCACGCCGTCCGCCACTGACGGCCGGGGTCAGAGCGGTCCGAGGTCGAGAGCCTCGCGGACCAGGGCGGCCGTCTCGACCTCGTCGACCAGCTGGTGGCGGCCGTCGCGGACCACTACCCGGCCGTTGACCAGGACCAGGCTGGCGATGGTGGACAGGCCGGTGAACAGCAGCGCGGCCACCGGGTCGGTGACGCCGGCGCGGTCCACGCCGCGCAGGTCCCAACAGGCGATGTCGGCGGACCGGCCGGGGGCGATCGCGCCGAGGTCGTCGCGGCCCAGGCACGCCGCGGAGCCGCGGGTGGCCATCCCCAGCAGCTCCCGCGCGGACAGCCAGCGCTGCGGGTCCGGGCTGGCCAGGCGGTGGGCGAGCGCACCCACTCGCAGGTCACCCAGCAGGTTGCCGCCGTCGTTGACCATCGAGCCGCTGGTGGCTGCGCCGACGGAGACCCCGGCGTCGAGGAGGTCGCGTACCGGAGCCAGCCCCCAACCGAGCTTGAGGTCGACGGCCGGAGTGGTGGCGACCCCGATACCCGCCTCCGCGTACTCCGGGATCTCGGCACGCGGGCCCGTGACCACATGAGCGGCCCACATGCGGTCGCTGGCGAACCCCCGCTCGCGCAGCACCTGCCAGGGCGAGGTCCGGTAACGGGCCTGGGCGACCTGGGTGTCCAAGCCGTGATGGAGATGGGTGTGCAACCGTACCTGCGGGACCTCGGCGGCCAGAGCGGCGAACGCGTCGAAGATCTCCAGCCGGTCGGCGCTGACTCCGGCGGGCGCGAGCGCAACCCGCACCATCGCCTGCGGGTGCGGGTCGTGGTACGCATCGATCAGATCGCGGCAGCGGCGTACCGCGTCCGGGACCTCCTCCGACATCGCGTCGTCGATCATGCCGCCATACCGGCGGCCCAGGGTGGCCGTGCCCCGGCAGGCGTGCAGGCGCACCCCCACGTCCCGGGCCGCGCGGATGGCCGCCTCCATGTAGGGCTCCGGCTCCGCCCCGGGGAAGATGTTCTGCTGGTCGGCGACTGTCGTCACCCCACCCAGGACGGACTCGACCAGGGCCGCTCGGGAGAATGCGTACACCTCCTTGGCGCCGAACCGTCCAGCCCGCCAGCGCTCGCCGGTCACCCGGAGCAACGCGGTCAGGAACTCCACAAACCCTGACCGTTCCAGCTCAGGCAGGGTACGCATGGACATCTGGTAAAGGTGCTGGTGCGCGTTGACCAGCCCAGGAAGGGCCAGCAGCCCGCGCCCGTCGATGACCTCGTCCACCGCGGTGGGTCGCAGGCCTTGCCCCACCTCGGTGATGCACGCGTCCTCGACCAGGATGTCGGCGTCGGTCAGCTCCCGGCGCGCGTCGTCGAACGTGGCGATATGCGACAGCCGCTGTAGCAGGATTCTCACACGCGCCATCCAGGTCCATAGGGCGGGGGCGGTCGGTCACCGTCCACAGTGGCCGCCATTGCAGCCTTGCCCAGCGCACCGCCGAACCGCTTTTCCCGCACCACTGTAGAGGCACGTTCAGGGGAGCCGTACCCAGTGTCCCCTGTCCGGATGACCCGTACCCCGGATCTGTTCCAGGTCAGGACGGGAGCACCCCGAGCTGGCGCAGGAACCCGAGCTGGTCGACCACGTTCCAGTGCTCGACGATCCGACCGTCGGCGATGCGCACGATGTCGATGACGTCGATGCGGATGTCCCTGCCCGTCGGGGGGATCCCCATGTACTCGGCGACGTGCCGACCGTGGAACGACTTGCGGGTGACGACCCGGTCGTCCTCGGCAACCTGGTCGTGCACCTGGACCCGAAACCCTGCGAAGGCGGCATGGAACGCGTCGAAGGCGGCTTTGACGCCGTCCCGGCCGGGTGGCAGGCCGGGTAGCGCACTGTGGTCGACGAAGTCGTCGGCTACCAGCTCGTACAGGACCGCGTCGTCGTGGCCTGTCTGGTACTCCGTGACGAACCGCCGCATCAGTGCCTTGTTCTCGTCGTTCATGCGTTCCTCCACCGACCGCGCATCCGGACATCGTCGCCGATGCCTGCGCAGGGCGGCATCGGCTGAACACATCGGTCGACGACCTAGCCGAGCACCAGGTCGGGCTGGTCCTCGGCGTAGCGGGCGGCCGGTGCCGGGATCGCGTACTGCTCGGTGAGCGCGGTGACCGGGCCGGGCCACGTCGCGGTGGCCACCTCGATCGGGCGGTGCTCGGCGTCGTACGCCACGTGCAGCAGGTGCAGGACCGGCGTGTCCGGCCGGATCTGCAGCAGCTCGGCCTCCTCCCGGGTGGGCAGCCGGGCGGTGACCTGGTCGGTCGCGCTGGCGTAGCGCCGCCCGAGCGCCTCCTCGGCCTCCTGGTAGAGCGGGCGGCCGAACGCCTCGAACCGCTCCAGGCTGGTGCCGGCGGCCTCGGTGGCACGGAACCAGGACGCGCCCACCTCGACCGGGTGCTCCTGGGTGCGCACCAGATGCCGGCGGACCAGCAGCGCGGTGCCGTCCGGTACGCCGAACGCGTCGGCCACCTCCGGCGGGGCGGGGGAGCGGCCCACCTCGGCCAGCTGCTGCCGGTAGCGGGCGGCGAGGTCGGCGTGGTAGCCGCGCTGCGCGCCGTAGCGCCCGCGGGAGAGCCGGTTGAGCCGGCGCCGGGTGCCGCGCACGTACGTGCCGGAGCCCGGCTTGGTGATCAGCAGCCCCTCGACGCGGAGCTGGTCGATGGTGCGCTGGACGGTCTGCTTGGCGACGCCGTACATGGCGGCGATCGCCGGGATCGACGGCAGGCGCTCGCCAGGCCCCCAGTCACCCCGCCGGATCCGAGCCCGCAGCTGCGCCGCGATCTGGCGGTGCGGGAACTCGGCCGCCCCCGGGTTGATCGTCATGACCTAGAACCTAGCCTCCTAGGATGCTCTAGCCGGTGTGACACGCCCGCAATGCACTGGTGGCCACGACTGCACAGTGCACCCGGTGGTGCTTGGTCGGCAGCGACCGTCGCGGCACCCCGTAACTGATCACTGTCCAGAAACCCACTTCAAGATCGCGATTTGTGCGCCGTTTGCGCAGTCGAACTGCACAAACGGCGTCTGTGATCGCGATCTTGAGAGTCGTCGGGACCGCAGAATGGGACCAACCGGGCACAGAGCAGAAGGATCGCCGGGTACGCGGTAACGGGCGGCCGTGCCCATGCGCCCGATATGGAGCGCCCTGTCCTAAACCGATCCCTACGGGTGAGGAGGCTACGGCGAGCAGCGAGCGGTCAGCGGGAGGCGGTGGGGCCGGCGGAGCCGCCCCGGCGGCGCAGGTACTTCTCGAACTCCTGGGCGATCTCGTCCCCGGATAACGGCTGGATGCCCTCGTCGCCGACGCGCTCCTCAAGCTCGCGGACGTAGTCGCTGAGCTCGGTGTCCTGCTCGGCGGCGGTGCGGACCCGCTGCTCCCACTCGGCCGCCTCCTCGGCGAGGTCGGACATCGGCACCGGCAGGTCGAGCAGGTCCTCCACCCGGTGCAGCAGGGCGAGGGTGGCCTTGGGACAGGGCGGGTTGTTCGCGTAGTGGGGCACGTGCACCCAGAAGGACACCGCCTCCAGCTCCGCCCGGGTGCACGCGTCGTGGAGCACGCCCACGATGCCGGTCGGGCCCTCGTACCGGGTGGGCGCCAGCTTGAGCCGGGTGGCCGCCGGGCCGTCGGAGGCGCTGCCGCTGATCGGCAGGGGCCGGGTGTACGGGACGTCGGCCAGCAGCGCGCCGAGCAGCACTACGCGCTTGACCTCCAGGCTGTGGCAGATCTCCAGCACCTCGTCGCAGAACGCGCGCCAGCGCATGCTCGGCTCGATGCCCCGGATGAGGACCACGTCGCGCTCGGTGCCGGGCGGGCGGGCCAGGCCGAACCGGGTGGTCGGCCACTCGATGCGGCGGGTCTCGCCGTCGGCGAGTGTGACCGCCGGCCGGTTCACCTGGAAGTCGTAGAACTCCTCCGGGTCCAGCGCGGTGATGGGACGGGCTCCCCACACCTGTTCCAGGTGCTCCACGGCGGCGGTCGACGCGTCGGCGGCGTCGTTCCACCCCTCGAAGGCCGCCACGGCGACCGGGGAGCGCAGCACGGGCAGGCCGTCAAACTCCGTCACGATCCCAGCCTACGGGTCGGGGTGAAGCGGAGCCCGGTGAGCCACTCCACGGGCCGGCCGGAGCCCGGCACCAGCCGGGCACCACCCGGCCTCCAGCCACTCACCGTCCCCCAGCCACTAGCCTGTGAGGATGCCGACACCGTTCCTGGATGCGTTGACCGAGCGGGTGCTGATCGCCGACGGAGCAATGGGCACCATGCTCCAGGCGGCCAACCCTTCCCTCGACGACTTCGCCGGGCACGAGGGCTGCAACGAGATCCTCAACGTCACCCGGCCGGACATCGTCGCCGCGGTGCACGAGGCGTACTTCGAGGCCGGTGCCGACTGCGTGGAGACAAACACGTTCGGCGCCAACTTCGGCAACCTGGGCGAGTACGACATAACCCACCGCACCCGGGAGCTGTCCGAGGCCGGCGCGCGGCTGGCGCGCGAGGTGGCCGACGCCTGGTCCACGCCGCAGCGGCCACGGTACGTGCTCGGCTCGATGGGCCCCGGCACGAAGCTGCCCACCCTGGGCCACACGCCGTACGCGACGCTGCGCGACGCGTACCAGGAGAACGCCGCGGGCCTGCTCGCCGGCGGCGTGGACGCGCTGATCGTGGAGACCTGCCAGGACCTGCTCCAGGCGAAGTCGGCCGTGGTCGGGGCGCGCCGGGCGATGGCGGCCGAGGGGCGCGACGTGCCGCTGGCCTGCCAGGTGACCGTCGAGACCACGGGCACGATGCTGCTGGGCAGCGAGATCGGTGCGGCGCTGACCGCCCTGGAGCCGCTCGGCATCGACATCATCGGCCTCAACTGCGCCACCGGCCCGGCGGAGATGACCGAGCACCTGCGCTACCTGGCCCAGCATGCGCGGGTGCCGGTCTCGGTGATGCCCAACGCCGGGCTGCCCGAGCTGACCCCGGACGGCGCGGCGTACCCCTTGACGCCGGACGAGCTGGCCGAGGCGCTGCACCGGTTCGTCACCGAGTACGGCGTCTCGCTCGTCGGCGGCTGCTGCGGCACCACGCCGGCGCACATCCGTACCGTGGTGGAACGGCTTCGCGACGCGGCCCGGGCGGCGCGCGAGCCGCAGCCGGAGCCGGGCGTCGCGTCCCTCTACCACCACGTGCCGTTCGCGCAGGACGCGAGCGTGCTGATGGTGGGGGAGCGCAGCAACGCCAACGGGTCCAAGGCGTTCCGCACCGCGATGCTCGCCGGCGACTGGCAGGCGTGTATCGAGATCGCCCGGGAGCAGGCGCGGGACGGCTCGCACCTGCTGGACCTGTGCGTGGACTACGTCGGCCGGGACGGCGCGGTGGACATGCGGGAGGTGGCCGGCCGGTTCGCCACCGCCTCCACGCTGCCGGTCATGCTGGACTCCACCGAGCCGGGCGTGCTCGAGGCGGGCCTGGAGATGCTGGGCGGCCGCTGCGTGGTCAACTCGGTGAACTTCGAGGACGGCGACGGGCCGCAGTCGCGCTACGCCCGGACCATGCCGCTGGTCCGCGAGCACGGCGCGGCCGTGGTGGCGCTCACCATCGACGAGGAGGGGCAGGCGCGCACGGCGGAGTGGAAGGTGCGGGTGGCGACCCGGCTGATCGAGGACCTGACCGGGCGCTGGGGGCTGCGCCTGCCCGACATCCTGGTCGACTGCCTGACCTTCCCGATCGCCACCGGGCAGGAGGAGACCCGGCGGGACGGCATCGAGACGATCGAGGCGATCCGCGAGATCACCCGGCGCTTCCCGGGGGTCAACTTCACCCTCGGCATCTCCAACGTCTCCTTCGGCCTCAACGCGGCGGCCCGGCAGGTGCTCAACTCGGTGTTCCTGCACGAGTGCGTGCAGGCCGGGCTCACCTCGGCGATCGTGCACGCGAGCAAGATCCTGCCGATGTCCAAGATCGCCGATGAGCAGCGCGAGGTCGCGCTGGACCTGGTCTACGACCGCAGGCGCGAGGGGTACGACCCGGTGCAGCGCTTCATCGAGCTGTTCGAGGGCGTCGACGCGGCGTCGGCCCGCGCGTCGCGGGCGCAGGAGCTGGCCGCGCTGCCGCTGGACGAGCGGCTGCACCGGCGCATCGTCGACGGCGAGCGCAACGGCCTGGAGGCCGACCTGGACGCGGCGCTGGAGCAGCGCCCGGCGCTGGCCATCATCAACGACACG
>DASSUC010000035.1:0-27295 GCA_035707405.1 Micromonosporaceae bacterium | reverse complement strand
GGTGTGGAAGTTCGCCTCCTGCGACGGCTGCCAGCTCTCCCTGCTCGACTGCGAGGACGAGCTGCTCGCGGTGGCCGGCGCGGTGGAGATCGCGCACTTCCTGGAGGCCTCCAGCGCGGTGGTCGCCGGCCCGTACGACGTCTCGCTGGTTGAGGGCTCGGTCACCACGCCGCAGGACGTGGCGCGGATCCGCCGGGTCCGCGAGCAGTCGAAGCTGCTCGTGGCGATCGGCGCCTGCGCGACCGCCGGCGGCATCCAGGCCCTGCGCAACCTCGCCGACATCGCCGAGCTGCGCAGCGTGGTCTACGCCCGGCCTGAGTACATCTCCACCCTGGACACCGCGCTCCCGATCTCCGCCTACGTCCCGGTCGACCTGGAGCTGCGGGGCTGCCCGATCGACCGGCGGCAGCTGCTCGACACGCTGGCCGCGCTGCTCGCCGGCCGGCGCCCGGACCTGCCCACGCACAGCGTGTGCTTCGAGTGCAAGGCGCGCGGCACGACCTGCCTGCTGGTCTCGGGAGGCGTCGGGTGCCTGGGGCCGGTGACGCAGGCCGGATGCGGGGCGATCTGCCCGGCATACCGGCGCGGCTGCTTCGGCTGCTTCGGCCCGGCCGGGGAGCCCAACCCCGCCTCGCTCATCGCGAGGCTGCGCGAGCTGGGCATGTCCCGTACCGACCTGGCCCGGGTCTTCCGGACCTTCAACGCGGCGGCGCCGGCCTCCGCCGCGGCAGCGGAGCTGGTCGAGGAGGCGTTCCCATGACACACCGGTCCGACCGCTCGCTGCACGTCGCCGCGCTCTCCCGGGTCGAGGGCGAGGGCGCCATGCGGGTACGGGTCCACCGCGGCCGGGCGGTCGGCGTAGCGCTGGAGATCTACGAGCCGCCGCGGTTCTTCGAGGGCTTCCTGCGCGGCCGGGGCCACACCGAGGCACCCGACATCACGGCGCGCGTCTGCGGGATCTGCCCGGTGGCCTACCAGCTGTCGGCGTGCCAGGCGATCGAGGACGCGTGCGGCCTCACCGTGGACGGGGCCCTGGCCGACCTGCGCGAGCTGCTCTACTGCGGCGAGTGGATCTCCAGCCACGCGCTGCACGTCTACCTGCTGCACGCCCCGGACTTCCTCGGCTACGACGGGGTCGTGCCGATGGCCCGGGACCACCGGTCCACCGTGGAGCGCGGGCTGGCGCTCAAGAAGGCCGGAAACGCCGTCCTCGAGCAGCTGGGCGGGCGGGCCATCCACCCGGTCAACGTGCGGGTCGGCGGCTTCTACCGCACGCCCCGCCGGGGCGAGCTGGCCGGGCTGCGCGAGACGCTGCGCCGCGCCCTGGATGACGCGCTGGCCACGGTCGAGTGGGTGGCCGGCTTCGACTTCCCGGACTTCACCCACGACCACGAGCTGCTGGCCCTCGTCGAGCCGGGCCGCTACGCGATAACCCGGGGCAGGCCGACCACGGACCGCGGGCTGGCGTTCCCGGTACGGGCCTTCGAGGAGCACGTACGGGAGGAGCAGGTGGCGCACTCCACCGCGCTGCATGCCCACCTGGCCGGGCGCGGCATCTACCTGACCGGCCCGGCCGCCCGCTACACGCTCAGCCACCAGTGGCTCTCGCCGCTGGCGCGCCAGGCGGCCACCGCGGCAGGGCTCGGCGGGCAGTGCCGCAACCCGTTCCGCAGCATCGTGGTCCGCGCGGTGGAGACGGTCCACGCGGTCGAGCGCGCCCTGGATCTGATCGACGGCTACGAGCCGCCGCCGGCCCCGGCGGTGCCGGTCCCGCCTCCGGGCCGGCCGGTCGTCGGGTACGGCGCCACCGAGGCCCCGCGGGGGGTGCTGTTCCACCGGTACTCCCTCGACGCCGCCGGCACCATCACCTCGGCCCGGATCGTCCCGCCGACCGCCCAGAACCAGGCCGCCATCGAGGACGACCTGCGCCGCTTCGTCGACGCCCGGCTGGACCTCGACGACCACCGCCTCACCCACGAGTGCGAGCAGGCGATCCGCAGCTACGACCCGTGCATATCCTGCGCCACGCACTTCCTCGACCTGACCTTCGAGAGAGACCCGGGGGTGCCGAGATGACCGGCGAACTGATCGTGATCGGGGTCGGCAACCCGTACCGGCGCGACGACGGCGTCGGGCCGGCCGTGGTGGAGCTGCTGCGCGAGCAGGGCGTGCCCGGCGCGTTCCTGGCGACCAGCCTGGGCGAGACCGACCAGCTGATCGACCTCTGGGACGGCACGTCACTCGCCATCGTGGTCGACGCGGTGCGGGCTGTGCCGGCGCACCCGGGCCGGGTCCACCGGCTCGCGGTGCCGCGCGGCGGGGGCGAGCGCGCCCGGGCCGCCAGCTCGCACGGCATCGACCTGGGCGAGGCGGTGGAGCTCGCCCGCGAGCTGGGCCGGCTGCCCGAGCGGCTGGTGCTCTACGCCGTCGAGGTGGACGACCTGGGCCACGGGGTCGGGCTGACGCCGGCGGTGCGGCACGCGGCGCAGCGGCTCGCCGAGGACATTGCCGTGGTGGCCCGGGCCACCGAGCAGGCGCAGGCCGGGGCGGTGAACGCCTGATGTGCCTGGCCTACCCGGCACGCGTGCGGTCCGTCGGGGACGGCACGGCCCAGGTCGACGCCGGTGGGCGTACCCAGGAGGTCATCCTGCTCGCCCTCGACGGCGGCGAGCCTGCCGCGGGGGACTGGCTGCTGGTGCAGTCCGGCATCGCGCTGGCCCGGATCGACCCGGGTGAGGCCGCCGCGCGGGCCCGTGCCCTCGCCCAGATCACGGAAGGAGCACCATGACCGGCAAGCAGACCGGCGGCGTCCGCCTCGCGTTCCTCGCCGCGGCGGTCAGCGGGTTCGCGGTCTTCATCAACGGGTACGGCGTGCGCGCGGTGCCGGACGCGACCGTCTACACCACAGCGAAGAACCTGGTCGCCGCCGCCCTGCTCGGGGCGGCCGCGCTGGCCGTACCGCGGCTGCGCCGCCCGCCCGCGACCGGGCCCGCCCTGCGGCGCCCGGCCCGGCTGGCGGGCCTGGCGGCGGTGGCGGTGGTCGGCGGCGCGGTGCCGTTCGTGCTCTTCTTCGAGGGGCTGGCCCGGGCGTCGTCGACGCACGCGGCGTTCATCCACAAGACGCTGTTCCTGTGGGTGGCGCTGTTCGCGGCGCCGCTGCTCGGGGAGCGGCTGCGGGCGCTGCACGCAGTGGCGGCGGCCCTGCTCGTCGGCGGGCTGGTGCTGCTCGACGGCGACCTCGCCGGGTTCGCGTTCGGGGGTGGGGAGCTGCTGGTGCTCGCCGCCACCCTGCTGTGGACGGTCGAGGTGGTCGTCGCCAAGCGGCTGCTGCGCGGGGTCGCCCCGGCGACCCTTGCGCTGGCCCGGATGGGCGGCGGGGTGGCGCTGCTGGTGGGCTGGGTGGCGCTGACCGGGCGCCTGGACACGCTGCTCGGGCTGGGCGGGCGCGGCTGGCTGTGGGCGGTCGCGACCGGCGCGGTGCTCGGCTGCTATGTGCTCACCTGGTTCACCGCCCTGGCCCGCGCCCAGGCGGTTGACGTGGCCGCGATCCTCGTCGCCGGCGCGGTGCTGACCGGCGTGCTGAACGCCGCGGTGCGCGGCATCGCCGTGGACCTGGCGGGAATCGGCCTGCTCGCCGCCGGCGCGGCGGTGGTCGCCGTCGCGGCCGCGGCGGCCGGGGGCCGGCGTCCCGGCATTGCGGCAGGGCCATGAGCGGAGCGCTGCTGTTCGCCCGGTACGCGTACCCGCCGAACGCGCTCGGGTACTGCGGCCCGGACGACCCGGCGGCGCTGCTCGGCTACGCCACCGCGGGGGTCAGCGACGGCGGGCTGGCCGCGCTGGCCCGCCGGTTCGCCGGGGCCTGGCCCTACCTGGCGCTGATCGCCGCGGCCAACGGCCGGGCCGACCCGCTGGACCGGGCGGTCGTCGAGGCGTACTGGCTGGGCAACCGCCTGCTCGATCGGGTACCGGCCGGGTTGTTCGCGACCCACCTGCGGGACCGGTTCGGCGACCGGGCCGGCCGTGGCTGGGCCGACCTGGCCCAGCTGGCGGTGCTCGGCGCCCGGCCGCACCACAACTTCCACGTCTTCGGCGTGTACCCCTGGGTGGGCCTGCTGCGGGCCGGGCCGGTGGACGAGCCGATGCGGGTGCTGGACTCCTGCCGCATCCGGTGGGGCACCATCCTCCGTATCCACAGTGGACTGGCGGAGGTCCGCTGCCAGCCGCTGTGCTGGGACGGGCGGAGGCTGTTCCTGGGGGCACCCGTGACCCAGCTCGCCACGCTGGCGACCGCCGGCGGTGCGCTCGCCCCCGCGGTGGCGGTCGGGGACACGGTCTCGCTGCACTGGGACTGGGTCTGCGACGTGCTCGACGACCGGGGGATGCGCAGCCTGCGGGCGTACACGGCGTCGCAGCTGCGCCTGGTCAACGACGCGCTGCGCCGGCCGGTGGCGGCGGCCGTGCTCGGCTGAGCCGGCTGCTACGGCTACCCGGCGCGCAGGGACTCCAGCAGGGTCAGGTCGCCTTCGGTGTCGAGCACGTCGAACGGGACCCGGCCGTAGAGGGCCAGGAGCAGGTCGCTCGCGGTGCCCTGGGCGGCCACCCGGGCGTGCGGGTCGTCGGTGTCGAGCAGGGTGTCCATGTCGAGCAGCGCCACGCCCTCGCCACGCAGCCGGACGAACCAGTCATGGCCGGCGTCCACGGCGCTGAGCTGCACGACGCCGGTACGGTGGACCCGGCTGCGCCGGCGGCCGGCCGGCAGCCAGCTGTCGAGCACCTCGGTGACGCCGTCGACCGCGAGCCGGGCCTCGACCGGCTCGGTCCGGCCGGTGGCCATCTGCGCGTCCCACCGGTGCACCGCGGTCTCGTGCGCCATCCGCCGGTGCCAGAACACGGCCGTCTTCGCCTGCGGCGCCCAGTTCCACGCCGGCCGCTCCGGGTCGAGCTCCTCGAGCAGCCGCAGCAGCGCCGCGTACTCCCCGTCCCACCAGGTGAGCACGTCGGCGCTGGCGGGGCTGCCCTCGTCCAGCACCGGCCAGGTCTGCGGCCGGGTGGTCACACCCCGGGCGGCGTGCGAGCGCACCCAGGCGTAGATCGAGCCGAGGTGGCGGACCAGGTGCTCCACTGTCCACTCAGGGCAGGACGGGACCGGCTCGGCCAGCGCGCCGTCCACCCCGGCCGCGGCGCGGAAGGCCGGTCCGTCCGCGCGCAGCGCCGCGAGCCAGAGTTCCCTGGTGCCGTGCGTCCTGCTCATTGCGATCCTCCCCGGAGACCGCCCGGCTGTGTCACCAGCCTAGGGTGGGCCCGTGCCTGACGTTAGCGCGCAGACTGCGGCCGGACCCCGCGCCGAGCCGGCGGTGCGGCTGGCGGACTACACCACGCTCCGGCTGGGCGGCCCGGCCCCGCGCGTACTCCACGCCAGCAGTGCCGAGGACATGGTACGGATCGCGCGGGAGGCGTATGCGGCAGGTGGGCCGGTGCTCGTCCTCGCCGGTGGCAGCAACGTGGTCATCGGCGACGGCGAGTTTCCCGGCACGGTGCTGCTGGTGCGCTCGACCGGCCTGGCGCAGCGGCGCGACGGGGCGAGCGTGCTCCTGTCGGTGCAGGCCGGCGAGGAGTGGGACGACGTGGTGGCGGCGACCGTGGCGGCCGGCTGGGCCGGTCTCGAGTGCCTGTCCGGCATCCCGGGCTCGGCCGGGGCCACCCCGATCCAGAACGTCGGCGCGTACGGCCAGGAGGTCGCCGAGACGATCGAGTCGGTCCGCGTCTACGACCGCCTGACCGGCGAGGTGCTGGTGCTACCGCCCGCCGCCTGCGGGTTCGCCTACCGCACCAGTGTCTTCAAGCACTCCGACCGGGCGCTGGTGCTCTCCGTCGACTTCCGGCTCCGGGTGTCCGGCGAGTCCATGCCGGTCCGCTACGCCGAGCTGGCCCGGGCCCTGGACATCCCGCCCGGCGGGACCGCGCCCCTGGCCGACGTGCGCGCCGCCGTGCTGGCGCTGCGCGCCGGAAAGGGCATGGTGCTCGACGAGCGCGACCCGGACACGTACTCGGTCGGGTCGTTCTTCACCAACCCGGTGCTGGACGCGGCCGCCTACGCCGCGCTGCACGGCCGCCTCCCCGAGGGCGGCCGGCCACCCTCGTGGCCGGCGCCCGACGGCGGGGTCAAGGTCAGCGCCGCCTGGCTCATCGAGCACGCGGGTTTCACCAAGGGGTACGGCCACAGCAACGGCGTGGGCATCTCGACCAAGCACACGCTCGCCCTGACCAACCGCGGCGGAGGCACGACAGCTGCCCTGCTGGAGCTGGCCCGGGAGATCCGGGACGGGGTGCGGGACCGCTTCGGCGTGTGGCTGCATCCCGAGCCGGTGCTGGTCAACTGCGAGCTGTGACTGCCCGGTCAGGCCGCGGACGGCGAGGCGGGTGTTCCCAGTGCCGCCTGCCCTCACGTGCCGGCGGACGCGTTCGCGGGGGCTACGGCTCGCCAGGCGATGGTGACCTCGCCGAGGCGCCAGCGGGCGGGGCGGTCGAGCACCGGCCAGCCCGCGTCGCGTACCGCGGCTACCGTGCGCAGCCAGCGCTGCCGGGCGCCGAGCCCGGCGAACGGGGCCGCCACCTGCCAGGCGTGGTCCAGCGCGGTGAGCAGCTCGTGCACCTGCTCGCCGGGCACGTTGCGGTGGATCAGGGCCTTGGGCAGCCGCTCCGCGACAGTCCCTGGCGTGTCCAACGTGGACAGCTTGACGGAGAGGGTGAGCGAGACCGGCCCGTCGGGCCGCAGCGCGACCCAGGCCGCCAGCCGGCCCAGCTCGTCGCAGGTGCCCTCGACGAGCCACCCACCCGGCGCGAGCTGGCCGGCCATGGCCTGCCACGCCTCGGTCACCTCCGCCTGCGGGTACTGCCGTAGCACGTTCATCGCGCGGATCACCACCGGGCGCAGGCCGGCCAGCTCGAAGCCGCCGCGGCGGAGCTCCAGCCGCGGCGGGTCGGCCGCCGGCTGGGCGCCGGCGACCCGTACCGGATCGATCTCCAGGCCGACCACCCGCACATCGGGTCGTACCGCGGCCACCAGCCGGGTGTGCAGCTCCACAGTGGTCACCGGGGTGGCGCCGTACCCCAGGTCGACGACGAGCGGGTCGGCGGCGGCGCGTAGGGTGTCGCCGCAGCTCGCGATGATCCAGCGGTCCACCCGGCGCAGCCGGTTGGGGTTCGTCGTGCCCCGGGTGACGGTCCCCCGGGGGTCGGGGCTCATAGGACCCGGTGCACCTTGTGATGGGCGGCCTGGGCCAGCGGGCGGACCACCAGGCGGTCGACGTTGACGTGGTGCGGGCGGGTGGCGCACCAGGCGATGCAGTCCGCGATGTCCTCCGCGGTCAGCGGCTCGGCCACACCCGCGTAGACCGAGGCTGCCCGCTGCTCGTCCCCGCCGAAGCGCACCAGCGAGAACTCGTCGGTCCTCACCATGCCGGGGTCGATCTCCACCACCCGCACCGGGCGCCCGCACAGCTCCAGCCGCAGGGTCTCGGCGAGCGCGGTCTGGGCGTGCTTGGCGGCGGTGTAGCCGCCACCGCCCTCGTACACGATCAGGCCGGCGGTCGAGCTGAGGACAACCACGGTGCCCCGGCCGGACGCCTCCAGGGCCGGCAGCAGGGCCTGCGTGGCGCGCAGCGTGCCGAGCACGTTCACCTCGTACATCAGCTGCCAGTCGGCCACCGCGGACGACTCCACCGGCTCCAGGCCCCGGGCCATCCCGGCATTGTTGACGAGCAGCTCCACCGGCCCGCCGAGCCCGGTGGCCGCCGCGGCGAGCGCCGCCACGTCCGCGTCCGAGGCGACGTCACAGCGCACCGCGGTCGCCGCTCCACCCGCTCCGGCGATCTCCGCCACCAGGGCGTCGAGGCGGTCCAGCCGGCGGGCGGCGGCGACGACGTGGAAGTCCTCCGCGGCCAGCCGGCGGGCGGTCGCCGCGCCGATCCCGCTGGAGGCGCCGGTCACCACGGCGATCGAGGCGTCCGTCATGGTGCTAGGACAGCACGCGCGGCGGTCCGGTGGGCAACCGGGGTCGGCTGGGGCCTGCTAACGGGACGGCAGGAGACATTCGTCACGTAAGCGCTTTGCTGGAGCGGACTTTTGTCGTACCAGATGGGGAAGATGGCTGACGGCAAAGGGGTTGACTCGCGTGGTGACCCCGGCGTGGGGTGGGCTGGGCTGTGGCGAAAGGAGCTGATGTGGTCGGGTTTGGCACCGTCCTTCCGATGCGGCGGCACCGGGGTCCGGCTTCGTCCACCCCCCGGCGCATCGCGACCCTCTCCGTGCACACCTCACCGCTGCACCTGCCCGGCACCGGGGACGCCGGCGGCATGAACGTCTACATCGTCGAGGTGGCCAAACGGCTGGCCGAGGCCGGCGTCGAGGTCGAGGTCTTCACCCGGGCCACAGCCAGCGACCTGCCGCCCTGCGTAGAGATGGCGCCCGGGGTGCACGTGCGCCACGTCATCTCCGGCCCCTTCGAGGGCCTGGCAAAGGAGGACCTGCCCGCGCAGCTGTGCGCGTTCACCAACGGCGTGCTGCGCGCCGAGGCCGCCCGACCGCCGGGGTGGTATGACCTGGTCCATTCGCACTACTGGATGTCCGGGCAGGTCGGCTGGCTCGCCAAGGACCGCTGGGGCGTGCCGTTGGTGCACACCGCGCACACCCTGGCCAAGGTGAAGAACGCGCAGCTGGCGACCGGGGACAAGCCCGAGCCGGTGTCCCGGGTGGTGGGCGAGGAGCAGGTGGTGGGCGAGGCGGACCGGCTCGTCGCCAACACCCCGGCCGAGGCCCGGGAGCTGGTCGACCTCTACGGCGCGGACCCGGACCGGGTCACCGTGGTCGAGCCCGGCGTCGACCTGGACCGGTTCACGCCACCGGCCGCCGGGCGCGAGGCTGCGGCGCGGGTCGCCGCCCGCCGCCGGTTCGGCCTGCCACCGCGGGGGTACGTCGTCGCGTTCGTCGGGCGGATCCAGCCGCTCAAGGCTCCGGACGTGCTGCTGCGGGCGGCTGCCGAGCTGCGCGCGCAGGATCCCGACCTGTGCCGGCGGCTGACCGTGGTGGTCGTCGGCGGCCCCAGCGGCAGCGGGCTGGAGCGCCCCACCGCCCTCATCGAGCTGGCATCCGAGCTCGGGCTGGCCGGTGCGGTCCGGTTCCTGCCCCCGCAGGAGGGCGCGGCCCTCGCCGACCTCTACCGCGCCGCCGACCTGGTCGCCGTGCCCAGCTACAACGAGTCGTTCGGCCTGGTCGCCCTCGAGGCGCAGGCCTGCGGTACGCCGGTCGTCGCGGCCGCGGTGGGCGGGCTGGTGACCGCTGTGCGGGACAGCGTGTCCGGTGTGCTGGTCGATGGGCACGCCCCAGCCTGCTGGGCCGCGGTCCTGTGCAACCTGCTGGCCAGCGACGCCAGGCGGGCCGAGCTGGCCCGCGGAGCCGTGGCCCATGCGCGCCAGTTCTCCTGGTCGCGCACTGCGGCCGGGCTGCTCGCGGTCTACCGGGACACGGTGGCTGAGCACCGCAGCCGGCTCGCCACCGAGCTGGCCGGCGCGGCGTGGTGACCCGGGTGGCGGCGTGGTGACCCGGGCGGAGGTCGGTGCGCTCATCGAGGCGGTGTGTGCAGCGCGTGAGCTGCCCTGCGAGCGGACGGCCCAGTGGTCGTACGCGGTCACCCTGCCCGGCAGCCACAAGCTGAAGACCGTCTGCAACCTCATCGTGGGCGAGCACGCGCTGCGCATCGAGGCCTTCGTCATGCGCCAGCCCGACGAGCGCCGCGAGGAGCTGTGGGCGTGGCTGCTGCAGCGCAACGCCCGTATGTACGGAGTGGCGTTCGCCATCGACGCCAACGGCGACGTCTACCTGACCGGGCGGGTCTCCCTGCACGCGGTCACCGAGGAGGAGCTGGACCGGCTGCTCGGAGCCGTGCTCACCTACGCCGACGAGTCCTTCGACACGATGCTCGAGATCGGCTTCAGCTCGGCGATCCGGCGGGAGTGGGCCTGGCGGGCTTCCCGGGGCGAGTCGCTGGAGCACCTGCGCGCGTTCCGGCACCTGGTCGAGCCCGATGACGACTGATGCCCGCACGCCCCGTCGTTCGCACATGGGGCCTGGTGGCCGTTGGTCATGGCCAGCGGGGTTGGGTGGGGTCGACGCGCAGGAGTGCTCCCGGTTGGTTGAGTGTGGCTCGCGGTGCGGTGCGGTAGTAGCCCGCTGCCCGGACCGCCAACCGCCGGACCGCGTCGGCACTGCTGTGCGCGCCCAGCAGCACGCCCGCACCGGGCAGCAGGCGGCCGGCCGCCTGCCACATCATCCATGTCCCAGCCGACCTGAGTAGCGGCGCCGCTGCGCGCCAGGCGCCAGCCGTCGGCCCCGTCTCTGGGAGCGTCGACCGGTCCTGGGTGGCCGATCGCGCGTCCGCCGCTGCGGCCGACTCGATCGCCGCACCCGGCTCGGTGGCCCTGCCGGTATCCGTACCGGCCCTGGTTGCGGCACGGGCCGTGACCGTAGCCCGGTCGCTCGCCGCCGGGCCGGCCTGGTCGGCGCCGCGGAACGTGCTGGCCAGCGCCAGCAGCTCCGGGACCCGTTCGGGTGCGGTCGGGTCCACGCCGTACGCCGCGGCGATATGCAGCACCACGCGCGCCTGGAGCATGCCGAGCACCCCGGCACCGGCCACCGGCCCGAGTCGCCCGCCCAGCACCGCTGCCGCGCCGGCGCTGCGGGCCAGCCGCGTGTAACGCTGCGCGGCCAGCCGTGCCAGCCCGTCGGCCGGAGCACCCGGATAGGTCGCCCGGAGCCTTTCGGCCCACGCCTGTGCCTGCGGTCCGTACTCGGTCACCGCCGTCTGGGCCAGCAGCTCCGGCGCTGCGGCGGGCTGGGCGGTAATGCGCGCGAGGAGCTCGGCCACCGCGCCGCCCCCGCCCGCCGCGGGCACCAACTCTGCCCCGGTACGGGGTCGCGCGTCCGCGCGCTCAGCTGGCTCCGGGGCGGTGCCTACGGTCCCAACTGGCTGGGCCGCGACCGGTTCGGGCGCTGGGCCTGTCACCGGCTGGGTCCCTGCTGGCACGTGCACGGCCGTGGCCGCCCGGGTTGCCTTCTCTGCCGCTGCCGCCTTCTGTGCTGCCGCCTTCTTTGCGGCGGGCGCCTTCTTTGCCGCGGTCGCCCCTGTTGCCGGGGTCGCTCCTGTTGCCGGGGTCGCCCTTGTCGCCCGCGTGGTCTTGGCGGCCGGTGGTGTCCCCGCGGCATGCGCTGCCTTCTTCGCGGGCGCCGCCTTGGTGCCTGCTGCTGTTTTCTTAGCCGGCGTCGCCTTCTTAGCCGGCGTCGTCTTCTTCGCCGCAGCCGCCTTCTTCGCCGGCACGGCCTCATCGCTAGCCGTCACGGCCCGAGACGTCCGCTTGGCGGGCGTGCTATGTCCCGAGGCGGCGGTGTTCCCGCCGGTCGCAGCCTCATCGCCCGCTGCAGTGGTGCTCCCGGCCGCGGTGGCGCCACCGGCTGGGGTGGCGTCAAGGGCCGGGGCGGTCTTCTTCGCTGCCGTGGTGGCCCTGGCCTGGGTGGCCGCCGTTGTAGCCGCGGCCTTCTTACTGGCTGTCGTCTTCTTCGCCATCCTGGCGGCCGGCTCCTGGACCGGTGCCTGCGTGGAGCTGGCGGTTTCCGTCGGTGCCGTCGCTTGCTCCGCGGCCTGCTCGGTGCCGGATACCTCTCCAGCTTTCACCTGAGGTGCAGTGCCGGTGCGCCCAGCTCTGGTCGGGGCGGCATCCTCGCCAGGTGTCCTGGCCGGTGCGGCCCTACCGCGCCGAGCCTGGACCGGGCCTTCGGCCCGCGCCGGAGCCTGACGGGCACGCGCGGCTGAGGCACGCCCGATGTCCGCTGGATCCGGTGGCGCGAGGAAGCTCGCCGGTGGTACGGCCCGGCGAGGGGTCGCCGCCTTCGCTGGTCCGGTGTCGTTGTTCGCCGCGCTGCCTTGCCCGCTGCTCTGCCCGGCGGCCGGGCCTCTCGGAGCAGGGTCGACCCTGCTGGTCACCGTGCCCGCCCTCGGCGGCGTAGCCTTGGCCGGCGCGGCCTTCGGGGAGGGCGTAGTGACTTTGGTGGAACTGGCCTTTTTGGCGGCGGCTGGCTGGCTTGCCGGGGTCTTCCCAGAAACGCGGCCAGCCGAAGTGCCGTCCTCGGGGTTGCGGGCGCCCATGCGGCCCGAGGCTAGCTGGACAAACCCATGATCGCTCGGTGTTGCGCCGCGTGGCGTACCGAGTCCGGGAGGACCCGCTTCCGCTGTGCGCCCGGCGGCCCGCTGAGGTGGGATCACGCCGCGGTCCTGCCGGCGTGGTCCGCCGAGGAGAAAGATCAACGGACTGAGGGCGACCGGGCGCCGCCCGTGCCGGCAGGGGCTTTGCTGCGTACGGCCGGTGCCCTGTATCCTCGATCAGCGGCGGTCCGGGTCCTTCGGCCCGCCCAGGAGGCTTCGCCTAGTTCGGTCTATGGCGCCGCACTGCTAATGCGGTTGGGGTCTAAAGCCCCTCCCGGGTTCGAATCCCGGAGCCTCCGCGCTGAAGCCAGTATGTAGACTGGGCAGGCACCTGCGCCCGTAGCTCAACGGATAGAGCATCTGACTACGGATCAGAAGGTTAGGGGTTCGAATCCCTTCGGGCGCGCAACATCATCAGGCGCCTGACCTGCGATAACGCGGGTCGGGCGCCTTTCAAGATTCGTCCACTGTGGACCTCAGGTGCTCCTGGGGTGCTCGTCTGTTCCGGAATAGTTTGTGCTGGGGTTTGCGGCGGCGTGCTGGTACGTGCGGCTCCGTCCGGATCTTGGTCGGATTGGTGACGGCTACGCCGCGCCGCGCCGGTTGGCGGTGTGTCGAGTCCACCGGGCGGCGGAGCGGCAGGCACCGATACCTGGTTACCGGGGCCGGCAGCGGGTCGACAATGACTGGGTGCCCTTGTTCGAGATGACCTCGGATGCGCTGATCCCCGTGCCGTCGACCACCTTCTCCGTTGAGCAAATTATCGCCTTGCGGTACTCCTCGGCCAGCCACCCATCGGCCGCCAAGTGCAGGTAGACCCGGGTCGTCTCGACCGACCGGTGCCCGGCCCGGGCCTGGATGGCCTCCAGGGCCATGCCCGCCTCCCGCAGCCGGGTGAAACACGTGTGGCGCAGCTCGTGACACGTCGCGTGCGCCAGGCCAGCCCGGCCGCGGGCACCGTCGAGGATCTCATCAAGCCCGTCGGCGCTCAGCGGCTGACCGCGGCGGTGCCCCTTTGAGCACGACGAACACCTTGTCCGTCAACGATTCCGCCGGGCGTTCACGCTCCAGATATGACGCCAACGACACGAAGAACGGGGAGGCGACCGGAACGATGCGCTGGCTGCCGCCCTTGCCCTCGGCGATGAACACCCGCCGTTCCCCGGGGCGGACTTCGGCCAACGCCAGCCCGAGCACCTCGCAACGGCGCAACCCGGCCAGCAGCATCAACTCGACCATCGCCCGGTCCCGCCACGTGCGCAACGCCGCCAGCAGCGCCGCGGCCTCCGCCGCTGTCAGCACCCGCGGCAGCAGCCGCGGCACCCGAATCAACGGCACACCGCGACGGCCCGCACGCCGAGTGGCCAGCCCTCGCGGGACTGGGTTGGCCGCCACCAGCCCCCGCGCGTTCAGGTACCCGAACAGCCCCGACATGCTCGCCAACCGGCGCTTGATCGTCGAAGCGGCCAACCCCGCCTCGCCGTCGGCCAGCCGGACCACGTTGCCACCCCGGCGCGGCGCCCGCTGAGCCTCGATGAAACCAAGCACATCAGCCGTGGTCACCTCGGCCGGCTCCTTGACCACGACCGTGAAGAACACCTTCAGATCGAACGCCTGCGCGGACACGGTGTTCGGCCGTGCCCGCGCAGCGACGAACCGCAGGTACTCATCCAGAAGCCCATGCCCGAGCTGCGGCACACCGTCCGCCGCCCGAACCAACGACAAGATCATAATGTTGATGGCGAGTCTCCCCTTCGATCGAAGAGCACTACCAGCACGAAACTGGCGTGACCCCCGACAGGTCACCCGCATATCAAGACGCCGCCTTCAGGATCTCATTGGCCCGGCGCAGCTCAGCGTTCTCCGCCCGCAGCCGCTTGAGCTCCTCATGTTCCACGGTGGACAGCTGGTCGGCTCGCTCGCCACGATCAGCCTCGTCCTGACGCACCCAGCTACGCAACGCCTCCGGACGCACGCCCAGATCCCGCGCCACGTGGGCAAGCGGCCGATCCGACTCACGCGCCAGCCGCACCGCCCGATCACGTAGTTCCTGCGGGTACTTCCTCGGAGGAGCCATCGACCGTTCTCCCTTCCACCAGGAAGATCATCCTGGCATCAGGGCCTCCACTGTCCCCCGGGGTGGCTCAGCTTCTGCTGCGAAGGGCGGGCTGTCCCACCGCAGGACGGCAAGGAACGCGCCGGTGAGCAGGAATGGTCCCAGTGGCAGGGACGAGCCGAGGGTGACCCGCCGTGCCAGCAGCAGGGCCAGGCCCTCCAGGGCGGCCAGGGTGAACGCGGCCAGTGGGGCCAGGGCCGCGCTGGCCCAGCCGTGTGCGCCGGTGAGCGGGCCGGTCAGCCCGGCGAGCTGGCATCGCCGAGCCCGAGCCGCCCGTTGGCCGCGACCGCGGCGAGCAGGAACACCACGCCCAGCACCACCGCGGCCAGCACCGCCCGTACCAGGGCCGCCCACTGCCCGGTCGCCGCCGCCACTGCGGCCAGCCCGACGATGCCGGTCGGGTAGGCCGGTAGCACGAGCGGTCCGGTAGTCGCCGCACGGCTAGGTCCATCACGGCCAGTGGGGCTGCTACCGCGGCCAGCACCGCCCCGGCTGTGAGCGTGGTGCGGGGGAACCCGCCAGACCAGCACTGCGTGCAGCACCGTGGTGGCCGCCACCCCGTACGCCCCCATCGACCGTGAGGTCCACCGCCGGCCGGCGCCACAACGGTGCAGCAGTACCATGGTGGGCACCAGCAGGGCCCACCATGGGCCGACCAGCCCACCCGCCATGGCCAGCCACCAACCATCGCCCGGTCACCGCGGTTGCCTCCAGCATGTGGGCAGCCCCGCCCACGACCTTGGATGGTAGCCCCGTCCGACGCTGATACCGGACGCTGACGCAGGTAGCACACCCGGTCCGCCCGGCAGCGGCGAGTCGATTGCTGGTCTACGACCGTATGTCGGCCGGGTCTGGTCGAGGTGACCCGTGCGACGCTCTCCTCGCGGTTACCTACCAGGGGCCAACCGGCGCCGGGAGCGGACCTGCACCGGCCTCCATGCGCGGTGTGCTCCTTAGCAGCAACCGGCTGCCGGCCGCGGCGCTGCGGTGGCTGGACAAGAACGTCGGGGCCGAGGGCTTGGTGGACTAGCGCCACCGTCTGGGTCTCGTCCACCATCTGGTGGCGGCTGTCGCGTACCACTACCCGGCCGTTGACCAGGACCAGGCTGGAGGCGGTAGACAGCCCCGTTGAGCAGCAGCGCGGCCAGCGGTCGGTGATGCCGGTTCACTCCACGTCGCGGGTCCCAGCACGGCGATGTCGGTGCAGCGCCAAGGACGATCGCACCAAGTTTGCACCAAACGCGCCAGATGAGCGCTTTCGCCCCATCATCTGCCTAGCATGACGTCAGTCATCTGATGCTGTAGCGGATTCGAGCAACGGCTGGGCGTCCTGGGTGCCAGCAGGCAGGCACGCATCCCGTCGAGGAGGTGTTCGAGCAGGTCGCGGCCGGTACAGCGGATCCAGAGGGATGATCCGCGCCAACAGGCGGCGGCCTCCTCCCGCCGGCCGGCAGCCGGGGCCGCCTCCTCCGGGGCGGCGACCCGCTCCACCAGCGCCGCGCTGATCGCACTGCTGGCCCACACCGCGGGACGCCGTCGCCGCACTGGCCGTGTTGAAGATCCTGCTCCGCCGCAGCTATGCGCAACGCTGACCGTGCCGCGCCAGTCTGGTTCCCAGTTCCCGACCTACGTAGGCCCACGATGTTCAGGTCCCACGGCCCCGCGGACCATCGTCGTGCCCGGCATGATGAGGTGTTCCAGATCGAGACTGAAGCCCGCCCGTCACACCTCTGGGCAGAACACGCTACTGCTCAGTAGGTCTTCCGTGACAGCAGACATGGCTCTCTCCGCGCCTTTGGGCACTACAGCGGCCCCTCAATCGACTATGGTGTGGATCATCCGCGACAGCGATCTTGCCGGCGGCCGCGATGTCCGATACGACGGACGTACGGATAGGAGACAAGTGATAGAAGTACTGATAGACATACTTGACTGGGTCATCTGGGTCTAGCTTTGGGGAGACCAGCGTAACTCTCGGATGACGGTCGCGCGGGCGGGGACCCCTAAGTCACCCGTCCGTGTGACCTGCGGGGCTGTTTCAAGATCATGATGTGCCGGCTGATGGCGGGTTACGGCTTGATCAGCTCTGGCGTGCCGCGTACGGAGTAGGCGGCGAAGCTCCGGTATGACAAGGGTCCTTCCACAGACTCACGTCATCCCGGAGCTTCGTTGTGGTCCAGTCTGTCATGTGCGCCGAGGGGTCGGCGTCACTGGCGCGGGCGGTGCTGATGCCGGTCGCGGATGTGTGCACCGGCCTGCTGGAGCTGTTCGCCGAGGTCAGCGACGGCCGTAGTGACCAGGGTCGGGACCGTCCGGTAGCGGCCGGCGGTGCTGGCGCTGGCCGCGGCGGCGACGGTGGCGGTGGCGGGCATGAGCGGCTACACCGCGATCCACGGGTGGGTGGCCGACGTGCCCGCGCTGATGCTGTGCGAGCTGTACACCCGCACCGGCGGTAACACCACGGTGGGGCCGCCGTCGAAGCCCACGATCTGGCGGGTGCTCACCAGCACCGACCCGGACGCGTTCGACGCCGCGGTCGGGCGTGGCTGGCGCGGGGCCTGTCTGCTCTGGTCGAGGCCGCACGGCACAGCCCGGATGGCAGCGACCACTCGGTGCTGATGGAGGTGCGGCTGGACGGCAAGACCGTCAAAGCCGCCGTGGACGGCAACGGTGACCAGATGCACTTGCTCGCGGCCTGGCCGGACGGCCGGGCCAGACCACGGTGGTCGCCGCCCAGAGCGAGGTGGGCGCCAAGACCAACGAGGTACCCAAAGCCACCGAGGTGCTCGACCGGAGGAACACGTGGTCGTCGGGCGAGTCGGGGCCGTTGGTCGAGGACGTAGTCGGCGAGCCTGCCGGCCAGCAGATCGGTCAGCGGCACGGTCAGCGGGTTGTGCTCTTCTGCCGCACGGTGCTGGCGGTCCGTGCGCGCAAGTCGATGTCGGCCAGTCGCAGGTTGATGATGTCGCACGCGCGCAGCCCCGTCGTCACCGCGAGCAGGGTGATCCCGGCGTCCCGCGCGGCGATCACCGGTGTTGCGCATTCCTGCAGGACTAGTGCAGGCCCGCGTAAGTCCTACAAGGGTTCCGGTGTCCGGTCTGGTAGGCCTGTGAGGTGCACTGCGCAGGCGCAGTCGAGGGCTTCCTGCGGGCTACCGGTGCTGCTGCCGTGGGGTAGGACGGTGTCCTGGTAGGTATCGGTAGCCGGGTCATAGAGGGCGAAGCCCCACAGGTGCTCGTCACCGAGGTAGCCCAGCCGGCACAGCGGGATCGCGTCGTCGTGGGTGGGTTCGTCGTCGGTGTCGGGGTAGCCGAGGACGTAGCCGTAGCCGCCGCGCCAGCGCACCACGACCTCGCCCAGCTGGGGCCAGCGGGTCGAGGCGTGGTGGTCCAGGTCGTCGGCGAGGTCCTGCTTGAGGCGCTTGCTGGGCAGCGGCATGTGCGCCAGTGTCCCCCGGGCAAGGCCCGAACCGCCGGCCTGACATGGTGATCATCCACAATCGATGGTCACCGTGAAGGAGCTATGGCTGTGCCCCGCGCCCGCAGCGCCGACGTGGTCCGCCTGTCGACCGGCCGGCGCCGCCGGCTGGTGCACCTGTCCCGCCGGTCCACCGCCCCAGCCCGCGAGGTACGCCGGGCGCGGATCCTGCTGGCCGCCGCCCAAGGCCAGACCAACGCCGCGATCGCTCGGCAGGTCGGCTGTGACGTGGCCACCGTGCGGCGCACCCGCCGCCACTTTCGTACCCGGGGCATGAAGGCGCTGCGCGACCGTCCCCGCACCGGGCGGCCGCTGGTCTACGACCTGGACGTGCGGCTGCTGGTGATCGCCACCGCGACCAGCCAGCCACCCGAGACCGATGCGCAGTGGACCCACCGGCTCATCGCCGGGCACCTGCACGCCACCCACGGGATCGGCATCTCGCAAAGCCAGGTCGGGCGGATCCTGACAGAGGCCGACATCAAGCCCCACCGGGTCCGCGGCTGGCTCAACCGCCCCGACGACCCGGCCTTCTTCACCCGCGCCCAGGCCATCTGCCACCTCTACCAGCACATCCCGGACGGGACGGTGCTGCTCAGCGTGGACGAGAAGACCGGCATCCAAGCCAGGTCCCGCACGCGCCCCACCCAGCCCGTCCGTGCGGGCCGCCCAGCCCGGCGGGAGTTCGAGTACCGACGCCACGGCACCGTATCGCTGATGGCGGCGATGGACGTGGCCACCGGCAAGGTCCACCCGAAGATCATCAGCCGAAACGACTCGGCCACGTTCATCGCCTTCCTGGAAGAGCTCGACCAGGCCATCGACAAAAACCTGAGGATCCACCTGGTCATCGACAACGGGTCCAGCCATACCTCCAAGGCCACCCGCGCCTGGCTGGCCGCACACCCGCGCTTTGCCGTGACCTACACCCCGAAGCACGCGTCCTGGCTGAACATGATCGAGATCTTCTTCTCGATCCTGACCCGCCGGCTGCTGCGCCGTGGAGAGCTCACTTCCCGTGACCACCTCACCGGCAAGATCCTCAACTTCATCGCTGAGTACAGCCGAACCGCCAAACCCTTCCGCTGGCGGTACGACGGCCGGCCCCTCAAAGCCGCGTGAAACCGACCCTTGCAGGACTAATGCGGGCCTGCACTAGGCGTTCAACCTCGTCGGGAAGCACCGGCAGGACCGGTGGGAACGCCTGACCCCGGCCAGCCCGGCCGCGTCGACCAAGTCGTTGCGGCCGGTGAACTTCAAGAACGGCCGGAAGTTCGACAACACCCAGAACAGTGACGATGTCGGCCACGTGCCTGTCAATGAGTCCAGGAACCCCAGAAAGGCCACCGGCCGCCCACCCCGGCCCTGGCGGGTACCACCGACCGGCACGTACGGGCTCATGACGTGCCACTCGCCGTCGCGGGTGTCGGAGGGGCTAGGTGCTGGGCGCTGCGTGGGCAGGTGCTCACCGGCGTGGGTAGGCACCGGGGGTGCACCCTGTCCGGCCATAACGGGTGGATACCCACCATGGGCCTTCGGGTAGGGCAGAGGTTTCGTCAGCAGTGCTCCTACTCGAAGGCCCCTGCTCGCGCCAGCTCGACACGCCGCGCCGCTGACCACATCGACCGCGTCCGCTACACCCCGCCCCAGATCCAGTTATTACCAGGCTCTAGAATAGAGACTTTAGCCGATTTTGCCCCTGCTCACCGCACCTTAGCCTGGGTTCCAACTGTGCGTTTGGGCGGGGGCGTCATATGGATCAGGTGGCGATGGCGGTCGCGACCGCTTTAGTGGCAAAGGGCGCGGAGACGCTGGCAGATGCCGGCCGGAGCGCAGTCGGGGCGTTGGTCCGGCTGGTACGCAGGCGTTTCGGCTCTGGCACGCAGGAGGTCGCGGTGTTGGACGAGGCGGTGGCGCATCCGGCTGACAGGGAGCGGCTGATCGCGCTTGCCGAGGTGCTCGCCCGCCTCATGGCGGCAGATCGTCTGTTTCGGCACCAGATCGAGGCCTGCTGGCGTGAGGCGGCACCTGAGCTGGCCGCGGATCACGGCGGGGTCATCAACCAGTTCAGCGGGAGTGCGGACAAGGTTGTCCAGGCGCGGGATATCTACGGCGACGTGACGTTCTGAGTCAACCGTACGGACAGGGGCGGAAGGAGGAACGCGCGTGGCCGACCGGGAGGGACGAAGCGAGGACCCGCCGCAGCGGGCGTCCTCGTCTAACCAGTTATCGGGAACGGTGGTAGGGCCGAGCGTGCAGGCCGGCTCAATTCACGGCGATCTCCACTTCCATGAGGGGCCAGCGACCCCGGTACCGGTACCGCGCCAGCTGACCGCGCCGTCGCCGTACTTTGTTAGCCGCGGCGCGGAACTCTCGTGGCTCACTGCCCTTCTCCACCAGTCCGGCAGCCGCCTGGCAGTTCTCAGCGGGCCAGGGGGCGTAGGGAAGACCGCGCTGGCCGTGCAGTGGGCGTACCAGGCTCAGGACCGCTTCCCGGATGGGCAGCTGTACGTGGATCTCGGCGGGTTCAGCGGGGATGAGCCGGTCGATCCCCGCGAGGTGCTGGGTGGCTTTCTTCGGGCGTTGGGCGTCGCCGCGCAGCGCGTACCGCTGGCGCTTGCTGAACAGGCAGCGCTGTACCGGTCGGTGACGGCAGGTAGGTCGCTACTGGTAGTGCTCGACAACGCCTACTCGGCGGCACAGGCTCGTGTACTGCTGCCGGCGCCGGGGGCGAGCATGGTGGTAGTGACGAGCCGGAACCGCCTTATCGGTCTGATGCCGGACGGAGCCCGGCTGCTCGACGTAACACCACTGCCCATAGACGATGCAGTGACACTGCTGGGCCAAGCCGTGGGCGAAAGCCGAGTCAGCCGCGAACGCGACCAAGCGACCGACCTTGCGGCAGTCTGCGGCGGACTCCCGATTGCCCTCTGCGTAGCAGCGGCGCGGCTGGCAGCGCGACCACGGCTGTCACTTCGGCGGGTCGCCGTGGAGCTGTCGGATGAGGCCGGCCGGTTAGGCGGGCTATCCGCAGTAGGCGGCGCCTCGGTCCGGGCGGCCTTCGACGTGTCGTACCGCCAGCTGGATACTTGGGCGGCTGTCCTGTACCGGCGGTTGGCGCTGCACCCCGGCCCCGAGTTCGGCCCCGGCCCAGTCGCCGCCGTGCTGGCCACGATAGATGAGGATACGCCGGCCGATGAGCCAGCAAGCGGGGTGGAGCTGCTGCTCGCCGCGAACCTGTTGGAGGAGGTCACCGAGGACCGCTTCCGGTTCCATGACCTACTGCGGCTACACGCCAGGCATCGCGCCGACAGCGACGACAGCCAGCAGGACCGGACAACGGCGCGGCTAGCGATGCTGGAATGGTACCTGGCAGCGGCTGCACGGGCTGACGGTATCGTCACGCCATACCGGCGTCGATTACCGTATGCGCCGGTCACGGCGTTAGTGAACCTCCCCCATCTGGCCAACCGTAGTGAGGCGTTGACTTGGCTGGAGCGGGAAAGGGTGAACCTGATCACCGCCGGCCGGACTGCGCTCGCTCAAGGGCATTCGCAACTGGCGTGGCAGCTGTGCGATGTCATGTGGCCTCTGTTCCTATACCGCAAGCACTTCCGGGACCAGTTGGAAGTTGACGCGCGGGGTGTCGAGGCCGCCCGTGCCTGGGGCAACACGTGGGCTGAGGCGGACATGCTCAAGCGCCTTGGCCGGGCCTGCCGAATCGTCGCCAACTACCCCGCCGCGGAACAACACATTCGGGCGGCCATAGCGAGGTTCCGGGAGGCCGGCGATGTCCGGGGTCGTCTGGATGCGGACGAGGGTCTAGCGTCTCTGCATCGCGACCAAGGCCACGACGCGATGGCAGCGCAGATGTACGCCCAGGTGCTGGCCGGCAACCGCAAGCTCGGCAACGACCGGTGCACGGGTATCACGCTGATCAACCTCGGTCTGCTGCTACCGCGGCTGGGCAGGTCAGAGGAAGCTATCGGGCATCTCCGGGAGGCTCGGGACCTATTCGCTGGCTTGACCGAGGTCGACCCGTTCAACGGCGCCCGTGTGCTGGTCGGGCTAGCGGTCGCCTACCTGGGTGTAGGGGACCTCGCCGCCGCCGGGCGGGCGGCAGCAGAGGCGGCTGAGCGGATGCAGACACTGGGCTCCGAGTACGAGTACGCCGAAGCCCAGCACCTGCTTGGCCAGGTCGCCGAGCGCCGGGACGACGCCGTTGCCGCTGAGCATCACTACCGCCTAGCGCTGGGCATCTTCACCGCGCTGGGCTCACCACGAGCCTCGCTCGTGGGGCGCCGGCTCGGGCAGATCGATGGCGGCACCGCCGAGCCCGCCTAAAACACATGAGGTAGACGACCGCGGCCCAGCGAGCGCGTATCAGGTCCGCCGCGGCTGTCGCCGCGTCTCGGGCCAGCGGTCGAGCGCGGTTTAGCGGAAACGCGAACGTCACGCCGTCACGGCACCTAACGATGACCCCACCGGAGGGATGGGTTTGCACCACCAGCGTCAGCCCAGGGTAGCGGTCGAACAGTCCTCCGGACGGATCGGGCTCGGTGTGCGTCTCGGCCACCACGATGACGGCGTCGGCCACAACAACCTGCCGAGGCTCGGGGAGCCATGGGCGGATTGCGACGACGACGGGCTCCTCGCAACGGCTCATTGCCCGACCTCGCTACAGTCGATCCGCGGCACGGGCACGGGCGTCGGCCCACGGTGTCGGCCCGGCTCATCCAACCCGAGCAGCCGGTACATGGTACGGCGAATCAGCTGGTGGGCATGCCCCGGGCGAGATGTCAACGCGGCCACCACGGCGTCGCGGTCAATCGGCGGTGCGGTCCGCAACTGTGGGATCAGGGGTTGCCGCTGTTCAAGACGAGCGGCGGTGGTAGCGACCAGCTGCTGGGCGGACCCAGCTGCCATTACTTTGGAGCGCGTCGGCGCAAGGTGCAGAACGGGCCGCCCGATACCTGCACCGTAAGCAGTAACCGAGCCGTGGTCACCGATGAGGTGGTCGGCAGCGACCAGTAGAGCGCGCCAATCCTGCGCGGGATCCAGCAATAGGAGCCCGGCCTCACGACAGTCGCGCGTCCACGCCCGCACCTGTCGGATGCCGTGCGCTGCCCAGACCGCGGGATGTAGCAGCGCGGCCGCCCGAAACGGCTCATCGACGAGCTCGTCCATGATCCATGGCAGCAGGGTCGGCGAGTTTCCGAACAGCCCGTCCGGGCCCCACGTCGAGGAGACAACAACCAACTCCTGGTCGTCGGACACACCCAACGCCTGTCGGTACTGGGGCCGCCAGGGGAGGCTGGCCACGAGCCGGTCGAAGCACGGGTCCCCGGCAAGTACGGCAACTTCTAGGGCCGCCGGGCACTGGCGGTGCAGCACTTCTCGTTCGCCGTGGTGGGACAGCAGGAGGGCCGTGGCCAGAACTGCGCCGTCGTTGGTCAGCCGTTGGGCGTCCAGTCCGTACACCGGGCGCTCCTCGAGTATCGGCCCGCGGGTGAGAGTAGGCCGGACGAGCCTCCCATGTCCCGCACCGTGGGCCATCATCACCAAGGGCGCGTGCAGGTGATCCAGACCGTAGTACGCCGCAGCCACCGCCAGGTCGAATGGCTCCCGGATCGCCTGGCTCCAGGGCACCACATGAGCGCCCCTCCTCTCCAGGTACTGCGGCACGCTGTGGTTGAATGGGCTCGGCGCCACGGTGAACACGACCTGGACCCGTGGATCAGTTTCAATGAGATCTACGACGTCGAACAAGCGATGACAAGTGACGATAGTGTGCGCCACGATGAGCACGTTACGGCAGCCCGATCGGCTCACCCATCGTGGCGCGTCAATCCCGATAGGGACTAGCCGCCAATCATACGCCATCATCACAAGCCTCCTCTCGCATCGGTCCCGGTAAGGACAGGTTGCGCGAAAGGCTTGGCGGCGAGGTTGCCGCAAGCTTGGAAGTCCGCTTGTTAATCGACTCGGCAGCGGCGTGTCAGATCTAGCGCAGTACGCGAACGCTTCAGCCAGACGCCCCGCCATCGATGACATACTGACAGACACTGATGTATTAGGAAAGCCTGGCCAGCCGGAGGGCGAAGGGCGGCCCAATGGAGTTCGTGATCTTGGGTCCGACAGCCTTATATGTCGGCAGGAACCCGGTCCCGCTCGGTGCCGCCAAGCAGCGCGCAATGTTGGGCCTGCTGCTCTACCACGTTGGCACACCCGTGCGGATCGACATCCTCGTCGACCAGCTATGGGACGGCCGCCGTCGTCCGGACGACCACCGGACCGATCTTTATGAGATGGCGAGCCGGATCCGCGCAACGCTGCGGCATGTCGGCCTCGGCGGGTCGCTGGTCACGCTGCGCAGTCCCAGGGCGTACCAGCTCAACATCGACCCGAACCTCGTCGACTTTCACCGCGTCGAGCGGCTGGTCGCTGAGTCTCGCGAGGCGGCTCGACATGAGCACCACGACACCGTCGTAAGAGTGTTGACCGCAGTGACCGGTTCATGGCGGGGTGATCCCCTGGCCGACCTCCGCGGGGCGCGCGCCGAGCACATTCGCAGGCACATCAACGACGCGTTCCTCGAAGCACACCGGCTCCTAGCCAACAGCCGACTAAAGCTGGGTGAGCACCATGCGGTGCTCGCTCAGGTCGAGCCGTTCATCCGCACCGGTGACCTTGATGAAACCTTGGCCCAGCACTGGATCACCGCCCTGTGCGCGGCCGGCCGCGAAGGTGACGCACGGCGCTTCTTCGTCACCTTCCGGCGCCGCTACCGTGCCGAAGTGGGCACGGAGCCGGCCGTCAAACTGCCGCCAGCCACAAACAAGCCACGTCGATCACAAGCCGGCGGTCAGGCCGCGGCCGTCACGACAACTATCGGTCAGGTCATCCCTGGTCGCTGCCAACCGCCGCCCGACGTCCCTGACTTCATCGGTCAGGACGAGCTGCTGACCCGGCTCGACAGCTTGACAGACAAGAGCGACACCGGGGCAAACGTCGTGCTTGTCTGCGGCATGCCCGGCGTCGGGAAGACTACGCTGGCGGTCCACTGGGCACACCAACGGCGTCACCGCTTCCCGGACGGTCAGCTCTATATCAAGCTCAACGCCTTCGGCGCAGGACCGGCTATGGAGTCCGGCGAAGCACTCAGCCGGTTCCTGTACGCCCTCGGTCTCTCGGCTGACGTCATGCCAGCCAACACGGACGAACGGCGGGACCGGTTCAACGAGCTGGTGGTCGGGCGGCGCATCCTCGTCATCCTCGACGACGTACGGGACACCGACCAAGCCCGAGCGCTCATTCCAACCTCAGCTTCGTGCGCCACCGTGATTACAAGCCGCACGAGACTAGGCGGTCTGACCATTCGCGACGGTGTGCGGAACCTGACCATCTCACCGCTGCCAGACCACAACGGGCTTGAGCTGCTCCAGCGCGTGGTAGGAACGTCGCGGGTAGCAGCCGAGCCCTCAGCAGCACAAGTCTTGACGAGGTTGTCCGGTGGGCTACCGCTGGCACTACGCGTCATCGGCGAGCAGGTGGCCGAGAGGTCCCAGGCTAGCCTCGCCGACTTGGTCGATGAACTCGGCGCCCGTCTGCTCGACTCCGAGACCGACGACGAAGAGGCCAACCTACACACCATCTTCGGCTGGTCCTACGACGCGCTTGCACCTGATGCGGCGCATCTGTTCCTACTGCTCGGGCTCTACCCCGGAGCCAGCATCGGCCCCGAAGCCGCCGCCGCGATGTGCGGCGGCGGCGCCCACCATACCGAGCGGCTGCTCAACAGGCTGGCCCGGTCACACCTAGTTATTCATGACGTCGTTCGGCACTATCGGCTCCACGACCTGCTCCGGCGCTACGCCGCCGCGCGGGCGCTTGACGAAGTACCTCCTGAGGACCGGGCCGGCGCTTTGCGTCGGCTCGTCGACTGGTACCTCCTGTCGGCCGCCAACGCCGCCGCTATGCTGGCGCCCGACCAGCCACCGGTACCCGATCTGCCTACGCCCGACGGAATCCGGCCTCAGACCTTCGACACCGAGCCGGACGCCATGCGATGGGGTGAGGTGGAACGCGCCAACATCGGTGCCGTCACCCGCTGGGCTGCAGCTCATGGCTTCCAACGCCACGGCTGGCAAATCCCGGGTGCTATCCACGAGATCTACAACCGTTACGGGAGTAAGGAAGACGTCCTCGAACTCCACGAACTGGCCCTCTTGGCAGCACAGCAAGACGGCCACCCAGAGGGGCAGACCGGCACCCTCAGCAACCTCGGCGCATTCTACTTTGCCCTCCGTGACTATCGCCGAGCCATAAATACCTGGGAGGAAGCCCTGCGGCTAGCCCGAGAGATCGGCTACACGAATGTGGTGCTTGCCTGCTCCCATAACCTCGCCTCGGCATACCTGCATACGGGGAACGTCGCAGCAGCTGTTCCGCTGTATATCGGCGTGCTGGACGCCTGCCGTAACACGTCGAACGCCCCCGGGGAGGCGTCGAGCCTGCACCGGCTCGGATACGCCTACCGCTGGTTGAAACAGTACGATCAGGCAATCTCATGCTACATAGCGGCGCTGACGATCCGGCAGCGGATTGGGTCGCTGCGCGGCCAGGGAACAACCTACGGCGAGCTGGCAGCCCTCTACCTAGAGATGAACGAAATAGGACTGGCCCTTCGGCACTGCCAGCTCGCCCTGAAGATCTATGAACGAACAAAAGATGAAGCAGCCCGCTGCGATGCGCTCATAACAAGGGCAGACGTTCAGCGTAAGCTGGCGATACACAAGGACGCTGCCCGGGACGCTCAACGCGCAATAGCCATCAGCGAGGAGATAGCTGACCCGCAGCGGCATGCCCGCGCGCTCACCGTACTCGCCGACACGCTTCTAGCGATGGGCAACACCGACGCTACCAATCGCGTCTGCCGAGAGGCGCTGGACCTCCTCGGCTCCAGCACTGATCCTGAGGCCCGCTCTCTCCGGGACCGGTTGACGGATATCACAGCGCGGCTACCGCTGTGAAGGCGTTGACCCGGACAGGTCACACCACGGCTGTTTCAAGATCATGTTGCGAACATGAACGCAGGAAGTGAGGTGAAGATCGATGATGGTGGCCTCATGGAATGCGGTGCACGGATAGCGGCCCGCCCGAGCCGACCGCTCGATCCACGTGCCTCCAGACAAACAGCATCTCCCTCAGTCTGCGGCCCGGTGGGCGGTGTTCAGCGTAGGTCGAACTCCCCGTGCTTGACGCCGCTGATGAACGCCTTCCACTCCTCGGCGGTGAACGTCAGGACTGCGCCGTCAGGGTGCTTGGAGTCACGCACGTCTACGGCGTTACCCCGCCAGCGCACTTGTGTGCACTGGCCGTTGTTCCCTGAACGGCTGGACGTGCGCCAGACGTTAGGTTCCACGTGACCTCTCCTTCATCCACTTGGT
>DASSUC010000034.1:0-7135 GCA_035707405.1 Micromonosporaceae bacterium | reverse complement strand
GGAGAGCTTCAAGCTCGTCGAGGAGCTGGCCGACCTGCTCGGCGCGGCCGTCGGCGCCTCCCGGGCCGCCACCGACTCGGGCTTCTACCCGCACCAGTTCCAGGTCGGGCAGACCGGCAAGACGGTGTCCCCGCAGCTCTATGTGGCGCTGGGCATCTCCGGCGCGATCCAGCACCGGGCCGGCATGCAGACGAGCAAGACGATCGTCGCGGTGAACAAGGACGCCGAGGCGCCGATCTTCGAGCTCGCCGACTTCGGTGTGGTGGGCGACCTGTTCAAGATCGTGCCGCAGGCCGCGGACGAGATCCGCAAGCGCAAGTGAGCGCAGGGCCCGTGGCGTCGGACGCCGGTGCGGCGGGCCCAAACCCCGCCGGCGACATCCGCCCAGCCCGTGCCGTACCTGCGGCCGGAGGGTGTCCTGCTGTTCAAGGCCCGGGCCCGCCGGCCCAAGGACGAGGCGGACCTCGCCGCGGTCCTGCCGGAGCTGGGGCCCGCCGCCCGCGCCTGGCCGGCGCACTTGCGCTGCTGCATCCCGGCCATCCCTGGCTCGGGGCCCTTTCCGGCTGACGGCCCCCCGGTCGGTCCCGGCGGTCATGCCCGGCGGCGGCGGTTCTGGGCCCCGGCGGCCGGCGGATAGGCTGGGGGCAATGGCCTACCTTGATCACGCCGCCACCACGCCGATGCGGCCAGGCGCTCTCGACGCCTATGTCGCCGCCGCCCGCGAGGTCGGCAACGCATCCTCCCTGCACGCGGCCGGCCGGTGTGCCCGCCGCAGGGTCGAGGAGTCGCGCGAGCGCATCGCCGCCGCGCTGGGGGCACGCCCCTCGGAGGTGGTCTTCACCAGCGGCGGCACGGAGAGCGACAACCTGGCCGCCAAGGGCATCTTCTGGGCCCGGCGGTCGGCCGACCCGCGCCGGACCCGGGTCGTGGCGAGCGTCGTGGAGCACCACGCCGTGCTGGACACGGTGGCCTGGCTGGAGCGGCACGAGGGGGCGGACGTCAGCTGGCTGCCGGTGGACCCGGCCGGCCGGGTGCGGGTCGAGGCGCTGCGCGAGGTGCTCGACGCGTACCCCGACGAGGTCGCCGTGGTCAGCGCGATGTGGGCGAACAACGAGGTGGGCACGGTGCAGCCGGTGGCCGGGCTGGCGCAGCTCGCGGCGGAGCGCGGGGTCCCGTTCCACACCGACGCCGTCCAGGCGGTGGGGCAGGTGCCGGTGGACTTCGCCGGCTCCGGCGCCTGCGCGCTGACCATCACCGGGCACAAGCTCGGCGGCCCGGTCGGCGTGGGCGCGTTGCTGCTCGGTCGCGAGGTGGCCTGCACGCCGTTGCTGCACGGCGGTGGCCAGGAGCGGGACGTGCGCTCCGGCACGCTGGACGTGCCGGGCATCGTCGCCTTCGCCACCGCCGTCGAGGGTGCGGTCAAGGGTCAGCAGGAGTACGCGGCCCGCGTGGCCGCGCTGCGGGACCAGCTCGTGGCCCGGGTGCGCGCGGCCGTGCCGGACGCGGTCTACAACGGCGACCCCGACTCGCGCCTGCCGGGTAACGCGCACTTCTCGTTCCCCGGGTGCGAGGGCGACGCGCTGCTGCTCCTGCTCGACGCGCAGGGCATCGCCTGCTCGACCGGTTCGGCGTGCTCGGCCGGGGTGGCGCAGCCGTCACACGTGCTGCTCGCGATGGGCGCCGGCGACCCGGTGGCCCGCTCGTCGCTGCGGTTCACGCTGGGCTACACCTCCACCGGGGCCGACGTCGACGAGCTGGTCGCGGCGCTGCCGGCCGTGGTGGAGCGGGCCCGCCGGGCCGGTGCGGTACGCCGTCCGGGCGCCTCGCCCGGCTTACGGCCCGACGTACCCTCGTAGGGTGCGCGTCCTGGCTGCGATGTCCGGTGGGGTCGACTCGGCGGTGGCCGCCGCCCGGGCGGTCGACGCCGGGCACGACGTCACCGGCGTGCACCTGGCGCTGGCCCGCAACCCGCAGACCCACCGCACCGGGGCGCGCGGCTGCTGCACGCTGGAGGACGCCCGGGACGCGCGGCGCGCGGCGGACGTGGTGGGCATCCCGTTCTACGTGTGGGACATGGCCGAGGAGTTCCAGGCCGCGGTGGTGGACGACTTCGTCGCGGAGTATGCGGCCGGCCGTACGCCGAACCCGTGCGTGCGCTGCAACGAGAAGATCAAGTTCACCGCGGTGCTGGACCGGGCGCTCGCGCTGGGCTTCGACGCGGTGGTGACCGGCCACCACGCCCGGCTGGGCGCCGACGGGCTGCTGCGGCGCAGCGTCGACCTGGCCAAGGACCAGTCGTACGTGCTCGCCGTGCTCACCGCCGACCAGCTGGCCCACTCGGCCTTCCCGCTCGGTGGCTCCACAAAGGAGCAGGTGCGCGCCGAGGCGGCGCGGCGCGGGCTGGCCGTTGCGGACAAGCCCGACTCGCACGACATCTGCTTCATCGCCGACGGCGACACCCGCCGGTTCCTGCGCAGCCACCTCGGGGCGGCGCCGGGCGACATCGTCGAGGCGGGCACCGGTGCGGTCCTCGGCCGCCATGACGGGGCGTACGCGTACACCGTCGGCCAGCGCAAGGGGCTGCGCCTGGACCGGCCGGCACCGGACGGGCGTCCCCGCTACGTGCTGTCCATCACGCCGGTGAGCCGGACCGTGACCGTGGGGCCGGCCGAGGCGCTCGACGTGTCTACTGTGTATGGTGAGCGTCCGCTATGGACAAGCAGCGGTGCCGGGCCGGTCGAGTGCGAGGTGCAGCTGCGCGCGCACGGCGAGCCGGTGCCGGCGGCGGTCACCGTGGCCGACGGCCGGATGGTCGCGCGGCTGCGCCGCCCGGTGCGCGGGGTCGCCGCCGGCCAGGCGGTTGTCGCGTACCGGCCGGACCCGGCCGGGGACGTGGTGCTCGGCAGCGCGACCGTCACCGGCGCCGGGATGGGGGCCTGACAGGTGGGTGACCGGGTGGATGAGCAGCCGGTGTGGCCGGCCGGCGCGGCCACCGGCGTCGGCTCCATGCCGGGCACCGACGTCACCGAGGCGGTCAAGCTGGTCCTTGGCGAGCTTCCCGAGCTGCCGCACCTGCCCGAGCTGCCGGCCCGCGGACCCGGCGCCGAGCTGCTCGGCCGCACCGCTGGGCTGCTCGTTGAGCTGCCCGTCGAGCTGTACGCGGGGCGCTGGCGCGTCGCCGGCCGGCCCGGCCGCGACCTGCGCCGCACCCGCGACCTGATGGCCCGCGACCTGGACGCGCTGACCGACGCCGGCAGTGGCTTCACCGGCACGCTGAAGGTGCAGGCGGCCGGCCCGTGGACCCTGGCGGCAGGCCTTGACCTGCCGGTCGGCGGCCGGATGCTGCGCGACCCGGGCGCGGTGCGGGACCTGACCGCCTCGCTCGCCGAGGGCGTGACGGCGCACGTCGCCGAGGTTGCCGCGCGGCTGCCGGGCGCCCGGATCCTGCTCCAGCTCGACGAGCCGTCCCTGCCGGCGGTGCTCGCCGGCCAGGTGCCGACCGAGAGCGGCTGGCAGACGCTGCGCGCGGTGCCGGCGGCCACGGCGACCGGCGCGCTGGCGCGGGTCGTGGCGGCGGCCGGCGTACCGGTGGTGGTGCACTGCTGCGCGCCCGGCGTACCGGTTGCTCTCCTGCGCGACGCCGGGGCCGCCGCGGTCGGTCTCGACCTGGACCTGGTCGGGCCGTTGGACCCGCTCGGCGAGGCGCTCGACGCGGGGCTGGGTCTCTTCGCCGGGGCGGTGCCCTCGGCTGGCCCGGCGGCGCCGGCCTCGGCGCAGGTCGCCGACCGGGTCCGGCGGCTGTGGCGCCAGATCGGCCTGCCCGCGGAGCGGCTGCCGACCCAGGTCGTGGTGGCGCCGGCATGCGGCCTGGCCGGAGCCACCCCGGAGTACGCCCGCGCGGCGCTGGCCGCCTGTCGGGAGGCTGCCCGCCGGCTCTCCGACGAGCCGTGAGCCAGCCCTGACGGGGCGGGGATCTGGCCGGCACCGTGTCGGGGCGCCGGCCACGTCGGTGCGGCCAGGGCCCGTCGCGTGTGCCTGGGGCGAAGGCCGCAGATTTCGCCCATTCCTCCTTGGGCCGTAGCTGTGCCGCGGTCAAGATCACGATCTGTGACACCGATTGTTTAGCTGCGCTGCACAATTCGTGCCGGGATCGCGATCTTGGTGAGTGCGGCGACCGGCTGGGCGTCGGGACGGCTGTCCTTCGTTTGTCGCACGCCGCATGCATGGTCGCGCAGGCGGCTGGCGCCGTAGCTTGGCCGGAAACCCTATGCGGGGACGGTGGGCAGGGACGCGACCGAGCGGGCCACCTCCTCGGCGGAGAGCTCGTGGTCGACCAGGGTGCCCGCGAGGTAGGCGCCGTACGCGGCCAGGTCGAGGTGGCCGTGGCCGCACAGGGCGGTCAGGATCACCCGGGGCTCGCCCGTCTCCTTGCAGCGCAGTGCCTCGTCGATGCAGGCGGCCAGGGCGTGGGTCGGCTCCGGCGCCGGCACGATGCCCTCGGTACGCGCGAACCGCACGCCCGCCTCGAAGCACTCCCGCTGGGTCTTGGCCACCGCCTCGACGAGCCCGAGCTCGTAGACGTGCGAGAACAGCGGGGACATGCCGTGGTAGCGCAGCCCACCGGCGTGGATCGGGTCCGGGATGAAGTCGTGCCCGAGCGTGTGCATCTTCATCAGCGGCGTCATGCCCGCGGTGTCCCCGAAGTCGTACGCGTACACGCCTCTGGTGAGCGAAGGGCACGAGGCCGGCTCGACGGCGCGGATCGTGACGTCCCGGCGGCCGGCCAGCTTCTCGCGTAGGAACGGGAAGGCCAGGCCGCCGAAGTTCGAGCCGCCCCCAGTGCAGCCGACCAGGACGTCCGGCCAGAGGCCGACCTGCGCGAACTGCGCCAGGGCCTCCTCGCCGATCACGGTCTGGTGCAGCAGCACGTGGTTGAGCACGCTGCCCAGCGAGTAGTTGGTGTCCGGGTGCTGCGCGGCCACCTCCACGGCCTCGGAGATGGCGATCCCCAGCGAGCCCGGGGAGTCAGGGTCGGCCGCCAGCACCGCCCGCCCGGCGGCGGTCAACGGTGACGGCGACGGGTGGACCACCCCGCCGTACGTCTCGATCATGGTCTTCCGGTACGGCTTCTGGTCGTACGAGGCACGGACCTGCCAGACCTCGCAGTCCAGGCCGAACTGGGCACAGGCGAAGGCGAGCGCGGTGCCCCACTGGCCGGCACCGGTCTCTGTGGTGAGCCGGCGGATACCGGCAGCCGCGTTGTAGTACGCCTGGGCCACCGCCGTGTTCGGCTTGTGCGAGCCGGCCGGCGAGGTGCCCTCGTACTTGTAGAAGATCTTGGCTGGGGTGCCCAGCGCGCGCTCCAGGCGGTGCGCCCGGTAGAGCGGGGTGGGGCGCCACAGCCGGTACACGTCGAGCACCTCGTCTGGGATGTCGACCCAGCGCTCCCCGCTCACCTCCTGCGCGATGAGCGCCATGGGGAACAACGGGGCCAGGTCCTCCGGGCCGACGGGCGCGAGCGTGCCGGGGTGCAGCACCGGCGGTGGCGGTGCGGGAAGGTCGGCGAGCAGGTTGTACCAGCGCCGGGGAAGCTCCGGCTCGGTCAGCATGATCTTGGTTGGCTCCTCGCTCATGGACCGACGCTACCGGCCGGGTCGCGCCCTGGTCATGGGCTCGGCCCGCGGTCCTGTCGGATCCTCGGGATACCGTGCGGGCAGCAGAACCGAGGCGACGGCATCGAGGCGACGGCATCGAGGCGACGGCTGAGCGGAGGCCCGGGTGACGGAAGAGGCGATCCCGCAGCAGGTCACGGCGGCGCAGGAGCGGGCCGCGGGCGCAGAGCCCCCGCCGGAGCTGCGCGAGCGGCACGCGGTGCTCAGCCAGGAGGTGGAGGACCACCGCTACCGCTACTACGTGCTCGACGCGCCGACCGTCTCCGACGGGGAGTTCGACGCGCTCATGCGCGAGCTGGAGGAGCTGGAGCAGCGGTTCCCCGCGCTGCGCACCCCCGACTCGCCCACCCAGAAGGTCGGCGGCACCTACTCCACGCAGTTCACGCCGGTCACCCACGCCGAGCGGATGATGAGCCTGGACAACGCGTTCGTCGACGAGGAGCTGGTGGCCTGGGCGGAGCGGGTGGAGCGCGACGCCGGTGGCCCGGTGCGCTACCTGTGCGAGCCAAAGGTGGACGGGCTGGCGATCAACCTCACCTACCGGGCCGGGCGGCTGGTGCGGGCGGCCACCCGGGGCGACGGGCGCACCGGCGAGGACGTCACGCCCAACGTCCGCACCATCCGCGAGGTGCCGGAGCGGCTGGCCGGCCCCGACGTGCCCCGGCTGCTCGAGGTGCGGGGCGAGATCTACTTCCCGATCGAGGCGTTCGCCGATCTCAACGCCAGCCTCGTCGAGCAGGGCCGGGCCCCGTTCGCCAACCCGCGCAACGCCGCGGCCGGGTCGCTGCGGCAGAAGGACCCGCGGGTCACCGCCGGCCGGCCGCTGCGGCTGGTGGTGCACGGCATCGGCGCCCGCGACGGCTTCGAGCCGCCGGCCCAGTCGGCCGCCTACGAGGCCCTCGCCGGCTGGGGCCTGCCGGTCAGCTCCCGGTGGCGGGTGGTTGCGGACCTGCCCGGGGTACGGGACTACATCGCGTTCTACGAGCAGCACCGGCACGACGTCGAGCACGAGATCGACGGGGTCGTGGTGAAGGTCGACGAGGTGTCGATCCAGCGCCGGCTCGGCTCCACCAGCCGCGCACCGCGCTGGGCGATCGCGGTCAAGTACCCGCCGGAGGAGGTGAACACCAAGCTGCTCGACATCCGGGTCAACGTGGGGCGCACCGGCCGGGTCACGCCATACGCGCAGCTGGCGCCGGTGCGGGTGGCCGGCTCCACGGTCGCCTTCGCCACCCTGCACAACCAGCACGAGGTGGAGCGCAAGGGCGTGCTCATCGGCGACACCGTGGTGCTCCGCAAGGCCGGTGACGTGATCCCGGAGATCGTCGGGCCGGTGGTCGAGCAGCGGGACGGGACGCAGCGGCCGTTCACCATGCCCGAGCACTGCCCCGAGTGCGGCTCGCCGCTCGCCCCGGCCAAGGAGGGCGACGTCGACATCCGCTGCCCCAACAACCGCTCCTGCC
>DASSUC010000033.1:0-2381 GCA_035707405.1 Micromonosporaceae bacterium | reverse complement strand
CTGGGTCGTGGACACCAAGAAGGAGCACATCGCGGTCGACGAGGCCCGCAAGCTCGGCATCCCGGTCATCGCGGTGCTCGACACCAACTGCGACCCGGACGAGGTCGACTTCCCGATCCCGGGCAACGACGACGCGATCCGCTCCGCCGCCCTGCTCACCCGGGTGGTCGCCGACGCGGTCGCCGACGGGCTGATCGCTCGCTCCGGCAAGGCGCTGCGCACCGACGAGAAGCCGGCGCCGGGCATCCTCGCCGCGGACGAGCCGCTCGCGGAGTGGGAGCGCGAGCTGCTCGGGGGCGGCGCCGAGCAGCCGGCCACCGCCGCCGCCGAGTAGCGCCCCACCGGCCCATCCACAAAGGCGCCGCGCCGCCGCAGGCTCGGCGAGATCGCAACCACTGAAGAGAGAGACATGTCCAACTTCACCGCTGCGGATGTCAAGAAGCTCCGCGACCTCACCGGTGCCGGCATGATGGACTGTAAGAAGGCGCTGGAAGAGGCCGTCGGCGACTTCGACAAGGCCGTCGAGATCCTGCGTGTCAAGGGTGCCAAGGACGTCGGCAAGCGGGCTGGGCGTACCGCCGCCAACGGCCTGGTCGCCCACGCCGGCAACGCCCTGCTGGAGCTCAACTGCGAGACCGACTTCGTCGCCAAGAACACCGACTTCATCGCGCTGGCCCAGCGGCTGGCCGAGCACGTCATGGCCACCCGCCCGGCCGATGTGCAGACCCTGCTCGGCTCCGAGCTGGACGGCCGCACGGTCGCCGACCTCGTCCAGGCCGAGTCGGCCCGGATCGGGGAGAAGCTCGTCGTGAACCGCTTCGGCGTGCTCGACGGCCCGGTCGCGGTGTACCTGCACCGCAAGGACCCGAGCCTGCCGCCGCAGGTCGGGGTGATGGTCGAGTACCGCGGCCGGACGGGAGGCGACGAGGCGGCGCTCTCGGACGCGCGCGGCGTGGCCATGCAGATCGCCGCGATGCGGCCGAAGTACCTCACCCGTGACGAGGTGCCCGCCGACGTGGTCGAGTCCGAGCGGCGCATCGCCGAGCAGACCGCCCGCGAGGAGGGCAAGCCGGAAGCGGCGATGTCGAAGATCGTCGACGGCCGGGTGAACGCCTTCTTCAAGGACTTCGTGCTCGTTGAGCAGGCGTCGGTCACCGACCAGAAGAAGACGGTGCGGCAGGTGATGGACGAGGCAGGCATTACGGTGAGCCGCTTCATCCGCTTCGAGGTCGGCCAGGCCTGAGGGTCAGGTCGGGGCCTGAGGGGTCAGGTCGGGGCCTGAGCCGAGCTGGAGGGTAGTCGCTGACGAGGAGGCCGCGGTGCATGCTCCACCCACCGCGGCCTCCTCGTCGCATAGGGTCAAGCGGAGGACAGCCGGCGCCGTTTCGCCGGTAGGGAGGCAGGCGGCATGACGCGGACGACGGTTGAGCCTCGCGAGCCCGGCCGGATGCCGCCGGACCTGCCCCGCCGGGTGGTCCTCAAGCTCTCCGGCGAGGTCTTCGGCGGCGGCGAGGTCGGTGTGGACCCCGACGTCGTCCAGGGCGTGGCCCGGCAGATCGCCGCCGTGGTACGACGGGGCGTGCAGGTCGCGGTGGTGGTCGGCGGCGGTAACTTCTTCCGTGGCGAGGAGCTCCAGCGCCGGGGCATGGACCGCGCCCGCGGCGACTACATGGGCATGCTCGGCACCGTGATGAACTGCCTGGCCCTGCAGGACTTCCTGGAGAAGGAGGGCGTCGAGACCAGGGTGCAGACGGCGATCACCATGGCGCAGGTGGCCGAGCCGTACATCCCGCTGCGGGCGATCCGGCACCTGGAGAAGGGGCGCGTGGTGATCTTCGGCGCCGGGGCCGGCATGCCGTTCTTCACCACCGACACCGTGGCTGCCCAGCGCGCCCTGGAGATCCGTGCCGACCTGGTGCTGATGAGCAAGAACGGGGTGGACGGCGTCTACACGGCCGACCCGAACACCGACCCGCAGGCGCGCAAGCTCGACGAGATCACGTTCGAGGAGGCGCTGCGCCGTGGGCTGAAGGTGGCCGACGCCGCAGCCTTCAGCCTGTGCATGGACAACAAGCTGCGCATGCTGGTGTTCGGCGCGGAGGGCGAGGACACCATCGTGCGGGCGGTCAGCGGTGAGAGGATCGGCACGCTGATCACCCCCTGACGAGTGCTGGGCGGCCCGACCGAGAGAGCCTGAGGAGGCGACGGAGCACGTGATCGACGAGACGCTTCTCGAAGCCGAGGAGAAGATGGAGCGTGCGATCGAGCACGCCAAGACGGAGTTCGCGACGATCCGTACCGGCCGCGCCACCCCGGCGATGTTCGGCAAGATCGTGATCGACTACTACGGCGCCCCCACGCCGCTGCCGCAGCTGGCCTCG
>DASSUC010000032.1:0-43459 GCA_035707405.1 Micromonosporaceae bacterium | reverse complement strand
TGGCCGGCCGCGGTCACCGTGGCGGCCCGCTCCCGCCTGGACGACGTCTCCGACGCGCTCGACCAGGCGGTGGCAACGACCGACCTCGGCCTTCGCCGTACCCCGTGGTGGTGGCGCATCTTCGGCGGCCTGCAGTGGCTGACCACCCTGGCCGCCATCGTCGGCCTGCTGTGGCTCGCCGGCGGCTACGCGCTCACCGTGACCGGCCTGCCCGTGCCGGACTATCCGCGCGTCGGCGAGGCGCTGCTGCCTCCCGTACTGCTGGTCGGCGGCCTCCTCGCGGGGGCGCTGCTCGCCGGTGTCGCCGGGCCGCTCGCCGCGATGGGCGCCAGGCGCGCGCGGCTGCGGGCCGGCCGGCGGCTGCGGGCCGCGGTCGGGGAGATCTCCCACGGGTACGTGGTCACGCCCGTCCGCAAGGTGCTCGACGGGTACGGCCAGGCGCGCGCCGCGCTGGCCCGGGCGCGCGGGTGATCCGCCGGCGGGTCCTCGCCGCAGGGCTCGCGCTGCTCGGCGCGCTCCATCTCGCCTGGGGAGCGTGGGCTTGGCTCGTCCCGCGGCACTTCTTCGACACGTTCCCCGGGTTCGGCCGGCGGTGGACCGCCGGGTACCCGCCGTTCAACGCGCACCTGGTCAGCGACCTGGGCGCCACGTTCACCATGATCGGCGTCCTGCTGCTGCTCGCGGCGGCCGTACGCGATCAGCGGGTGACCAGCGTGGTGCTCATCGGAGTGATCGTCTTCGGCGCGTTGCACCTGGCGTACCACGCCCTGGACCAGGGCTCGCTGCGCGGCCTGGACCTGGCCGGCAGCCTGGTGAGCCTGGTCCTTGGGGTGCTGGTCCCGGCCGGGCTGCTCGCCCTGGCCCGCACCGCGGCGTAGCCAGGTAGGCGCCTGCGGCGCGCGTAGGCTCACCAGCATGCCCAAGGCCCGCCGCCACCCGCGCCCCGCCCGACACCCAGCCGGCGACACCGGCCCCGCCCGCGCCGCGCGCCGGGCCAGCACCGCCGGGTCCGGGCCGCGCGAGCTGTTCCATAGCCTCGCCGGTGACCTCGCCGACGCGGAGACCGCGTTCGACGCGGAGCGGATGCTCTCCACCATCCTCGGGATGGTGTACCGGATCGCCGAGGTCCGCCGGGCGCAGGCCGTCACCGAGTTCGCCGAGGGGTTGGGCCACTTTGCGCGGCAGGAGGGCGCGGTCGCGCTCTGGGCGGCCGTCGACGCGCTGCTGCCGGAGCTGGTGCCGGGCCGCCCCGACGGCGACGGCCCGCCGTGGGAACCCGCCCTGGCCGGGGTACGGCCCACCGGCGCCTACGCCTACGGCGACGTGTACGGCGACCAGGTCTCGTACCTGGCCACGTTCGCGTACGCCGACGAGGCGTGCGGTGGCCCGGAGCACGCGGTCCTGGCGCTGGTCGACCACAACCTAGGCTTCGCCAAGGACCTGTTCGTGAGCGCCCCGGCCGCCACGGCCCTGGCGTCAGTACGCGAGCTGGCCAGCGCGGACCCAATAATCTGGTGCCGCGAGGTGGCACCCGGCGAGCTGCGGGCCGCGGTCACCTCCCTCCTCGCCAACACCGACGAGCTGATTGAGCTGCCGGAGAGCGAGTCACTCTCGTCCGACCGGGCGTTCGCCCTCGCCAGGCTGGCCCTGCTGCCCCAGCCGGACCAGGCCGAGCACCCTTCGGCGGGTACAACGGGCACGGCGGAGGACCGGGCTGCGCTGTTCAAGGCGTTCCGGGCCAGTGCGGCTGGCCGGCGGCTGGCCGGCGGCGGTGCTGACCCGGACTCGCTGGACTTCTGCCTCGACCTGATCGTCGAGTGGGCCGGCGAACGCCGCGACGGCCGGCCGCTGCGGTGGAGCCCGGCCGCGGTCGAGCTCTTCCTGCTCGACTGGGCCCCCCGGGCCACCGTGCTGGACAAGGCCGACATCGCGCTGCTGCCACAGGCCTTGGACGCGTGGGTGGCGTGGGCCGGTCGCCGGTGCAAGCTGCCCGCAGCGGCGGTGCGGGCGACCCGCGAGAAGATCAGTGCCGCGAGCCCGGAGTTCGCCCGTCTCGCCGCCAGCGGCGAGGCGCGTGGACCGGCCGCCCAGCTGGTCGCCGAGATGCTGGCCGAGGGTGTGGACCTGGACGACGTCGAAGCCGTGGAGCGCTGGGTGGCGCGGCACAACGCGGCGACCGAAGCCGGCTGATGTCAGCCGACCTGGCCCGGCAGGAGCGTGAGGTAGTCGACCTGACGATCCACCTACTGGCCGGCGTGCTGGACGACCGTAGTGGCGCCGAACTGGTCCGGCGCATGCTGCCCGCAGCCCTGCCATGGGTCCGGTTCCTGCCCGACACTGCCATCGACGAGCTGGCCGCTGAGCTTGTGGCTACGGCGTACGTCGCCCTCTCGCTCGACAACCTGGCGCCGGTTTCGCAGCTGCTCATCGAATGGCGACACACGGCTGAGGTCCACGCCGATCCCAAGCTGCACGCGATGCTCACCCGGCCCACCGGGGACGACTTCGGCCCAGTACCGGCACCCGGCCCAGCGGCGTAAGCCCGAGGCGACGCCGTCGACCGCTAACCGCGCAGGCCGTACCAGGGCTGTTTGGCCAGCCGGTCGAGCAGCACCTGCCGGTCCTCGGGCTCGGTCACCTTGGCGGTCAGCTCCTCCGCCCGGGCCAGCTCAGCCCGGGCGGCGGCCAGGTCGCCGGTGCCAGCCAGGGCCCGGGCCAGCGCCTCGGCGGCGAATGCGCGGTCCCAGTCCTCCATCACCTCAGGATGTGCGTCGATCAGCTCGGCGTACCGCCGGGCGTGCCGCAGCGCCACCTCGGGCAGGCCGACCGCCAGCGCCGCCGAGGCGATGAGGTGCTCGCCACGGCCGTGGTTGGCCGGCGTGCCGGCCTGGAGCCAGTGGTAGCAGGAGGCGTAGGCGCCGTACAGGACCCGCTCCCGGTCGGCCTGCGGGCTGTCCGGCGTCACCCGCTCCAGCAGGTCCCAGGTGCCGTTGTTGAGCTCGACGCCCCACCGGCGGTGCAGCTCCCGCTGCTCAGGCTGCGACATGAGACCTCCAGTCCCGCCGTATTCATCAAGTGTCGACGCACCCCGGCATGACACGACGTGTCCCTGGCCATGCGAAAGTCTCCAGCTGTGGCCAGTGAAAGTCCCCACCTCGCAGGGGGCGTGTTGACCGGTCCGTGAGGGTCCTTCGGGGCCTGGGATCGGAGGTTGCCAAGCCAACCGGTCAACACAAGCCCCGAAGGATGACCTCTATTGAAGACTGCGAGGCAGGAGTTGGACATCATTAACGCCTACGAGGAGACCGGTAGCCTGCGTGCTACGGCGGCGTTGTGCGGCACGACGCATAAGACGGTCAAGCGGGTGCTGGCCCGCCGCGAGGCCGGGCAGCCTGCGGGCCGGCGCCGCGGGCCGCGTGCGGGTCTGGCCGACGGGTTTAGCGACCTGATCTTCGGCAAGGTGAAGGCGACCGACGGTCGGATCACCGCCAAGCGGCTGCTGCCGCTCGTGCGGGCGGCTGGCTACACGGGCTCGGCGCGTACGCTGCGCCGTGCGGTCGCGGTGCAGAAGAGCAGGTGGAAGAGGACACGTCGGGTGTACCGGCCGTGGACGCCGGAGCCGGGTCAGCACCTGCTCATCGACTACGGCACGGTGACGCAGGGCCCGAACCGCGGGTTGAAGGTCTTTACCGCGGTGCTGGCGTGGTCGCGGTGGCGGTTCGTGCGGTTTGCCCGCGATGAGTCGCTGGCCACGACGTTGCGGCTGCTGGCTGAGTGCTTTGAGGCAGCCGGTGGGGTGCCGGCGGTGGTGCTGGCCGACCGGATGGGGTGTCTGAAGGGCGCGGTGGTGGCCAACGTGGTCGTGCCCACCGCCGCCTATGTGCGGTTCGCGGCCCACTATGGGTTCCGGCCTGACTTCTGCGAGGCCGCCGACCCGGAGTCCAAGGGTGCGGTGGAGGCGCTGGTGCGCTATGCCAAGTCGGACCTGGTGGTGCCGGCTGATGACTTCGCCGGTGACCTGGCGGTGGCCAACCAGGCCGCCATCGCCTGGTGCGCCGAGGTTAACACCGCTGTCCACTCGCAGGTCGCTGCGGTGCCTGACGAGCGGCTGGCGGTGGAACGCGACGTGCTGCGTGCGCTGCCCTCGCTGCGGGCGGCTGTGGACCTCGGCGTGGTCCGTAAGGTGGACAAGCTGGCCACGGTGCGTATCGGGTCGGCCCGCTACTCGGTGCCGCACACGCTGCGCGGCCAGCACGTCGAGGTGGCCACGGCCGACGGGCAGGTCCAGGTCTTTCACCAGGGCCAGCTCGTGGCCACCCACCGGCTGGTGCCCCCGGGCGGGGTGTCCGTCCTGGACGAGCACTACGACACCCCGGCCCGCAGGCCCCGTCGTGCGGTGCGCCCGCGCAGCCAGGCGGAGAAAGCATTCCTCGCCTTGGGTGAGGAGGCGGAGGCGTTCCTGCGCGCCGCCGCGGCGGCGGGCACCCCGCGGCTGGGCGCCCACCTGGCCGACATCAGCGCGCTGGAGGCCGGGCATGGCCGCCAGGCGCTGGCCGCCGCGCTGGCCAGGGCCACCCAGTTTCGCCGGTTCACCGCGCAGGACGTGCGTGCTGTCCTGGCCGCTGGCCCGAACGCACCCACCCCGGCACCGGCCGGCGCCGTGCTGGCCGGTGCCCTGCCGGCGGTACCCACCCACAGCCTGGACGCCTACCGCACCAACACGCTGCGGGAGGTGGCCTGATGCCCAGGGCCACCACCACACCGGCCAACACCCCGCACGCGCTGTCCGCCGCCGCGTGCCTGCTGGCCACCGCCGCCCTGGCCCGCGCTGCCAGCACCGCACCGGTGCGGGTGCTCGTCGCCGGCGGCGACATCGACGTGCAGGTGCCCCTAACCGCCGGGGACCAGGCCGCCCGGGAACGGGTGGTAGCCGCCTACGCCACCGTCCTGGGCACTGAGATGACCCGCCAGCACAGCCCTACCCGCAACCAGGCGTGGGTGCAGGCCCTCGGCCGGCTGGGTGGGCACCGGGTACACGTGTGGACCATCACCGACCCCGCTGGGGAGGCCTGATGCCACCGCGTACCACCACACCACCGGCCACCGCCCTGCCACCGCTGGCTGGTGACCTCACCCAGGCGCTGCGACGGCTCAAGCTAGCCGCCATCCGGCGGCTAGCTCCCGAGGTCCTGCACACCGCCAAGGTGCAACGCTGGACCCCCGAGGAGGTCCTACGCACCCTGGTAGAGGCCGAGGTCACCGCCCGCGACGAGTCCAACCTACGCAACCGGCTGCGCGGCGCTGGCTTCCCGGTCACCAAGACCCTAGAAGAGTTCAAGGTGGCCGCATCCAGCGTGCCGCAGGCCACCTTCGACTACCTGTCCAGCCTGGAATGGGTACCCAAGGCGGACAACCTGTGCCTGGTCGGACCCGCCGGCACCGGCAAGAGCCACCTGCTCGTCGCGCTCGGCCACGCCGCCGTGGCCGCCGGACACAAGGTGCGCTACCTGACCGCCGCCGAGCTGGTCGAGGCGCTCTACCGCGGCGTGGCCGACAACTCCGTCGGCCGGGTCATCGACACCCTGCTGCGCAACGACCTCGTGATCGTCGACGAGGTCGGCTTCGCCCCGCTGGATGACACCGGAACCCAGCTGCTGTTCCGGTTCGTCGCCGCTGCCTACGAGCGCCGGGCCCTGGGCATCGCCTCCCACTGGCCGTTCGAGCAGTGGGGCCGGTTCCTACCCGAGCATGTCACCGCGACCAGCCTGCTCGACCGGCTGTTGCACCACGCCACTGTCGTGGTCACCGAAGGCGAGTCGTTTCGCATGCGGGAGGCCCGCACCCGAACAACAAGGAGTCGATCATGACCTGACATGGCCACCGGTGGGGACATTCGGTGGCCACCAACGGTGACTTTCAGATGGCCCTTGACAATCTGCCGCCCGTACCCCGGGACGCGATACTGGGCTCGACCTGACCAAGCACAATCTATGACCGCCTGGTCGGGGCAGTCACGGATCATCAAATGTCGATCTGTCACGCATCAAGCCAGAGTTGGACTATGGCACCCGGACGGTCCGGTGAGGACCTTCTTCAGCACTCGTGACGCGAGATGACCAAGGGGAGCCATGGTCGGCGTCATGACGATCGTGTCGTGGCGACGCCCGACCGACGCCGGCCTTGTTAGGCCGTGAGATCATCGATATCTCGTGCGTAAACTAGTTCCCAGAGAGGCTCTCACACGCTTCCCCGGTCCCGGGCCGCGGCTTCGAAGCGCTCTTTCAGCCTGGATGCCGCGGCGCCCTCGCGCGCAGAAAGGTGATTCATGAAAACCTATGCGTATTCGGAACGTCGCCACACCTCGCCACCGCTGGTCCGGTCCAGATATGGCCGACAGCTTCTCGCCGTCGCCTGCGTGCTCGTCGTGACCTTGAGCATGCTCACCATGGCGCTGACCGCCAGGGCGGCGGTGCCGCCCACACCCACCGGATGGAGCCTGGCCTTCAGCGACGACTTCAACGGCTCGGCCGGTACGCTCCCCTCGTCCAGCAACTGGATCTTCGACACCGGCCACAGCTACCCCGGTGGTCCGGCCAACTGGGGCACCGGCGAGGTGCAGAGCTACACCACCAGCACCAGCAACATCCGCCTCGACGGCAGCGGCAACCTGCGCATCACCCCGCTGCGCGACGGCGCCGGCAACTGGACATCGGCCCGTATCGAGACACAGCGCTCGAACTTCAAGCCGGCCGAGGGCAGCACCATGCGTATCGAGGGCCGGATCCAGATGCCGAACGTCACCGGCAGCGCGGCGCTGGGCTACTGGCCCGCGTTCTGGGCCCTCGGCTCCCCGTACCGCGGCAACTACTGGAACTGGCCCGCGATAGGCGAGTTCGACATCATGGAGAACGTCAACGGGATCAACGCGGTCTGGGGAGTGCTCCACTGTGGGGTAAGTCCGGGCGGCCCGTGCAACGAGACGACCGGCCTGGGAGCCAACCGGGCCTGCCCCGGGTCGACCTGCCAGCCGGCGTTCCACACGTACCGCTTCGAGTGGGACCGCACGGTCAACCCCGAGCAGCTGCGGTGGTACGTGGACGGCCAGCAGTTCCACAGCGTCAGCGAGGGCCAGCTGGACGCCACCACGTGGAGCAACATGACCAGCCACAGCGGCTACTTCATCCTGCTCAACGTGGCGATGGGCGGCGCCTTCCCGAACGCGCTCGCCGGCATAGGCACGCCGACCGGCTCGACCGCCTCAGGCGTACCCATGCTCGTTGACTACGTCGCGGTCTGGTACCGCGGCACCACCTCATCGCCTCCACCCGGCACGATCAGCGCCTACTCCACGATCCAGGCCGAGGCGTTCAACGCACAGTCCAGCGTGCAGACCGAGGCATGCAGCGAGGGCGGGCTGAACATCGCCTACATCGCCAACGGCGACTGGACCCGCTACAACAACGTCGACTTCGGCTCCACCCGCCCGGTGGACTTCGTGGCCCGGGTGGCGTCCGGCGCCGCAGCGGGCGTCAGCGGGCTGGTCGAGGTACGGCTGGACAGCCCGACCAGTGCCCCGATCGGCAGCTTCGCGATCTCCAACACCGGTGGGTGGCAGGCCTGGCGGTCGGTGCCGGGCAACGTCTCCGCGGTGACCGGCGTGCACACCGTGTACCTGACGTTCACCAGCGGCCAGCCGAGCGACTTCGTCAACGTCAACTGGTTCGTCTTCCGCCGTTGAGCGCGCTCCCGTCCATGTTGGTCACTGCCTGCCCACCTGCTGACCGGCGGCGCCGCCGGTCAGCAGGTGGGCAGGCAGCTGAGGTCAGGTCAGGATGAGATACAGGTCGAAGTACCAGGCCGTCGTCTGGACGCGGCGGCACTCGTACGTGTAGGCGTTGCCCGCGGTGACCTGGGCATAGCCCACATCGGCGCAGTCGAACACGTCGCCGTGACGGCTGTGGAAGACCCAGGTGCCCCTGATGGCCCAGAGGTCCCACAGGCCGTTGCCGTTGTTGACCTGGCAGTAGAAGTCCTGGATGTCGCCGCTGGCCTTCAGCTCCGCGCCCTCGTCGAGGCACGGCATGTCGCCGAAGACGTCACCGGGGTAGCCACCGCTGTGGACGAACCAACCCTCGCTCGCCACCGCGGGAGCGGCCGTCATCACAACAACCGCCACTGCACTGGCCAGGATCGCCCCTGCCCTCCGCATCAGTTTGACAGACATCACCCAAGGAAAATCGAAGGTTGCCGAACTGTCAATCATCTCCCAGGGAGGCCCGCCGGGCCGGGTGGAGCTACGAGCCGGGCGGGATGCGGTAGACGGACACGTGGGAACACGATTCGGCGGTGAGCTCGGCCCCGGCCCAGTCCGCATGCCTGGTCTCCAGCTCGAACCCGGCCAGCTGGCCCATGAGGTCGAGCTCGGCCGGCCAGATGTAGCGGTGCGGGCTGCGGTACAGCCGCGCCTGCCGGCTCTCGTCGAACCTGAAGTGGTGTGACACCACATGCTGTCGGACCACGTCAAAGGTGTCCAAGGCGATGTAGCCCGGCTCGCAACGGAAGACAGCTGCCTGCTGCCCGGGCGGGAGCCGGCGCAGGTCGGGCACCCACAGCTCGATCACGAACCGGCCACCGGGGACGAGGTGGCGGGCCGCGTTGCGGAAGCAGGCGACCTGCTCGGCCTGGGTGAGCAGGTTGGAGATCGTGTTGTAGACGATGTAGACCAGCGTGTACCTGCCCGGCGCGACGGCGCTGGCCATGTCGCCGTTGACCACCGGGATCGTCGCTTCGTCCACCTTGGTGCGCAGCTGGTTGATCATCGCGGGTGACAGCTCGATGCCGGTGACGGGCACGCCCCGCGCGGCGAGCGGAATGGCCACCCGGCCGGTCCCGATGGCGAGCTCCAGCGCTCGCCCATCGCCGGCGAGCTCGGCGAGGCGGTCCACAGTGGGCCCCAGGACCTCGGGCGCGAACATGCCGGTGCCGGGCGTGTCATAGCGCTGGGCGGCATCGACGTCCCAGATCTCATCCTGGCGCATGCCGCCGACGATCGTCGGGAGCGCACGCGGTGTCCACCGGTTTCCACGGCGCCGCCGGTCGCGGGATGTCCGACAATGCGTGGATGCGGCAACCGCCCGGAGCGCCAGTCAGCCCGGTCACGGATGTCTACTTCGGAGCGGCGGTCGATGATCCGTACCGGTGGATGGAGGAGGAGTCGGGCCGGTTCGGCACGTGGCTGGACGGCCAGGCGGAGTACGCCCGGGGGCTCCTCGACGCGCTGCCCTACCGCGACGAGCTGTACGCCCGGCTGCGGCAGCTGCGTGCCGGCCAGGGCGTACGGCGCCATGGCGTCTCGGTCCGCGGCGAGCGGGTGTTCTACCTGCGTGCGGAGCCCGGTGCCGGGGTGCCGGTGCTGGTCGTGGCGGATGCGGACCCCGGCGCGCCGGAGCGGGTGCTGCTCGACCCGAACGCGGCGCGCGGGGCGCACCACAGCCTGGACTGGTACGTGCCGTCGCCGGACGGGCATCACGTGGCGTGCGGGACCTCCGCGGGCGGCTCCGAGCGCAGCGCGCTGCGAGTGGTCGACGTGACCGGCGGCGGGCTGCTGCCGGACACCGTCGACGGCGTGTGGTTCCCGTTCGTGAGCTGGCTCGACGACGGCGAGTCCCTGGTCTACCACCGGTTCCTCCCCCCGCCGGCCGGAGCCCCGCCGGACGCGCGGCGGCTGGGCAGCCGCTCGCTGCGGCACCGGCTCGGCGCCGACCCGGCCACCGATGAGGTGGTGCTGGCCGGTGGGCTCAACCCGCGGGTGCCGGTGCGACCGCTGGACCGCCCGTTCGTGTACCGCCCGCCGGGCAGCCCGTGGACGATCGCGGTCGTGTCGCACGGCGCGCTGCGCCCGGGGCGTACCGACGAGGCTCTCAGCGACTGCACGCTGTACGTCGCGCCGACCACCGGTCTGGAGAGTCCGGCCGGCTGCCCCTGGCGGGTGGTGGCCCGCCCGGAGGACGGCGTGTCGGCGTTCGCGCTCGGGCCCGACACCATCTACCTGGTCACGCACTCCAGGGCGCCGCGGCGGCGGGTGCTCGCGGTTCCGCTCGCCGGTGGCGAGCCATCGGTCCTGGTGCCGGAGAGCGACCGGGTGGTCGAGGCCGTGCGGGTCGTCGGGGAGCATCTGCTCGTCCGCGACCTGGATGGCGGGGTGGCCCGGCTGCGGCGGGTCCCGCTCACCGGTGGCGCGGCGGAGGAGATCACACTGCCGGTCTCGGGCACGATCCGCGAGTGGGCGGGCGCGCCCGGGTCGGCCGGGCTCCTGCTCGGCATCGAGTCCTGGACCAGCCCGCTGCGACATTACCGTTACCAGGCCGGCTCCGGTGCGGTCGTCTCTGCCCAGGTCGGCCCGGTGCCACACGACACGGGCGGGGGGACCGCCGTCGCTGGCGGGCTGTTCGCCGGTGTGGAGGCGTACCAGGTCCTCGCCGTGGCGCGGGACGGCACGCCGGTCCCGGTGTCGCTGATCCACCGCAGGGGGCTGGCCCGCGACGGGAACAACCCGGTCTGGTTGGAGGGGTACGGGTCCCACGGGGTCCCGCTCACGCCCGGGTACGAGCCGTACCGGTTGGCGTGGCTGGAGCGGGGCGGCGTCTGGGCGGTCGCCCACCTGCGCGGTGGCGGCGAGTACGGCCGGGGCTGGCACGAGGCCGGCCGGCGGTCGACCAAGGAGAACACCATCACCGACCTCATCGACTGCGCCGAGTACCTGGTCGCCCAGGGCTACACCCGGCCCGGCAGGCTGGTCGGAGCCGGCACCAGCGCCGGGGGCATCCCGGCCGGTGGCGCCCTGGTCCGCCGGCCCGACCTGTGGGCCGCGATGGTCCTCAGGGTGCCCGTGGTGAACACGCTGCGCATCGAGCTCACCGAGAACGGCCCGGTCCACATCCCGGAGTACGGCAGCGCCAGCACCGAGGACGGGGTACGCAGCCTGCTGGCCTGCGACGCGTACCACCGGGTGCGCGACGGGGTCGCGTACCCGCCGGTGCTGCTGACCGCCGGCCGCAACGACTCGCGGGTGCCGCCCTGGCAGCCTGGCAAGCTCGCCGCCCGCCTCCAGGCCGCGGCGCCACCCGGCCGGGGCGGGCCGACCGTGTTGCGGGTCGAGGACGCCGGGCACGGTTTCGGGTCGACCGCCGAGCAGCAGGACGCCGAGCAGGCCGACGTGCTCGCCTTCGCCCTCGCCGCGGTCGCCGGCCGCATCGGGTAGTCCTTGTGGACGGTGGGTATGGGACGGGCATGCCGTCGAGCAGGAGCGGGTCGGCCGGGGAGACGCTTGCGCCGTACCGGGGCAAGCGTGACTTCACGCGGACCCCGGAGCCGTCGGGTGGTCCTGCCGCGCCCGGCGCCGCCGGGCAGCCGCGGCGGTTCGTGGTGCAACGGCACCGGGCACGCCGGCTGCACTACGACTTCCGGCTGGAGGTCGACGGGGTGCTGGTCAGCTGGGCGGTGCCGAAGGGGCCGACGCTGGACCCGGCGGTGCGCCGGGCGGCGTTCCGGGTGGAGGACCACCCGGTCGAGTACATCGACTTCGAGGGGGTCATCCCGGCGGGGGAGTACGGCGGCGGGGACGTCATCGTCTGGGACGCGGGCACCTGGCAGCCGCACGACGCAGGTGACCCGCCGGACCCGGGCCGGGCCCTGGCAGCCGGTGAGCTGCATGTGGACCTGTACGGCGAGAAGCTGCGCGGGCGGTTCGTGCTCGTGCGCACCGCCCGCGGCAGGTCGGGAAAGGAGTCGGGAAAGGAGTCGGGAAAGGACGAGTGGCTGCTGCTGCACAAGCGCGACGAGTTTGCGGTGGAGGGGTGGAGCGCCGAGGACCACCCGCGCTCGGTGCTGACCGGCCGGACCAACGACGACGTCAAGGCCGACCCGGAACGGATGTGGCGCTCGGACCTGCCCGCCGCTCGTGCCGCCGTCCCGCTCAGGCCCTCGACCGCCGTGGTCGGCGCGGAGGAGCTCCGCGAGCTGGACGCGCTGCGCACGCAGGGCGTGTGGCACGTCTTCGGCCGCGAGCTGCGGGTCAGCAACCTCGACAAGGTGCTGTTCCCGGCGCGGCCCGGCGAGGCCCCGGTCACCAAGCGCGACCTGCTGCGCTACGCCGCGCAGGTCGCGCCGACCGTGCTGCCCTACCTGACCCGGCGGGCGCTGAACATGCACCGGTATCCGAACGGTGCGCAGGCAAAGGGCTTCTGGCACAAGGAGCTGCCCGACCATGCGCCGGCCTGGCTGCCGCGCTGGACCAACCCCGGGGCCGACCCGGGCGAGACGCAGACGTACCTGGTCGTCGACGAGCCGGCGGCGCTGGTGTGGGCGGCCAACTTCGGCGCGCTGGAGTGGCATGCCTGGACCTCGCAGGTCGACCACCCGCACCAGCCGACGTACGCCCTGGTCGACCTCGACCCGGGCGGGGCCACCAGCTGGGCGGACCTGCTGGTCCTGGCCCGGCTGCACCGCACCGCCTTCGAGCATCTCGGTGTCTGCGCCCGGGCCAAGGTCACCGGGCGCCGCGGGATCCAGATCTGGGTGCCGGTCGCCCGCGGCCCCGACTTCGGCGCCACCCGCGCCTGGGTCGAGAAGCTCTCCCGGACGGTCGCCGCCGTCGTCCCTGAGCTGGTCAGCTGGGAGTGGCAGGTCAACGAGCGAGGCGGCCTCGCCCGGCTCGACTACACCCAGAACGCCATCAACAAGACCCTCGTCGCTCCGTACAGTCCGCGACCGGCCGCCGGCGCGCCGGTGTCCGCGCCGATCGAGTGGGACGAGCTCGACGACCCAGGGCTGACACCGGACGCGTTCACCATCCGTACGATCCTGCAACGCATCGCCGACAAGGGCGACCTGTTCCGCGACGTGCTCGACCACCCCCAGCAGCTGCCGCCGCTGTAGTAGGGCGGCCGGCTAAGGTGTGATCTCGTGGGTGAGCGGCTACGTGAGGTGAGGACTGGGGACGGCCGGAGGCTTGGCGTTGCGCAGTGGGGCGACCTGGCCGGCGTTGCGGTCTTCTCCTTGCACGGCACGCCGGGCTCGCGCCTGGCCCGCCCGCCCGACGAGGACGCCGTACGCCGCATGGGCGTGCGGCTCGTCACCTACGACCGGCCGGGATACGGCATGTCGGACCGGCACCCCGGGCGCCGGGTGGTCGACTGTGTCCCCGATGTCGAGGCGATCGCTGATGCGCTGGCGATCGACCGGTTCTACGTCACCGGCGGCTCGGGGGGCGGCCCGCACGCCCTGGCCGTGGCCGCTCGCCTGGCCGACCGGGTGATCCGGGCCCGGTGCCTGGTGGGGGTCGCGCCCCTCGACGCCGCCGGGCTGGACTTCTTCGCCGGCATGGACCCGGAGAACGTCAAGGAGTTCGGCTGGGCGCGGCAGGGGGAGCAGGTGCTGCACCGCGAGCTGACCCGGCTGGCTGCGGAGGACCTCGAGCGGATTGCGGTCGACCCTTCCAAGCTGCTCTCCGATGACTGGCAGCTGGATCCGGCCGACCGTGCGGTGATGGCCCGGCCGGATGTGCAGCAGGTGTTCGGCGAGATGGTCCGCGACGCGTACCGGCATGGTGTGTGGGGTTGGGTCGACGACGACCTGGCCTTCCTGCAGCCCTGGGGCTTCGAGCTGGGCGAGGTCACGGTGCCGACCGAGGTCCGGTACGGGGCGAAGGACGTCCTGGTGCCGGCCGCGCATGGAGCCTGGCTGGCCGAGCACGTTCCCGGTGCCCAGGTCCACGTGGAGCCGGAGGCCGGGCACCTGGCCGACCCGGAGAAGGTGCTCGAGCTGCTGCGGAGCCTCGTCTCGCCGGACGGCTGACCCGAGCGTGGCGGCCGGATGGCGACGCACCGCGCGTGTTGCCTTCACCGACTGCCCCGTGGTTAGCTTCCCGGCGTGCTCGCGCCCAGGGATGTCGATCTGGTGACCAGCGGCGACGCCGCGCGGACCGATGCGGCCGGCGCACCCGCGCCACGTGAACACGAAGGCTCCCGGCTCGGCTTCCTCGACGTGCTGCGTGGCGTGGCCGCGCTCGCCGTCGCCCTCTACCACCTGGGGAACCAGACGCCGGCGCGCACCGACGAGTTCTGGTGGGCGAGCCACACCCTGCTGAACCTCGGCAGCTTCGGCGTCCTGCTGTTCTTCGTCGTCAGCGGCTTCATCATCCCGGCATCGCTGGAGCGGACGGGCTCGATCCGGGACTTCTGGGTCTCCCGCGCGTTCCGTCTCTTCCCGCTGTTCTGGGTGGTCTCATTCGTCGTCGTGGCGCTCTACGCACTGGGCTGGATCGATCTTCCCGGCTACATCTTCCGGCACACGCTGGAGGTGTCCATCGCCAACAGCACGATGCTCGCCCATTTCCTAGGGGCGCCGTTCTTCATCGGCCCGGCGTGGACGCTGCCGTTCGAGATGTGCTTCTACCTGTTGACCACCGTTTTCTTCGTGACCCGGCTGCGCCGTGGCTCGGTCGGCCTCGCGCTCGGCGGTGCGGCCCTGGCCCTGGTCGCCTCCGACGCCCTGCTCACTACATGGCCGGTCACCCCGCAGGCCACCGGCGTCCCCGGTCATGTGGGCAACGCGGTCCGGGTCGCGGTCGTGGCGGTCTGCTTCGCGGTCCTGGTCGCGCTGCTGGCGCGCTCGGCACAGGGAGCCGGCTACGCCGCCGTCATCGGCCTGGCCGCCGCCACCTTGCTGATGAACCGGCCCTGGCCGCTGCACCAGGCGGTCATCTATATCACGATCATGTTCACCGGTACCGTGATCTACCGCGTCTACGCCGGTCAGCTCGACCCGCGCCGCGGCTGGGCGGTCGTGGTAGCGGTGGTCGCCGCCGCCAGCCTGTCGTACTGGCGCTTCACCGAACCGCTGGTCGCCGCCGACGGCACGGGCCGGGGCGCTCCCGGGGAGACCTGGTGGACCCGCGCCGTGGCGCTGGTCGCGGCGGTCGCGGTCTTCGTCGCGTTCTTCGCCCTCCGTGACCGCGTCCGGTGGCCGGCCGTCCTGCGCTGGCTCGGCCGGGTCAGCTACTCGTTCTACCTGGTGCACTGGGTCGTCATGAAGACGGTGCCGGCGGTGCCGGCCGGCGTACCGGCTCGGGGGCTGCTGAGCTTCCTGGTGTGGCTGGGCGTCGCGCTCGCCGTCAGCCAGGTCACCTACCGGTTTGTGGAGCAGCCGGCGATCGACGCCGGGCGCCGGCTCACCCGGTGGCTGCGGGCCCGGGACCGGTGCCGCGCCGAGAGCGTCCCCGCGCCGGTGCGGCGCGCGCCGGTCCCGGTGGAGGAGGCCGTCTGACCCCTGACCACAGCTGGTCGGTGAGGACCGGTGTGCGCGGGAGGTCCATGCCAGCCAGCATGCTAGGGTCCGTCCCGGACGTTCTCCTTCCGGATTGGTGGGGAGGCCGTGAAGCCCGAGACGAGCCCCACGGCACGGGCGCTGCTCGCCCTCGAGCTGGTCCAGGGCAGCCCGGGTATCACCGCGGACCGGCTCGCCGACAAGCTCGGCGTCTCGGAACGGGCCGCCCGGCGGTACGTCGGCATCCTCCGCGAGGCCGGCATCCCGGTCGAGTCCGTCCGCGGGCCGCACGGCGGCTACCGCCTCGGCCGCGGCCTGCGGCTGCCGCCGCTGATGTTCAGCTCCGCCGAGGCCCTCGGCCTGGTCATGGCCGTGCTCGACGGTCACCACGACGCGAGCGACCTCACCGACCCGGTCGGCAGCGCGCTCGGAAAGATCGTGCGGGCCCTGCCGGAGCAGGTCGCCGCCCAGGCCGAGGCCGTTCGCCGGGCCACGGCGCCCGCCCCGGACCGCGGCGCCGCCCGGCCCGACCCGGCGACCACGGCCACCCTCGTCCAGGCGTGCTCAAGCCATCGACGGGTACGGCTCGACTACCGCTCCGAGGCCGGGTCGGAGTGGGCCTTCGAGGTGGACCCGTGGGCGGTCGTGGTCCGCCACGGCCGGTGGTACCTGCTGTGCCGGTCCCACCCCGGCGACGCCCGCCGGGCGTACCGCATCGACCGGGTCCGCACGGTGCAGGTGCTCGACGACACCTTCAGCCCACCGGCCGACCTCGACCCGGTCGCCGTGCTGGAGGAGCATCTCGCCGTCGGGTGGGAGTACGACACCGAGGTCGTCATCGACGCACCCCGCGACACCGTGGCCCGCTGCCTTCCCCGCGCTCTGGGACTGGTCGAGCCGCTTGACGCGCACACCACCCGGCTGGTCGGCAGCACCAGCAACCCGGTGTGGTACGCCGAGCAGCTCGCGGTGGTCCCGGCTTCGTACCGGATCGTGCGGTGTCCCGAGCTCCAGCGGGCGGCGCGCGTTCTCGGGCAGCGGCTGCTGGCGGCGGCGGAGAGCCCGCCTGGCTGACCGGCTACACCGGAGGTTCCGGCGCGGCCGCGTGCCGGCGGAGCTGGCCGACGCCGCTGGCGAGCGAGGTCAGCACGGGCACCGCGACCCGTCCCGGGGGCAGCGAGCCCACCGCCCGCGCCATCGACGCCTGGGCGAGCACCAGGACGTCGGCGTCAGCGGCGAGCCTGGCCGCCTCCGCGGTGACGACCGCGTCGTGCTCGTCGGGCCGGCCGGCGCGCAGCGCCTGGAACGCCCCGTCGCACAGGGACGTGGCCAGCCGCACCGACCGGCCCTGCCGGGCCGCCTCCCGTTCAAGCAGCCGGCGGGTCGGGTCCAGAGTGGAGGGCAGGGTCGCCAGCACGGCGATGCGCGCGCCGGTGGACACCGCCTGTGCGGCCATCGGGGCGTCGACCCGGTAGACGGGCACGGCCAGGAACGGGCGGGCGAGCTCGGCGGCCTCGCCAAGCGACGAGCACGTCACCAGCACCGCCCGCGCCCCGGACTCCTCGGCGTGCGCGGCGTGGGCCACCAGCCGCCGCAGTGTCCTGGGCAGCATGCCGTGCGCCACCGTGTCGGCGAGCATCCCCTCGTCGACCAGGTGCATGACCCGTACGCCCGGCACGTGCGCGGCGACCAGCTCGTCGAAGGCCGCCGGCAGCGACGGCACGGTGTGGACCAGGCAGACCAGCGTCATCAGGAGCCTCCCAGCACGCGGACGGCGGCGGCGACCGCACCCGGGTCCGACCCCGGGGTCGGGTGGTACTCCAGCCCCACGGCGCCGGCGTAGCCGGTCTCGCCCAGCGCCCGCAGTATCTCCGGCACCGGCAGCGACCCGGTGCCCGGCTCGTGCCGGCCCGGATGGTCGGCGAGCTGGACGTGGCCCAGCCGGTGGCCCAGCCGGACGACCCAGCCCACCGGGTCGTCCCCTTCCCGGGCGCAGTGGTAGGTGTCCAGCTGCACGCCGATGCCCGGCGCGCCGACCCGGTCGAGCAGCGCGACCACGTCACCGGTGCGGGGCAGCAGGTAGGCCGGGATGTCCAGGCTGTTGACGGGCTCCACAACCAGCCCGACCCCGACCCCGCCCGCCCGCCGGGCGGCCCACTCCAGGTTGCCGGCGAGGCAGTCCAGCTGGGCGTCGCGGGGGACGCCGGCGCACCAGGTGCCCGCGAGCACGTTGACCGTGGGGCAGCCCAGCCGGCCGGCGAGCCGCAGCGCACGGTCGAGCGCGGCGCGCCACTCCGCCCGGCGGTGCGGGTCGTTGCCGTACCCGCGCTCGCCCGCTGCCAGGTCTCCGGCGGGCATGTTGAGCAGCGCGACCCGTACGCCCGCCCGGGCGACCGCGGTGGTCGCCAGCCCGGGGTCGGCGGGCCAGGCGAGCTCCACCTCGGCGAAGCCGGCGTCCCGGGCTGCGACCGGCCGGTCCGGCCAGGGGAGGTCGGTGAACAGGAACCCCAGGTTCGCCGCAACCCGGATCATCGCGGCACCGCCGCCACCTGGATCATCCCGGCACCGCCCGCCACGGTCGCGCGGTGCGGTCGACGATGTCCACCAGGCGCCGCAGCCGGGGCACCGCCCGCTGCCGCAGCAGCGGAACGGGGTCGCCAGCCACGAGGCAGTCGCTCCAGATCGCCCGCCCGGCGAGGAAGCCGGAGGCGCCGGCCCGGCAGGCGACCTCCACCGCCTGCGGGAACGCGTCAAGGGGTACGCCCTGCGAGAGCACCACCCACGGCACCGGGATCCGTGCGGTCATCTCCTGGCAGGTCCGGGCGGTGCGCGCCGGGTCGGCCTGCCCGAGGCCGGGCACCTGCGCCTTGTACAGCGACGGGCGCAGGGCGGCCAGCTCGGTCGCGGCCTCCACGATGGCCTCGTCCAGGTCGAACCGGCCGGTCTCCTGCTCGGCGGGGCTGGGGCGGACCACCGCCTCCAGGACCGACGCGAGCCCGGCGGCGCGGCATCCGGTGACGAACTGTCCGGCCACCGCCAACCGCTGCGCCCGGCGCTCGTCGCGGCGCCAGATCAGCAGCAGCTTGAGCGCTGCCGTGCCGTCCGCCGCGGTCGCCACCGGGTCCACCGCGCTATCCAGGCCGGTCTCCTCGACCGGCTCCCCGGGGCGCTGCGCCAGCGCGTCGGCGGCGAGGATGAGGCCGCAGCCGCCAGGGAGCAGGTGCTCGTCGACGACGCGGCGGTAGCCGTACCGGCGGTCGATCAGCAGCCCCGAGGCCAGCTGGCCGAGCTCGGCCGCGGCGGCCAGCTTGAACCGCAGCAGCAGGTCGTCCCCGGCAGGGCGGCGCAGCTGCTCGGTGAACATGGTGCGCAGGCTCTCGCGCTGGTCCAGGGCGACCATGGCGAACCCGCCACCGGGCCGGGCGAGCCGGTCGAGGTCGCCGTCGGGTAAGGGCGTGGGAGCGGTGGTCACGACACCTCCGGGCAGTGCTCGGGCGGGCAGCGGGCGCCGGTGACGGCGGGCAGGAAGCGGTCCCGGTAGAGATCGTCGTACCGGGCGCTCTCCTGCGGGTCCGGGCGCAGCGGCGTGGCGGCCAGCGGCGGCGGCGCCATCCCCAGTCCGGACCGCGCGGCCAGCAGCGCGGCGCCGGCACAGGCCGCGTCGGGGTCGTCCACCACGGCCAGTGCGGACGGCCCGACCGCGGCCTTGACCCGCATCCAGGCCCGGTTGCGCGTCGGCCCGCCCGCCGCCACGACCCGCCCCCGGGTAGGCGGGCCGTGCCCGCCAGCCATCCACCGCACATGCATGGACAGCCCTTCCAGCAGGGCCAGCGCCAGGTCCGCCGCGGTGTGCCGCGGCTGCATCCCGTGTACGGCGAAGCGGCGCGCCGGGTCCGGCGCCGGCGCGCCCCGGCCGGACAGGTACGGCTCGACCACGATGCCGGTGGGCCGCTCGGTGGCCGACTCGGCGAGGGCGGTGAACCGGGCGTAGCCGGCGCCGGCCGGCAGCCCCAGGTGCCTCTCCATGAACCAGCCGACCAGCCGGCCGGCGCCGGGGAAGCCGGAGACCAGGCAGTAGCGGGAGCCGTCGACAAAGCGGTTCCAGGACAGCCCGGTGCCGGCCGTCGCCGCGCCGGGCGGCCGGTCGGTGACGGTGATGAAGGCCTCCGCGGTGCCCAGCGAGTCCATCTGGTCCCCGCCGCGGCGCGCTCCCGCCGCGTACGCGGCGACGAGGTGGTCATGGCCGGCGACCACCACCGGCAGCCCGGCGGGCAGGCCGCAGCTGCCCGCGGCGGACGCGGTGAGCCGCCCCGCCGGGCGCCCGGGCTCAGCGACCCGCGGCAGCTGGGCGGCGCTGATCCCGGCGGCGGCGAGGAGATCCGGGTGGTAGCCGCCGGTGCGTAGGTCCAGCGCACCGGTGCGCCCGGCCATGGTCACGTCGGTGACCGGCGCGCCAACCAGCGCCGATGCCACCAGGTCCGCCGCGCCGAGCCAGCACCGGCCGTCGGCCAGCAGCCCGGGATGGGTGTCGGCCAGCCACCGCCAGCGCGCCAGCGGGGTCTTGGCCGCCAGGCTGACGCCGGTGACCTCGAAGACGGCCTGCTCGCCCAGCTCCGCCGACAGGCGTCGGGCCGCGTCCGCGCCGCGGGGGTCGCGCCACCCGACGATGGGATGCTGCGGTGCCAGGTCGCGGTCGACGGTCACGCCGCTCTCGGCCATGCTCGCCACGCCGACTGCCGCCGGCGCCCGGCCCGCCTGCTCGGCGACGGAGCCCAGCGCGGCCAGCACGGCCGCGACCAGGTCGCCGGCGTCGCCGGGCGTCGGCCACGCGCGCGCCGCCAGGCGGGAGCCGTCCGTCCGGTACGCCCCGACCTTGGTGTTGGTGGTGCCCACGTCCACCCCGGCCAGCACCGGGTCGTCAGGTGCCGCGGCCATCGCTGGTGTCCACCATGGACAGTAGCCGGGCCAGGGTGCCGTCGTCCCCGACGTTGCCCGGCACCACCACGTAGGGCATCGGCCCGGCCGGGCGGGCCAGCCGCCACAGCACCACGCCGGGCTCGGGCTGCCCCACCACGTCCGCGGTGTCGGCACCCAGCGCGTCCCGGGCCAGCCGCGCGGAGGTGATACCGCCCTTCGCGACCACCAGGTCGACCTCGCCGGCGAGCCCGGCGACCACGCGTACCAGCTGGTCCATGAGGGCGTCGCCGGCCTCGGCGTGGTAGCCGCGCGGCGTGGCCAGCAGGGCCCGGCCGTGCGCGGCGAGGTCAGCGGCGAGCATGTCGCGCAGCCGGGCCGGGTCGGCGCCGGCGGCGGGCAGCTCGCGGCGGCGCTGCGCGAGCGGACCCAGCGCGGCCAGCTGCGCGGTGCTCGCCCCGGTGAACGAGCCGCACGCCACCAGCACCCGGCCAGGTGCGCGGACCGCGATGGTGGCCACCGGCCGGCCGCGGGCTCCGGTGCGCACCGCGGCCAGGGACGCGGCGCACCGCACCACCACGCGGGTGCCCCGCCGCTCGGCCCTTACCAGCCCGGCGGTGATCGCCTCGATGTCGGCGTCGGTCGCCGCGTCCGGCACCACCACCGTGCCGGCCGTCGCGGCGCGCAGCGCGTCAGCCACCGCGTCCGGTCCCGCCCGGTGCAGCAGGTCGTGCGGGACGGTCACGGCGACCCGCTGGTCGCCGCCGACCTCGCGGACCCAGTCGGCGAGGTGCCTGGCCCGGTAGCCGAAGACCGGATCCCGGGCGAACTCGGTGTCGGCGACGGGGGTGCGGCCCGCGGCCGTGCGCAGGTAGTGCACGCCGTCCACGGTGACCCGCCCGCCCGCGATGAACGCCGGCACGAACAGTACCGGTGCCGCCGGGTCGACCGCGTCGGTCTCGGCGAAGACGTGGCCGCGCAGCGTGGAGTCACCGCGCAGCAGGATCGCCGGTGGGCCGACCCCGGCCTGCGCCGCAGCCGCGCACGCATCCGTGGCGATCTGCCGCACCAGCCCCGCGGCGGCGGCCTGGGGAAGGGACCGGCTGTTGGAGAGCACGAAGACCGCGCGCGCTGGCCCGGCGAAGAACCGGGCCAGCGCCGGCCGGCCCGGCCGCAGCAGCACCGGCAGCCCGGACACGGCCTGGGTGCCGGTCGGGTCGTCGTCGATGACCACCACCCGGCGCGGGTCCTGCGCTATCTCGCAGCGCCACTGGAGGGACAGCTGCGCCACCGCTCAGCCGCCTCCTTCCGGCGCGGCGCCGGTCACAGCCGGCGGGACCAGCGCGTTCGCCGCCGCTACCGCGGCGTAGTACCGGCCGCTGTCCTTGACCGTACGCCGCTGCGTGGCGTAGTCCACGTGCACCAGCCCGAACCGGGGCCGGTAGCCCATCGCCCACTCGAAGTTGTCCAGCAGCGACCAGTGGAAGTAGCCGCGTACCGGAGCGCCCAGCTGGATCGCCCGGTGCACCGCGGCCAGGTGGGCGTGCAGGAACCGGATCCGGCGGGTGTCGTGGACCGCGCCGTCGTCACCGGGCCGGTCCAGGTAGACCGCCCCGTTCTCGGTGACGTAGACGGGCACGTCGCCGTAGTCGGCGCGCAGCCGCAGCAGCAGCTCGGTGAGGGCGTGCGGGACGACCGGCCAGCCGGTGTCGGTGACCTCGGCACCGCCGGCCGGCGGCACGACCTCCCACCCGAACGGCTGCCGCCCGGGCGCGGCGCGCACCACCCGGTCCGTGTAGAAGTTCACGCCGATGAAGTCGCTGCTGGCGCTGATGGTCGCCAGATCGCCCGGGTGCACCATTTCCAGCGGTCCCAGCAGCCGCTCGTACCGGTCCCACATGTCCGGAGGGTACGCGCCGGTGAGGACCGGGTCGAGGAACCACCGGTTGACGTACCCGTCCGAGGCCGTCGACGCCTCGCGGTCGGCGGCGGCGTCGCTGGCCGGGACGTGCGGGAACAGGCTGAACGCGACCCCGGCCCGACCGCCGCCGCGGGCCCGCAGCGCCTGCACCGCACGGCCGTGCCCGAGCATCAGGTGGTGCATCGCCGTCACCGCCCCGCGCAGGTCCCGCTCGCCGGGCGCGTGCAGGCCGAGCAGGTGGCCCAGCACCCCGACGATCCACGGCTCGTTCTGGGTGACCCAGAGGCGCACCCGGTCGCCGTACGCGGCGAAGCACGCGTCGGCGTAGTCGGCGAAGCGGTCGACCACCTCCCGGCACCGCCAGCCGCCGCGGTCCTGCAACGCCTGTGGCAGGTCCCAGTGGTAGAGCGTGACCAGCGGGGTGACCCCCCGGCGCAGCAGCTCGTCCACCAGCCGGTCGTAGTGGTCGAGCCCGGGCCGGTGCACCGGCCCCTGCCCGGTGGGGAACAGCCGCGGCCAGGCGATGGAGAACCGGTACGCATTCAGCCGCAGCTCCGACAGCAGCGCCAGGTCGGCACGCCAGCGGCGGTAGTGGTCGCACGCCATGTCACCGGTATCGCCGCCGTCGACCGCGCCGGGGGTGCGCGCGAAGCGGTCCCAGATCGACTCGCCCCGCCCGTCCGTGGCCACCGCCCCCTCGACCTGGTACGCCGAGGTCGCCGCGCCCCACAGGAAGCCGTCCGGGAAGCCGTCCGGGAGACGGGGTGCCCCGCCCGTCACGGGACTGCCCTGTCGGCCACGCTGACCGCGCTCTCGCAGGCGTAGAGCAGGACGCCGACGCACCAGGCGTGGGAGAGCGTGAGCAGCATCCCCTTCGGCTGGAAGCAGGCGGTCTGGTAGAACCGCTCGCTCACCATGCCCCGGTACGCGTTGAAGTCGCCGTCCTGGCGGGCCACGAACTGGCGGAAGCAGGCCAGGTTCTCCCGGGTCGACTCGCGGTAGTACGCGTCGTCCAGGTAGCCGGCGAGCCGCTGCATCTCCGGCGCGCAGATCAGGCCGAACGAGTGCAGGTGCTGGTTGGCCGGGGACGCCTGGTCGGCGCCGCGGCTGCGGAAGCCGTACTGGCCGAGCAGGGTGTGCGGCGGGAACGCCACGTCGTAGGTGTAGCGGAAGGTCAGCATCCAGTCCGCGGCGCACGCGGCGACGGCGAGCCAGCCCCCGTCGCGGTCGTGCTCGTGCAGCAGCACGTACGCCATCACCGCCAGGTAGCCGTCCTCCGAGGTGGGCGCGAGGTCGACGTCCTCCGGGGCGCCGCACAGGAACCCGTCGTCGACCGCGCTCCGGTAGTGCCGGCCGGCCCGCCGCGCCACCTCCAGGTAGCGCGGCTCGCCGAACGCGGCGGCCGCCTCGACCAGCGGCGGGACCCAGGCCAGCCCGGCGGTGCCGGCCCAGCCGAGCACCTCGCCGGTGTACGCGTCGTACGCCGCGCCGAGCGCCCCGTCCGCCCGGGCCCCGGCGCACGCGATGTCCAGGTTGGACCGTACGGTCGCCTCCCAGGCCGGTCGCGGGTGCCCGGCCGCCCGCTCCTCGACGGCCGCCCGCAGCAGGAACAGCGCGGCGTCGCCGAGGGTGCGGGCGTGCAGCCGCCGCTGGTCCGGGGTCCACCCCACGCCCCAGCCCCGGGCCGCGCTCCACTGGCCCCAGAACGTCCCGGCCGGGGCCGGGTGCGCCACGATGTTGTCCAGCACGCTCACCGCCGCGGCGACGTACTCGGGCCGGTTACGCCGCCGGCCGTGCCGCAGCAGCGCGTACGCGTACGGCGTACCGCTGACCCAGGAGACGTGCATGGCCTGGCGGTCGCCGCGCTCGCCCAGCGCGTCCCGGTCGAATGCCGCGGTCTCCAGCAGCACCGGCGGGTCGGGCCGGTAGTGCCAGCGGTAGAGGCCCCACGCGGCGAGGTCGGCCGCCTCCTCGACCGGCACCCACGCCGGGTCGCGCGCGCAGCTCGCCGCGGTGCGGGCGTGCACGTCCCGCAGCACCGCGGTGTAGCCGTGGCGGGCCCCGCCCAGCAGGTAGATCCAGAGCTCGGTGCGCACCCGCTGGCCGGGCCTGAAGAGGTAGCTCTGGTTGTCGGCCGGCTGCGGCCGCGGCGACCCGTCGTAGGCCACCGGCTCCTCCCGGTACGGGAAGTGCAGCCGCAGCACCGGGCACGCCCCGTCCATCGCGAAGCCCACGCCGGACTGGCCGAGCGCATCCTGCTCGGCGGTGACCAGCGCGGCCCCGCCGACCTGGTCCCAGGCGAAGACAGCCGGGGTGGCGGCCCGGTCGGCGCGGAAGGCCCACGCGGTGGACTCGAACCGCTGCGGGTCGCCGGCCGCGGCGACGAAGCGGGGATAGGGGCGGGTGCACTCCGGCAGCCGGTTCTCGCCGTAGAACAGGCCGGGCACCAGCCAGCCCGGGTCGGCGGCCGCGCCGAGCCGCAGCTCGAACCGCAGGCCGGCGACGACCGGCTCGGCGGCGGTGCAGACCACCTCCAGGCGCACCGAGAGCCGGGTCGGACCGCCGGCGACCGGTGTCGCGGTGGCCGTGGCCCGGGCCCGGAACCGGGCCGACCCGCCCCGGACGGTGAAGCCCGCCGCAGGGTCGCCGCCGGAGCGCCGGATGACCGGGACCGGCTCGACGCCGCCGTCCGGGTAGAGCGCCGCGACGACGTAGGGCAGCCGGACCAGGCCGGCCGCTGCCGGGCGTACCACCAGATCCTCCGCCGCCGGGGCGGCCCGGCGGCGGGCCGGCGCCGGGCGTGACGCCGGCGCGACCTCAGTAGACACGGCGCTCCTCGATGTTCCAGCCCGACAGCCGCAGGCCGCGCCCCGCGGGTGGGGCGTCCCGCCAGCCGGCGGTGACCGTCCGGGACTCTCCCGGCAGCAGGTCGATGGCGTTGTCGTCGAAGGTGGCCCACCCCGGCTCGGAGTAGGGCCGGTCGTCCTCGAGGACCAGCCCCAGCGCGGCCGGCCCGCCGCGGTGGGCCAGCGCGACCCGCCACTCGTCCCCGGCCCGCGCCACCGCAGCGTCCACTGTGGCCGGTGCCAGGTCCAGCAGGGGCGCCAGGTCGGCGGTGCGGCTGAGCAGGAGCCGGTTGGTCCGCTCGGGCTCCCCGTCCGGCCGGCACGCCAGGTCCAGCAGGAACACGTCGGTGGTGAGCAGGGCCAGGTCGGCGGTCAGCTCGCCGGCCTCGACCGGCAGCCCGTCCGCCACCGCCACCCGCCAGGAGCGCTCGACCAGCGCCACGCCCGCGGCGTCGACCAGCCTGGCCACCACGGTGACCGGCACGGTGCGCCCAGCCGGTGCGGCAAGCCCCGCCAGTGCGGTGTCGCCCCACGTCCACACCCGCGCCAGGAAGGCGGGGTGCCCACCCCACGCCTGCCGCGCCAGCTGGGCGCAGACGTGCCAGGGCCGGTACGCCCGCCGCACCGCGTAGTAGGCCGGCTTCGCGTCGCCCCGGTGGTCGACCGCGGCGGTGCACCAGGCGTTCGGGTACGCCTCGTTGAGCTGCCAGGGGATCGTCCCGCTGCTGCGGAACGCCCGCCGGCGGCCGGCCTCCACCGCGTAGCGCAGCCCGTCGGCCTGGAGCAGCTGGCTGGCCCGGCGCAGCGTGTCGAGGCTGCGCAGCCGGTGGCCGAAGCTCTCCTGCACCAGCGGCTCGTTGTTCCACCAGGCGCCCAGGTGCGCGTAGACCGGGTTGTCCCGCCCCGCCGGCCACTGCCGCTCCGCCGGGACCAGGGCGTCGAGGGTACGCCGGTTCGCCATGCCCTCGACGCCGAACTCGCTGTGCAGCAGGCAGGTGGCGGCGTCGTAGAGGGGATAGTGCGCCGCCAGGCCCTGGTGCTCCCAGGGGCCGTGCACGTCGTGCTGGGCCTGCGGGTCCTGCGCCACCACGTCGGGCCGGTTGAGGAAAGCCGGGCCGGACGGGGAGGTCGGCAGCCACGCTGCGTCCGGGTGCAGCTCGGCCACCACCTTGTGCAGCGCGCCCAGCACCGGCGCCGAGTCGTCCAGCGGCACGCCGTCGTCGGCCAGCTCGTTGCCGCCGCACCAGATGGCCAGCGACGGGTGGTGGCGCAGCCGCGGTACGACCGACCGTGCCTCCTCGACCATGGTGTGCACGAACGCCGGGTCCTGCGACGGCACGCTTTCAACGCCTGAGCTGGACATGCTCAGCTCCTGCCAGACCAGCAGCCCGAGCCGGTCGCACAGCGCGTAGAGCTCGGCGGTCTCGACCAGCCCGCCGCCCCAGACGCGCAGCAGGTTGGCGTGGGCGTCGCGGGCCAGCCGCAGCAGGTGCGCCAGCTTCCGCGGGCGGGGCACGCCGTAGAGCGCGTCGACCGGCACCCAGTTCCACCCCTTGAGGTAGAGCCGGACGCCGTTGACCACAAGGGTGTAGGGCAGCGCGTCCGCGGGCGCACCGGCGTTGGGGCGCAGCTCGACCCGGCGGAACCCGATGTCGAAGGTTCGCGAGGTGGCGTGCCCGCCCGCGGCGAGGCCCACCTCGACCCGGTAGAGGTGCTGCTCGCCGGCCCCGTTGGGCCACCACAGCCGCGGCGATGCGAGCCGCAGCGCCATCGTGACCCGGGACCGCTCCTCGACCGTGACCGCCTGCTCGTCGCGGGCCACCTCCCGGTCCCCGTCGTGCACCGCGACGTGCAGCCGCCCCACCGCCGGCCGGCCGGCGCCCGGGCCGTGCAGGTCGGCGTGGACCGTCACCACGCCCTCAGCCAGGCCGGCGGAGAGGCACGCCGCCACGCTCACGCCGGCCAGCCGGGGCAGCGGGCCCACCTCCAGCCGTACCGGCCGCCACACGCCCTGGTGGACCATCCGGGGGCAGAAGTCCCAGCCGTACCCCATCCGGCTCTTGTGGACGGTCACCCGGCTGGTGCACCCGACCTGCGGCTCGCTCGCCGGCGCCGGGTGCACCACGATCGCCACCAGGTGCTCGCCGCCGCCCGCGAGCAGGTCTGTCACGTCCGCCTCGAACGGCACGAACGCGCCCTCGTGGTGCGCCACGGCCACGCCGTCCACGTGGACCGTTGCCGCGTGGTCGACGCCGTCCAGGCACAGCACGGCCCGCTCGCCGGCGGCGAGCGGGGGCAGCGTCACCCGGCGCCGGTAGACCCAGGCCCGGGCCGGCACCCACTCCAGCAGCAGGCTGTTGCGCCCGTGGTACGGGTCGGGCACCTCACCGGCCCGCCACAGGTCGTCGATGACGCTGCCCGGCACCCGCGCCGGCAGCCAGCCGGGCGCGTCCGGCGGCGTGCGGGCAGTGACGTACCACCGCCACTCCTCGCCCAGGCAGGCGCGGACCTGCCAGCCGTCGCCGTCCAGCCGGGTCACCTCACCCCGCCTCCGCCTGCCCGTCCGGCTGCTCCACCCACTCCAGCAGGTTGGTCTCGCGCACCGGCCGGTCCGCGTCCCGCGGGATCCGCAGCGTCTTGATCTCGTGCGGCCCGAACGTCGCCTGCACGCAGCGGCCCAGCAGCGGCAGGTCGATCGTGACCCAGACCTCCGCTCCGGTGCTCTCGTACGCCCGCAGGACCAGGGCGCCGCCCTCACCGTCGCCGTCGTCGGTGTCCTCGGCGGCCTTCAGCACGGTCGGCACCACCGCGTCGGAGCTGACCGACACGTAGCTCGCCTGCATCGGCAGGTCCCCGGCGTGGTAGGTCTCCAGCAGCGGGAACGCGGGCTGGTTGAGCTCCGCGGCGAGCCGCGCCGTGCCCGCACCCCGCCACTGGCCGCCGTGCGGCAGGAGCACGTAGCGGAACTCCTGCCGCCCCAGGTCCAGGTACTCGTACAGGCCGTCGGGGTCGAGCTCCTTCGGCTCGTGCCAGGCGTAGACCGGGCTGCGGGCCACGGTGATCCCGATGTCCGCGCCGCTGCCGGCACTGCGCACGTCGTGGCCGTACTTGCCGTCGTTGAGCACGCTGAGCCCGGTGGGGCGGCCGTCCGGCAGGGCTCCGGAAACGTCCACCCAGGACTGTGCCGGCTCCTCGGCTCCGTCGGCCGGGCGGACCACGTGGCCGTAGGGCACCTCGTACGTCGCCGTGCCGGTGACCACCGTGGTGGGCACGCGCAGCTTGAGCATCCGCTGCCGCTCGCGCCAGTCCAGCACCACCCGCACCTCCACGTGGCGGGCACGCGAGCCAAGGACAAGCTCCTCGACGAGCGTCGACTCGCCGTACCGGCTCTCCACCCGCAGCACGGCGCGCACCGGGCCGTGCTCCACCAGGCGCACCGACGTCGGGCGGAACTCCCCGACGGCGTTGTCGTAGCTGAGCACCCGGTGGCCCCAGGTGTCGGACCGGTCGTCGAGGACCACGGCGTGGCCACGGCCCCCGGGGGGCACCAGGTCGACGCCGTTCACCTTGTCCCGCAGCCGGCACAGCCAGCCCGTGTCGGGGTCGACCTCAAGGGCGAGGAAGTCGTTCTCGAGGGTGGTTGCGGTGGCGGCGACCGCGGGGAACGCCGGCCCCGTCGCGGACGGCCCGCTGGCCGGGAAGATCCGGTACACCCGGTAGCCGAGCGGCGGGACGTCGGCGCTGACCACCAGGCGGCGCCGCCACCCCTCCATGGTCGCGGTCGAGCGGATGACCTGCACCGGCACCGCCTCGCCCGCCTCGTCGACCGCGACCGGCGCGAGCGCGGGGAAGCGGCCGAACTCGAGCTCCACGTCGGCGACGAGCCGCCACGGGTGCGGGTTGAACACCACCAGCGGGACCATGTCCGGCTCGGCCGGGATGTTGATGCGCCGGCTCATCGACTGCACCGCCCGGTTGAACGCGGAGGCGGCGACCGAGCTGGCGTGGCCGTACTGGTCGCGGCTGTCGGTGTAGGCGTCGGCGATGGAGGTGCCGGCGAGGATGTCGTGGAACTGGTTGAACAGGACCAGCTTCCACGCGTCGGTGAGCTGGCTGCGCGGGTACGGCAGGCCGGTCACGACGCTGGCCACCGCGGCCCACTTCTCGGCGCGCTGCAACAGGTTCTCCGCGCGCCGGTTCCACTGCTTGACCCCGGAGTGGGACGAGTAGCAGCCGACGGCGTGGTGCTGGAGCTCCGCCTCGTAGCTGGGGATGTCGTCGCGCCGGGCGAGCAGCCGGTCGAAGAAGTCGCGGGGGGAGCTGCACCGCAGCGCGGGCAGCCCGCCGGCGCCGTCGAGCCGGCGGATGCTGTCCAGGTTGGCCCGGGTCGGTCCGCCGCCGTGGTTGCCCACCCCGTAGAAGATCATCAGCTCGGGCTCGCCGGGCGGCAGCTGCGCCAGCGCCTTGTCCAGGTGGTAGCCGAGGTCGCGGGGCGGGCTGCCGTACTCGTTGGGGATCCGGTAGGCCAGCACCCGCGACCCGTCCGGGGACTGCCACCAGAAGTACGGGCCGGGCAGGGTCAGCTCGTGCGGCCCCGGGCGCAGGAACAGGTAGGAGTCCATGCCGGACTTGCGCAGCAGCTGGGGGAGCGAGGCGTTGTGCCCGAACGGGTCGAGGTTGGCCCCGACGGTGGCGGTGACGCCGAACCGCTCGTGCAGGTAGCGCTGGGCGTAGAGGGCCTGCCGGACGAACGACTCCCCGCTGGGCAGGTTGCAGTCGGGCTCGACCCACCAGCCGCCCACCACCTGCCAGCGCCCCTCGGCGATGCGCTTGGCGATCGCGGCGAACAGGTCCGGGTCGCTCTCCTCGACCCAGGCCAGGTAGCACACCGAGTCGCAGGTGAAGATGAACTCCGGGTACTCGTTCATCCGGTCGATCGCGGACTGGAAGGTGGCCCGTACCTCCTGGTAGCCCTCTGGCCACTGCCACAGCCAGACCGGGTCGATGTGCGCGTTGCCGATCATGTGCATCAGCCGCTGCTGGCCTTGGGCCGCGGGGCTCGTCTGGGTCATCTGCGGTCCTCTCCGGCGGCCCACGCGTCCACCTGCTCGCTGAGCAGGTGCAGCAGCAACAGGTGCATCTCCTGGATCCGGGCGGTCGTGCCGGACGGCACGGCCAGCAGGTGGTCGGCGTGCGCGGCGGCCGGGCCGCCGTCCGCCCCGGTGAACAGCACCGTGGCCGCGCCCTGCTCGCGGGCCGCGGCCAGGCCACGCACCACGTTCGGCGACCGGCCACTGGTGGAGAAGCCGACCACCATGTCGCCCGGGGCGACGAACGCCCGCACCTGGCGGGCGAACACGTCCTCGTACGCGTAGTCGTTGCCGATGCAGGTGAGCACCGACGGGTCCACGGTCAGCGCCAGCGCGGGCAGCGGGCGGCGCTCGCGCCGGTAGCGCCCGACCAGCTCGGCGGCGAGATGCTGGGCGTCGGCGGCGCTGCCGCCGTTGCCGAAGGTGAACAGCCGCCCGCCGCCCTGGTACACCTCGACCAGCCGGCTGCCCACCTTGCGCAGCTCCGGCAGCAGCTCGGCGACCCGGCTCGCGAGCGTGACGTGCTCGGCGAGCTCGCGTGCCAGCTCATCGACCATGTGCATCGGTCCCTTCCATTTCCGTCCCGGGGAAGACCAGCCGTTCGAAGGCGACCGCCGCCGCGCCGGCCACGCCGACCCGGTCGCCGAGCGTGGCCGCCACGATCCGGACGGCCCGGGCCGCCGGGCCCATCGCCTGCCGCCGTACCGCCTCCCGCACCGGCCCGAGCAGCCGCTCGCCGGCTCGGGTCACGCCGCCGCCGAGGACCACCAGCTCGGGCTCGAGCAGGTTCACGATCGAGGTCAGCCCGATGGCCAGCGCCTCGGTCGTCTGCTCCCAGACCGCGGCGGCGACCGGGTCTCCCGCGGCCGCGGCGCGGTCCACGTCGGCCGCGGTCACCTCATCGAGCGCGGAGAGGATCGAGACCGCGCCTCCGGCCAGCGCCTCGCGGGCGCGCTCGGCGATGGAGGTGCCGGAGACGTACGCCTCGAGGCAGCCGCGCCGGCCGCAGCCCCGGCAGGGCCGCCCGTTACGGTCGATGGAGATGTGCCCCGGCTCCCCACCGTTGCCGGCCGCACCGCGGTAGACCCGCCCGTCGACCACCGCCCCGCCACCGACTCCGGTCGACAGGGTCAGGTAGACCAGGTTCCGGGCGGCCGTGCCGGCCCCGAACCGGTGCTCGCCGGCGGCTGCCGCGGTGCCGTCGTTGTCGAGCACCGCGGGCAGCCCGAAGGCCTCCTGCGCCCAGGCCGTGACCGGGACGTCGCGCCAGCCGGGCAGGTGCAGGGGGCACAGCAGGACACCCCGGACCGGGTCCAGCGGGCCGCCGCAGCCGATGCCCACCGCCCGTACCGCGGTCGGTCCGTCCGGGGGCTGCCCGGCGACGGCCTGGCGCCCGAGCGCGAAGAGGCGGTCGAGCTCGGCCCGCGGCCCGCGCCTGGGATAGCTCGGGATGACCAGGAAGGAACGGGTACGCCCGGCGGTGTCCACCACCCCCGCGGCCAGCTTGGTGCCGCCGATGTCCAGCCCCAGCACGGCCTCGGCGCCGGCCTGCTCCGGTGCCGGCGGTGCCGGAACGACCGCGGCCTGCGCCGTCCGGTGCGCGCGGGGGTCGCGACGCTCACCGCGGGGGACAGCTGGCGCAGGAAGATCACCAAGGTCATCGGGTACGCCGTAGCCACGCTGGCGGCGAGGGTGGTCTCTCACTGTGCCCCGCTCCGAGCCAGGTGTGGCATCGTTGCCACACTCAACAAAAAATTTAGAGCGGTCTATTGATACACGTCAAGGAGGCAGGGGCGAAAGGCCCCCCGGGTGGGGATCAGGCGGGGCTGGGCCCGGAGGAGCCGCGCACCCGCAGCTCGCACGCGACGCGCACGAGCCGCCGGCCGGTCGGGCCGCTGCCGGCGCTGTCGCTGCCACCTGCTCCGCTGTCACCGTCACCTGCTCCGCGGTCGCCGGCGTCGTCCACGGTGAGCCGTGCCAGCAGCACCTCCGCGCAGCGCCGGCCGAGGTCGAAGGTGTGCTGCGAGACCGTCGTGATCGCGGGGCGCACCATGGACATCCACGGCACGTCGTCGTACGCGACGAGCGACATCTCCTTCGGCAGCTGCACCCCGCGGTGCTGGAGCTCCTCGAACGCGCCCTGCGCGAGCACGTTGTTCGCGGCGAACAGCGCGGTCACGTCGGGGCGGGTGTCCAGCAGCCGTGCCACGGTGGCCCGGGCCGCCGCCGAGTCAAAGCTGGTGTACGCGATGAGCTCCTGGTCGACCGGCACCCTGGCGTCGGCGTGCGCGGCCCGGTAGCCGGCGAGCCGCTCGGCCCCGGACGTCCACCGCGTCTGGTCGATCAGCAGCGCGATGCGCCGGTGGCCCAGGTCGAGCAGGTGCCGCGTGGCCAGCTTCGCGCCCGCTTTGTTCGCGCCCAGCACGGTGTCGCCGTACCGGGTGCTGAGCTGGCGGTCGGCCTGCACCACGTGCACACCCCGCTGGTGCAGCCGCTTGAGCGCCAGGACCGATACCGGCGTGACGATCACGCCGGGGACCCGCATCGCGGTGAACGTCTCCACCGCCAGCATCTCCTCGTCCGGGCTGCCGTCGTCGTTGACCAGGATCATGTGGTACCCGGCAGCGCGCAGCGCCTGCTCGACCCCTGCGGCGAGGTCGGCGTAGAACGGGTTGCGCAGGTCGGAGATGAGCACGCCGATCGAGCGGCTGGACCGGTTGCGCAGGGTCTGCGCGTTGGCGTCCGGCACGTACCCGATCCGGGCCGCCGCCGCGTGCACCCGCTGGCGGACCTCGGCGGCCGCGTAGCCGCTCCCGTTGAGCGCCCGGGACACAGTGGACGGGGAGACCCCCGCCTCCCGGGCGACGTCCTGCACGGTGGGCCGGCGGGAGTCGCTGCGCGGCTTCTCGACCGTGGCCCGCCCATACGCGACGTCACGTCGCGCCCCATGGCCGGTCACAGTAAGCAATCCTAGAGCGCCGGGCGGGTGGTTGCCCGGACGGCGGGCTGGGCTTACGGCGCGCGCAACGGTGCGGGGACCGTCTCGCCATCATAGGCGCGGTTGATGTAGTCCGCTGCGTGCTCTTTGCTCGCATCGTATTCAAGGGCATCCTTGAAATACCGCAGCCGGGTCTCGCAGTCGTCGATGATCTGGGACCACGTCTTCGCCCAGATGCGAATGTTGTCCCACCCGGCGACCTGCCCAGGTGGAAGGTTCGGCTGGTTGGCATCCCGGTTCACCGTGGAGTCAAGTTTGGACGAGATAACCCAGAAGTCCCAATGTATGTTGATTCCATGGAACTGCGCGTCATCCGCAACCGCGTCAGCATAGCTCTTTATCTGCCCGACCTCCGCCTGCGTGATCGTCACTGACGGTCGCTTCAGCTCCACGATCAGGTGCTCCCGCCGGGCGACGCCGCGACGCTGCTGGGAGAGCATGAGGTCGACGATTCCCCGAGAGCCGTCCGAGCGCCGCACGGCTGGTCCGCCCTTTCTGCTCTTGCCGACCTGATCGGGCCTGAGCGTGGCAAGATGCCGGGCCAGTACCTCGTCGAGACCCCGGTCACTCGTGAGCAGCAGGTACTCGTCACCGAAGACCCACAGCTCCTTCTCCAGGATCTTGTGGAGCTCCTTCCGCTCCTTCACGAGACTGCTGGTCACCGGGTCGAAGACCATGTCACGAAGTATGGCCAGGAAGTCGAGGCGGTTGGTGAGCATGGTATTCGCCTCGATAAGCTTCGATATCGGCGTGCGGACGAGCAGGCGCGCGAGATCCTCCTGCTCGCGCCTGGGCAGCGGCATGAGTTGGTCGAGAATCTGCGGCACCGAGCTTGGCTCGTTTGCAAGGGCGACTTTCAGCAGGCCGAGGGTGGTGCGGCGGCCGATCTGGGACTTGGAAATCTTGCGGGCGACAGTCGTGGCCACGTAGTCGAAGGTTTCCCGCTCGGCGCGCTCGGCCTCTGTCTGCGACTCGCCGTCGTATGGGTAGTCGCCCTCGTCCTTCCACTTCTGCACCTGCTCGGCACGCCGCTGCGCCTCGCGGGCGCGGAAGTGGGCTTTGATCTGCTCACGGACAGCCGCGATCACCTCGCCGAACTCACCGGCCCGCAGTTCGGTGAGCGGCAGCTCGTTGCTTCGCCTGCCAAACTCCTCCCACATGACGTACGCGGTGTAGTTGAACCCAGGAGTATGGATGTCCGGCGAGATCGTCTCCAGCACAGATCCGGAGAGCTCACACAAGTGGATCGCGCGGCCCGGGTCGGTGGACCACTCGATGATGCGCAGCAGCGGCGGATCCTGAACGCCTTTGGCGAAGTCGGTCATCGGGTAGTCGGCACGGTGTTCCTCGGCTGACACCGGATCGAGGTCCGCCCCGTCGAACCGGATTCTGACGTCTGGGTGCGAGGTGAGGAACAGTGCGAATGTCGCAGTGATCCTCGGGCGGGCGCCATCGGCGGTGATCCTGTTCACGTACTTCGCCGGGTCCTCCGCCACAAAGCACGTGCCCGTCCGCTCATCACCGGCAACCGGCGTCTCAGTCGGATCGAAGTTGGTCGGGTCCGACGCGCGACCTGACACCACCGTGCGGCGCAGCACACCTGCCGTGTCGCGGGCCACTGTAAGCCACGAGATCGCGTTGCCGAGCGCGAATCCCCGGATACGTCCCTGACCTTTGCTGCCGTTCATCCGTCGTTTCAGGTTTGGCGACACCTTGGCCGCTGCCTTCCATGAGCCGCCAAGATGTTCGAAGGCCGACCGCACCGCTTCCGGCGCGATACCGTGCCCGTCATCCTCAACCCGGACCCTCTCGACGGCGTCCATGGCGTCCCGCTCAACTACGACGTTGACGTTGTGAGCTTCCGCATCGAGGGAGTTCCAGACCAGCTCAATAATCGCCGTCACCGGCTGGTCCCGGTGAGCCAGCCGAAGAACATGATCATCTTTTGCCTCGATGTGCAGCCGCCTCATGGGATGGCAGTCTTCCGTACCCCACCGACAGTTCTTGGTAGGGGCCGTTGTCGCCGGTAGTCCGGCGTCGGCCCGGCCGGTCGACGGGCTTGTTCCGGCTACGCCTACTGCGGTGCCCACCGCGGTGTCGCCAGGCCGTGCCGCTGGCGGTAGCGCTGCCAGACCTTGGCGACGGCGGCCAGGTCGGCCGGGCGCAGCGGTTCCCCGCTGTGGTCGATGTGGGTCGCGTAGTAGAGCGCGGGCACGCCGAGTTTCGGCTGGTGCGCGAGGTACTCCGCCCACGCGGCCCGGTCCGGCAGGCACCAGCCGTCGGTGTCGACCAGCAGCTCCCCGCAGGCGGCCCGCACCACCTGCGCCCGGTAGGTCATCTGGCGCACCACCGGGCCGTCCGGGTCCGGCGCGTCGAGCATCCGTACGTCGTTGAGCCGCACCATGTCGGTGACGTCGACGAACGCGGGGTTCGGCGTGTGCGTGACGACCAGGGCGTCCGGCTTGGCCCGCTTGGCGCTGGCGTAGACCAGCTCGAGCAGACGGTGCAGCAGGTCGGCCCCCCAGCTGTCCCCGGCGTGCTGGAGCGCCACGCCGCTCGGCGTACGCGCGATGAAGTCGACCTTGAGGCCGTCCGCGTCCAGCCCGCGGGCGCCGAGCATGTAGCCGACCGCGTCCTCGACCAGCCTGCGGCACGCGTCGGCCTGCGGGTCCAGCGCGACCGGCGTCCCGTCCGGCAGGCGTACGCAGGCCGCGGCCGGCGCGCCCGCGGTGTCCCACGCCTTCCACCACAGCAGCACCCGCTGCCCCTGCTCGTGCCGGCGGGCCACCCACGCGCGCAGGTCGGGCCATTTCGCCGGGTCGGGCCGGCAGGTCGCGTACTCCAGCTGCCACTTGTCGTCGACGATGACCGTGCCGGGCAGCACGCCGTGCTGCGCGAGCACCGCCAGGAACTGGTCGTAGTGCTGCTGGGTGGCGAGGTCCTGGGCGCGCTGGCCGGTCACCGCGGCGAGGTGGCACTGCGCCCCCCAGCCGCAGAAGATGGGCTGGCGCCAGTACGCCGGCGGCTGCCGGCCGGGGCCGGTGTGGCCAGCGGGGACAGCGCGCCGCTCGACCAGCAGCTCCCGGTGCCGGCGGAGCACGGCGTACGGGTCGGCGTGGCCGAACGCCACGACCACGGTCGGCGCCTGGAACCGGCCGGCCACCCGGGTGTGCCCCTCGTAGTCCAGCCGCAGGCTGAAGCCGTCGGTCCCGCCGGTGTAGTGCAGTGCGGTGAAGGTCTGCTCCCGGACGGGCGCGAGCAGGCCGATCCCGGCCCACTGCCCGCCCGGCAGGTCGTCGCCGGGGCCGGGCGGCTCCCGGCTCACCGCAAAGCACCACGGCGCCGGCGCGAACAGCCACCGCCCGACCCCGGGCTCGCCGCCGTCGCCGACCACCCCGATGGTGGCCGGCTCGACCGCGGGCCGGGCGATCCGGCGCGGGTGGTCGGGGTTGGGGGAGAACACGGTACGCAGCGCGAACCCGCTGGGCAGGAAGCCGTACGGCGGGCGCCACCCGCCGAGCAGGTGCGCGGTGAGGATCCGCCCGTCGCCGTGGACCTCGGCGGTGACCTCCAGCCGGTCCTCGTGGCACTCGACGATGGTTGTCCGCTGCCGCCACCGGGTGCTGGCGCAGGCCACCTCGATGCGGACCCGGTCCAGATGGAGGTCCACCCGGTGCGACACCGGCTCCACGACCAGCGTCTCGTCCGGGCCGGCCAGCGTGTCGAGGGAGGCCAGCAGCCGCAGCCGGAACCACAGCCGGCCGTCGGCGCCGTACACCGCGGCCACCACCCGGCGCGGGTCGAGGACCAGCCGGTAGGCCAGGGCCGAGATCGCGAGATCCGCTCCCGCGCGGGTCACCCTCATCGCACGTCCACCAGCGCCTCGGCCTGCTGCCCGAACCGCCGGTCGCCGACGGTCAGATCGGCGGCGACCCGGGCCCGCCGCCGCTCGCCGAAGGTCGGCGGCAGCACCTCGAACGTCAGTGTCGTGGTGGCGTTGCCCGGCAGCTCGGCGAAGGCCACCGGGGGAGAGCACTTCCAGCCCGCCGGCAGCGCCAGCTCCACGGAGACCAGCTCGGAGAACCCGAACGGGTTGGTCACCTCCACCTGGAGGCTCAGCGGCTCACCGGGCCGGGTCGCCGACTGGTACGGGTAGATCCGCGCGCCGAAGCCCTCGGCGCCGAAGTCCACCTCGGCCAGTGGCAGCAGCTCCCGGTGCAGCCGCGCCAGCTCCTGCCCCTTGGCCAGCAGCATGTCCAGGTAGGCGTCGTCGACGACCCGGGGCTCCCAGTGCCCGCTGATCATGAGCTCGGGGCGCAGCCTGCGGTAGAGCTGGGCGCTGGCCACGAAGTCGTCGATCTGGAACCGGTTCTTGTACTGGAGGTTCAGCCGCTCTGACGACCCCTGCGCGGGCGACCACCTGCCGTCCTGCTGGTCCCCTGTCGCCAGCACCCGGCGGCCGTCCACCTCCACGGCGATCGCCACGGCGTAGCGGGTATGGCCGGGCAGCGGGTACATGGTCAGCTCGTACTCCCGCCACCGCAGCGGCCGGCCGGCCTCGACCACGTGGTCCACCAGGATCGGGTCGTACCACAGGCACGGCAGGTCGTAGCGCAGCGGCGCGGTCAGCACCCCAGCGATGGACCGCTCCGCCCAGATCTGCGTACCCTCGACCTCCCGCAGCAGGTTGAAGCCTGCGACGTGGTCGTCGTGGTAGTGGGTGGGCGTGGCCACCTCGACCCGGTCGACGCCGAAGTCGCGGCGCAGCACCCGCAGCGACGGCAGCCAGGGCCGGCGGGAGGACCGGTCGTCGCCGACCGGGAGGCCGACGATCGTGTCGAACCCGAAGTCCAGGAACATGGCCCCGCCGGAGTCCGACAGCAGGACGTACGTCGTCGCGAAGCTGTTGCGGTGGCGCAGCAGGTGCCGGCTCAGCACCTCGAAGGGGCGTTCGCGCCAGTCGGACGGGTCCCACGGCTGGTCGTTGCGGCTGTCGATCAGCGCGCGCAGCCGTTGCTCAAGCAGGGTGAACGCGACGGGCGGATCGTCGATCGGCCGGCCGTGCGACGGCAGGACCAGGTGCGGCGCGTGCTCGGCCAGCTCGTGCAGGGACAGCACGGTCGCCCGGGCGCCCTCCATCCCGGTGTACGACCACTGCATCGCCGCCAGCGACCACACCTGCCCGGGGCCGTAGATCAGGTCGCCGGTGAACGCCAGCCGCCGGCCCGCGACATCCACCAGATAGGACACTGAGCCCAGGGTGTGGCCGGGTGTCGGCAGGGTGGTCACCTGGTAGCCACCGAACTGGCGGGTGCGGTACTCGGGCACGGTGCCGGTCACCGGCACCGACTGCAGCAGCGAGAACCTGTCCTGGCGCAGGTCGTAGTAGTTCAGCAGGGCCCGCGCCTGCCAGTGGTCGTCGACCCGGGCGAACAGGTCCTGCTCGACCGGGGGCACCCAGATCCGGATGCCCGCCGCGACCGCCCGGGCCAGGCCCTGCACCTGGTCCCGGTGGTGGTGCGTGACCAGCACGTCGGTGACCTGGTCGACGCCGAAGTCGGCGAGATGGTCGAGCACCCGGCCGCTGCCGAAGTCGATGAGCACCGCCTGCCGGTCGTGGACCAGCAGGTAGACGTTGCAGGTGTCCGCGAACTGGTACACGCCTTCGGCTATCCGCACGGCAGGGCTCTTTCTGTCAACGCCGCCTGACGTCGCCATGCCCCGTCGTACCATCGACGGATGTGACAACGTTGCCAGATTGTGGCGGATGCGTTCGGCGCCCCACAAGAGCCGAAAGGTTTGGCCAAGGTCGATATATTGCCACGCGGGGAGTCGCGCGTTCAGCTACCGGATGCGTTCGGCCGGCGGGTGGTCGCCAGGGTGGCGGGCGGCACCCGAGGCGTGACGTCAGGGTTTGTGCGCGGCGGCGATCAGGCAGCCGACACCTGGGATGTTGGGCTGCGCCAGCCGGGCCGCGTCGAGCACCTCGTCCACGCTGAGTCCGTACTGCCGTTCGAACTCCCGCCGGCAGTCGATGATGCTGTAGATGAGCCTGGTGAAGGTCCCCTTGGTGTGCTCGGTGACGTCAGTCACCTCGTCGACCTGAAGGCCCGCGTCGGCGAACAGCCGCGGGTAGTCGTCGAGACCGACCAGGGAGGCGACAAAGTCGGACGTCCGCTCCGGCTGGGGCTCCTCACCGGCGAGGGCGGCGAAGCTCTTGAAGTCGTTGACATCGGTGAGTGGGGTCACGTCGGTCAGCACGAGCCGCCCGCCGGGCCTGAGGACCCGCGCGATCTCCTTCAGCGCCGTGGGCCGGTCCATGTGCATGATGGACTCGAAGGCGAGGGCAGCGTCGAAGGTGTCCGTCTCGAAGGGCATCGCCATGGCATCGGCGTGCTGGAAGGTGACCGCGCCGGCCATGCCTTCGGCCCGGGCGCGCTCGGTCGCCTGCTCGACCTGCGACGGGGTGATGGAGATGCCGAGCACCTCGGCCCCGGTGGCGGAGGCTACCCGGAGCGCGGGCTTGCCGATCCCGCAGCCGACGTCGAGCACCCGGTCGCCGGGACCCACCTTCAGCCGGGCGATGAGCAGGTCCGTGAACCGGTCGGTCGCCTCCTGGATCGACCGCGTGTCGGAAGGCCCGTCCCAGTATCCAAAGTGGAAGTTGTCGTCCCACGCCATCCGCAGCAACGGGCCTATGGCCGTGTAGTAGTCAACCACCTTGCCGGCCGGCGGCAGAGTCGGTTGGGATGTCATAACACTCCTCCGGTGGCTCGGCGATCCAGCCGCGGTCACGACTAACGGGACACACCCGCCAGGCGATCCTCAACGGCTGCGGTAACGCCGGGCTAAAGTGCCCGGCCGGCAGGTGTTTAGGGCTTCTTTAGAGGCGCCGCTGACGATTGGCCGGATACTCGCACGGATCACCGCGTTGTGCGGTCCAAGCGTCATGCGGAGTGTAATGACCGGTACCCCGCTAACCCGCTCACCTCGGACTGCAACGCCCGTGGCGGTCGTGGGACTGGCCTGCCGGCTGCCCGGCGCGCCCACCCCGTACGCGTTCTGGCAGCTGCTACGGGACGGGCGCAGCGCCATCGCCGCCATGCCGGCCGACCGTGGGCAGGCGTCCGGTGCCGCTCCCGACCGGCCCTGGGCCGGCGGGTTCCTGGACGCGGTGGACCTGTTCGACGCCGGGTTCTTCGGCGTCTCTCCGCGCGAGGCCGTGGCGATGGACCCGCAGCAGCGGCTGATGCTGGAGCTGAGCTGGGAGGTGCTGGAGGACGCGGGGATCCGGCCGGAGACGCTGGCGGGCAGCCGTACCGGGGTCTTCGTGGGTGCGATCTGGGACGACTACGCATTCATCCTGCGTGCCGACCGGCGGCGGGCGGACAACCGCCACGCCATGACCGGGTCGCATCGCAGCATCATCGCCAACCGGATCTCCTACCGCTACGGCCTTCGCGGCCCGAGCGTGGCCATTGACACGGCACAGTCCTCGTCGCTGGTCGCCGTGCACCTGGCCTGCGAGAGCCTGCGGCAGGGGGAGTGCCGCCTGGCGTTGGCCGGTGGGGTCAACCTCATCCTCTCCGAGGACAGCATGGCGGTCACCGCCACGCAGTTCGGCGGGGTGTCCCCCGATGGGCGGTGCCACACCTTCGACGCCCGCGCGAACGGCTTCGTCCGCGGCGAGGGCGGCGGCATGGTTCTGCTCAAGCCGCTGGAGGCGGCGGTACGCGACGGCGACCCGGTCTACTGCGTGATCCGTGGCAGCGCGGTCAACAACGACGGCGCCACGGACGGGCTGACCGTTCCCAGCCCGGCCGGGCAGGAGGACGTGCTGAGGCTGGCGTACGCGCGGGCCGGCGTGCCACCCGAGGACGTCCAGTACGTCGAGCTGCACGGCACGGGTACCCCCGTGGGCGACCCGGTCGAGGCGGCCGCGCTGGGCGCCGCGCTGGGCGTCGCCCGCCCGGTGGACGCGCCGCTGCCGGTCGGCTCCGCAAAGACCAACGTGGGCCACCTGGAGGCCGCCGCCGGGATAACCGGCCTGCTCAAGGCGGCCCTGAGCATAGTGCACCGGCAGCTTCCACCGAGCCTCAACTTCACCACCCCGAACCCGAGGATCGACCTCCACCGGCTGCGCCTGCGGGTGCAGGACGAGCTGACGGCGTGGCCGCGCCCGGAGCAGCCACTGGTCGCCGGGGTCAGCTCGTTCGGCATGGGCGGGACCAACTGCCACCTCGTGCTCGCCGAGGCGCCGCGTCCACATGCGACACTCACCGGTCCGGTAGCCGTCGCCCAGCGCCCACCGGCGGCCCCGCCTCCGGTCGTGGCCTGGCCGGTCTCCGGCAGGAGCCCGGCGGCGCTGCGCGCCCAGGCCGAGCGGCTGCGCGAGCACGTGACGGCCCACCCCGCGCTGGACGCCGTGGACATCGGGTACTCGCTCGCCACCACCAGGTCCGCCTTCACCCACCGCGCGGTGGTCCTCGGCACCGACCGCGAGCAGCTGCTGGACCGGCTGGACGCGCTGGCCCGTGGCGAGCAGGCGCCGGGGCTGGTCACCGGCGGTCCGACCCACGGCGGCGTCGCGCTGCTGTTCAGCGGCCAGGGCAGCCAGCGCCTGCAGATGGGGCGGGAGCTGCAACGGGCGTACCCCGTCTTCGCCGCCGCCCTGGCGGAGGTGTGGGCCGGCCTGGACCCGCACCTGGATCGGCCGCTGCGCGAGGTGGTGTTCGCCGGCAGCTGCGCACCGCAGGCGTCCCTGCTGGACCAGACGGCGTACACCCAGCCGGCGCTGTTCGCCGTCGAGGTGGCCCTGTACCGCCTGGTCGAGTCGTGGGGCCTGCGCGCCGGCTACCTGATGGGCCACTCGGTCGGTGAGATCGCCGCGGCGCACGTGGCCGGGGTCCTCTCGCTGCCGGACGCCTGCACGCTGGTCGCCGCCCGGGGGCGGCTCATGCAGGCGGTCACCGCACCGGGTGCGATGGCCGCCTGGCAGGTCACCGAGGCGGAGGCCCGCGAGCTGCTGGCCGGCCGGGAGGAGCAGGTCTGCATCGCCGCCGTCAACGGGCCGACCGCGGTGGTGGTCTCCGGCGACCGGGACGCCGTACGCGAGGCGACCGCCGTGTGCAAGGCGCGTGGCCGCAGGGCGGGCCTCCTGCGGGTCAGCCACGCGTTCCACTCGGCACACATGGACGCCGTGCTCGACGACCTGCGGGCCGTTGCGGGGGGCCTGTCCTATGCCCCGCCCGCGGTTCCCATCATCTCCAACACGACCGGTCAGGTGGCCGGCGCCGACCAGCTCGCCTCGCCGGGCTACTGGGCCGACCAGGCCCGGCACACGGTCCGGTTCATGGCCGGAGTGCGGCTCCTGTGTGACAACGGGGTCAGCACGTTCGTCGAGGTTGGACCGGACGCGGCGCTCACCGCCATGGCGCGGGAATGCCTCGCCGGGCAGGCGCAGCCGGACGGGGCGCCCCCCGCCGCCGTGGCGGTGCTGCGCCGCGGCCGCGACGAGGTGGGGACCTTCTCGTCCGCCATGGCCCAGGCGTACGTCCGCGGCGCCGGCGTGGCGTGGGAACAGGCCTTCGCCGGGTACGGCGGCCGGCGGGTGCCCCTGCCGGCCTACGCGTTCCAGCGGGAGCGCTACTGGCCAGGTACACCGCTGAGCCCGCAGGCATCGACGGTGGACCCGGCGCTGAGGGTGCCCGATGGCTCGACAGCGGCCCCGGCGCTGAAGGTGCCCGATGGCTCGACGGCGGCCGGGACGCCAGCCCTGGCGCGTCCTGAGCCGCAGCCGGCGCGGTGGCTGTCCGCGCCGACCCCGCAAGGGCGCTACAGCGCCCTGCTGGAGGTCGTGCGATTGAGTGCGGCCGTCGTGCTGGGCCACGCCACACCAGCCGCCATCGACCCGCACCTCACCTTCAAGGAGCTGGGTTTCGACTCCGTGGCGGCGGCGGATCTCAGCGAGCGGCTGAGCGCCGCGACCCAGCTGCCGCTGACCGCCGCTCTCACCTTCGACCACCCCACCCCGGCCGCGGTCGCCCGGCACCTGCTCGCCCAGGTCACTCCGGCTCCGGACGGCTCCAGGACGCCGGCGGGACCGGCGTGCACCGGCCGGCGGCCTGACCACGACCCCATCGTCGTAGTGGCGATGAGCTGCCGGTTTCCGGGTGGGGTGTCCTCGCCGGAGGAGCTGTGGGAGCTGGTTGTCTCGGGTGGGGATGCGGTTGGGGAGTTTCCGGTGGACCGGGGTTGGGACCTTGCTGGGTTGTATGACCCGGATCCGGACTGTGCGGGTGCGAGCTATACGCGTTCGGGTGGGTTCTTGTATGACGCGGGTCTGTTTGATGCGGGGTTCTTCGGG
>DASSUC010000031.1:0-23895 GCA_035707405.1 Micromonosporaceae bacterium | reverse complement strand
CCGAGCAGCTCGTGGACCTTCTGGGCGGAGTGCGGCAGGAACGGGCTCAGCATCGTGTTCGCGTCGCTGACCACCTGGAGTGCGGTGTGCAGCACCGTACCCATCCGGTCCGGGTCGTCCTTGAGCTTCCACGGCGCCTGGTCGGAGAGATAGCGGTTGGCCTCGGCCACCACCCGCATCGCCTCGCCGATCGCCTGCTTCTGCCGGTGCCGCTCGATCAGCCCGCCGACCGTGCCGAAGCCGGCCCGCCCCACCTCCAGCAGCGCGCGGTCGGCCTCGGTCAGCTCACCGGCCGGCGGGACGGCGCCGAAGTTCTTGGCGGCCATCGAGACCGACCGGTTGACCAGGTTGCCCCAGCCGGCCACCAGCTCGTCGTTGTTGCGCCGGAGGAACTCCGCCCAGGTGAAGTCGGTGTCCTGGGACTCCGGCCCGGCCACCGCGATGAAGTAGCGCAGCGCGTCCGGGTCGTAGCGGGCGAGGAAGTCGCGCACGTAGATCACGACCTGGCGGGACGAGGAGAACTTGCGCCCCTCCATGGTCAGGAACTCGCTGGAGACCACCTCGGTGGGCAGGTTGAGCGGGCCCAGGGAGCCGGCCTCGCCGCCGCGGTCGCCGGCACCCGAGTAGCCGAGCAGCAGCGCCGGCCAGATCACCGAGTGGAAGACGATGTTGTCCTTGCCCATGAAGTAGTACGAGCGGGCGTCCGGCGCGGACCACCAGCGCCGCCACGCGTCCGGGTCGCCGGAGCGGCGGGCCCACTCGACCGAGGCGGACAGGTAGCCGATCACCGCGTCGAACCACACGTAGATGCGCTTGTCGGCGCGGTCCCGCCAGCCGTCCAGCGGGATCGGCACGCCCCACTCCAGGTCCCGGGTGATCGCCCGCGGCTGCAGGTCGTCCAGCAGGTTCCGGGAGAAGCGCAGCACGTTGGGGCGCCAGCCGTCCCGGCCGTCCAGCCACCTGCCCAGCGCCTTGGCGAAGGCCGGCAGGTCGAGGAAGAAGTGCTCGGTCTCGGCGAAGACCGGTGTCTCGCCGTTGATCTTCGACCGGGGGTTGACCAGGTCCACCGGGTCCAGCTGGTTGCCGCAGTTGTCGCACTGGTCGCCGCGCGCGCCTTCGTACCCGCAGATCGGGCAGGTGCCCTCGATGTAGCGGTCGGGCAGGGTGCGGCCGGTCGACGGCGACATGGCGCCGAGCGTCGTCCTGGCCACGATGTAGCCGTTGCGGTGCAGCTGGGCGAAGAGCTCCTGGACGACCGCGTAGTGGTTGCCGGTCGTGGTGCGGGTGAACAGGTCGTAGGAGAGCCCGAGCCCGCGCAGGTCCTCGACGATGACCCGGTTGTACCGGTCGGCCAGCTCGCGCGGGCTGACCCCTTCGCGGTCGGCCTGCACCTGGATCGGCGTGCCATGCTCGTCGGTGCCGGAGACCATGAGCACGTCGTGGCCTGCCATCCGCAGGTACCGGCTGAACACGTCGGACGGGACGCCGAAGCCGGAGACGTGGCCGATGTGGCGCGGGCCGTTGGCGTACGGCCAGGCGACCGCGGCGAGGACGTGGCTCATGGGCCTCAGCCTAGCCGCGGAGCCGCACCCTCATCGCGGGCGTCGTGGCGAGCCGGCCGTGGGCGTGGCGCCTGCCTGCGACCGGTGCGCCGGTGTCCAATGAAGAACGTGACGAGCTCACCGGCTGCACCGGCGTCACCGGCCGGACCGGATGCGGACGATACTGGGCATACACCACCTGGGCCCGACGCGAGCCCCACCGCGCCAGCCCCACCGGCGGGACCGTGGGCGACCCCGCCGCGCCGGCCCCCCGGCCCAGCGGATGAGCCGGGAGACACAGCCGACGCAGCGGGCGCGGCGCCGCCGGGTGCCACCGCAGCCCAGGTCGCGCCCGGCCCTCAACCGCCAGAGCTGGCAGCGACCCCGCCGGCACCGAGGCGTGGCAGCGGTCGCGGCCCACGCCCGGCTCCGCGGGCCCGCCGGCCACGACCGCCGGCCGTTGCCGACCGGGACCTGCTCGACCCGGGCGAGGCCGGCGTGCCGGGCCAGGACCCGTCCGCCGCCGCGGGCCACCCGTCGGCACGGCCACGGGTACGCCGCAGGCGCGGCGACCGCCGCCGTAACGTCGTCGGTGGGCTCGCCGCCCTCGTCGTGCTGGCCTTCCTGGCGGCGTTCTTCGCCTGGCTGAGCGCCGAGCCGCTGTGGCTAGCGGTCGGTCACTTCGACGACGGCACCGCCACGGTCACCACCTGCACCGGCACCGGGGTCAGCCGGCGCTGCACGGCCAGCTTCACCACCACCGACCGCGCGGTCACCGTGGAGCGGGTCGCGATGCTGGGTGCGGCCCCGGCCGAACGCCGGGCCGGCGCGGCCGTGCCCGCCCGGATGGTCTCCCCCGACCGGTGCGGCGCCGGCCCCGCCAGCTGCCGGGCGTACGCCGCCGGCCATCCCGGCCTGCACCTGCGCTGGGCGCTCGGCCTGCTGATCGTGCTCTGCTGCGGCCTCGGCATCGCCTGGACCACCGGCGCAACGCGCCTCGACCGGGGTCGCCGCGCCGCCGTCGCCGCCAGCCTCACGGCTCCCCTCCTGCTGCCGCTGGGCTTCCTGGCCGCCATGTGGTGAGCCGGCTACGGCGCTATCCCGCGGAGAGCAGCCACAGGGCGCTCACCGGCACCGCCCGGAGCTTCGGCCCGAACGGCAGTGTGGCACTGCCCGTGTAAAGGACGGCGCCGAGCACGAAGTCGTCGCCCAGCTTCTCGGCCAGTCGACGCAGCGCGTTGAAGTCGTCCGACCTGACCGTCGACGCGGCCTTCACCTCGACGCCGACGACCTTGCCCTGACGGTTTTCGAGCACCGCGTCGACCTCGACCTTGTTCTGGTCGCGATAGTGGTAAAGCTCGACGAGCTGCTGTGACCAGGTGATCTGGCGCGCGAGCTCGGAGAGGACGAAGCCTTCAAGCAGTGGTCCGAACGGGGCACCCGGCCGGCGAAGGGTGTGCGCGTCCACAGCAAGGAGGCGCGAGGCGATCCCGGAGTCGACGAAGACGAGCTTGGCGGCGCTGGTGGCCCGCGTCCCGAGGTTGCGTGACCAACCTGGTACGCGCTTGACCAGGAAGACCTCTTCAAGCAGCTGGATGTAGCGGGCGATGGTCGGGCGCGAGAGCTGCAGCTCTGACTCAAGGCTGCCTGCGGTGACCAGCATGCCCGACCGCGCGGCCAGCAGCCGGAGGAGCGTGGTCAGCTGGGGTACGCGCTCGATCTCGGCCAGCTGCCTGACCTCCCGGTGGATGAGGCTCTGCACATACGAGTCATGGAACCGGCCACGGTGGCGCGGGTCGGTGCGGGCGACCGCCTCGGGCAGGCCGCCCCGCACGACGCGGTCGGCGTAGTCGGCACGGGTGACCGTCGACTCGTGATGGACCGCGGACCCGAGCTCGAACACTGCGTCGATGAACCCGTCCGGCGCGCTGTCGATCTCGCCCTGCGAGAAGGGCCACAGCTCGACGGTCTCCATCCGACCTGGCAGCGTGTCCGGAAGGTCTCGCAGCCCGAGCAGGCGGGACGAGCCGGTGAGCAGGAACCGCCCAGGCCGGGGGTCTGCGTCCACCGTGGCCTTGATGGCGAGAAGCAGCTCCGGCACTCGTTGTATCTCGTCGATGACCATGAGGTCCTCGAACGAGACGAACCCCACCGGATCCTCGATCGCTGACTGCCGGTCCTGCGGGAGGTCCAGATCTCGCCACTCGGCGGCCCGTTGACCGGCGACTCCTCGGACGAGGGTGCTCTTGCCCGCCTGGCGGGCACCGTTGACCAGCACCACGCGAGTGTCGGCGAGTGCTTCGGTGACGGGCGACGCGGCTCGTCGGGGGACCAGCGCTGAGCGGGACACCCTCAGAAGGTACCCGGTTTTCGTTCTGCGAGCAGGTGATCTTTCGATTTGCGACGCTTACGTTTTCGTTCTGCGAACGGTTGCCCTGCTGCGGCTCTAACCAACGACCAGCGCGTACACGTCGCGTCGGCGCAGGCCGTACTGCTGCGCCACTGCGGTGATCGCGTCGCGCCGGGTCGTACCCGCTGACTCGAGCTCGGCGACCGCGGCCCGCAGCTGCGCGTCGGTCGGGCGCTCGGCGGCGGCCGGCGCGGCCCCGGCCACTACGAGCGTGATCTCCCCTCGGGGCTCGCCTGCGGCGGCCCATGCCGCCAGCGCGCCCAGGGTGTCGCGGCGGACCTCCTCGTAGACCTTGGTCAGCTCCCGGCACACCGCGGCGGCGCGGTCGGCCCCGAACGCCGTGACCAGGTCGGCGAGGGTCGCGGCGAGCCGGTGCGGGGCCTCGAAGAACACCAGCGTGCGCTCCTCGGCGGCGAGCGCGGCCAGCCGGGCGCGGCGCTGGCCGGGGCGGCGCGGGAGGAAGCCCTCGAAGCAGAACCGGTCGCACGGCAGGCCGGACAGCGCCAGGGCGGTGGTGACCGCGCTCGGGCCGGGCGCCGCGGTGACCCGCACGCCCGCGTCGAGCGCGGCCCGCACCAGCCGGTAGCCGGGGTCGGAGACGCTCGGCATGCCGCCGTCGGTGACCAGTGCCACCACCTGGCCGCCGCGCATCGCCTCGACCAGCTCCGGGGTACGGCGCTCCTCGTTGCCCTCGAAGTAGGACACCACCCGGCCGGCAACGGTGACGTCGAGGTCCCGGGCCAGCCGGGCCAGCCGGCGGGTGTCCTCGGCCGCGACCACGTCCGCGCTGGCCAGCGCCTGGCGCAGCCGCGTGGACGCGTCGCCCGGGTTGCCGAGGGGGGCGCCGAGCAGCACCAGGCGTGGTGCGTCCGAGATGTCCTCCACTGCCCGTCTCCTCGCAGTCCCGGGGGCGACCGGCCCTACCATCGGCAGCCTACGATCGCGGGGTGAGCGCCGCGGTGACCTCGCAGACCGGCACGGGCGTGGCGGCCGATGAGGCTGCCCTGCCGCATCGACCTGCCCGGGCGCCGACCCCACCGGTCCAGGTGCCGGAGGCGGTCCGGCGCCGGCTGGTGCCCTTCGACGCCCGGCTCAACCAGCACTCCTGGCTCGCCGCCGGGGTGGTCACCCTGGTCGCCGCGATCCTGCGCCTGGTCAACCTGGAGCGTCCGCGCGGCAAGATCTTTGACGAAACGTACTACGCCACCGAGGCGCAGGCCCTGCTGCGGTACGGCGTGGAGTGGGACCTGGACAACAACGTCGCCAAGTACGTGGTGCACCCGCCGCTGGGCAAGTGGATGATCGCCGCTGGCGAGTGGGTCTTCGGCTACGACGAGCTTGGCTGGCGGATCTCGGCGGCCATGGTGGGCATCGCCTCGGTGCTCATGCTCGCCCGGATCGGCCGGCGGCTGTTCGGCTCCACCGTGCTCGGCTGCGCAGCCGCCTTGCTCATGGCGCTGGACGGCATGCACTTCGTGATGTCCCGCTCGGCCCTGCTCGACATCTTCCTGATGTTCTTCCTGCTGGCCGCGTTCGGCTGCCTGCTGCTCGACCGGGACGCCCGGCGGCGGCGCTGGCTGGCGTTCATGGAGGCGGGCGGTGACCCGGCGCGGAAGGGGCGGGCCGGCCGGCCACCGCTGTCCTGGCGCAGCGGGGTGCCGTGGTGGCGCCTGGCCGCCTTCGTCTTCGCCGGCTGCGCGCTCGGGGTCAAGTGGAGCGCCGCCTTCTTCGTACCGTTCTTCATCGTGCTCGTGGTGGTCTGGGAGGCGGGCGCCCGCCGGTCGGCCGGGGTGCGCAAGCCGTGGCGGGACACGTTCCTCGACGAGCTCGGCTGGGTCGTGGCCGGCGTCGCGGTCATGCTCGTCACCTACCTGGCCACCTGGACCGGATGGTTCCTCAGCGACTCCGGGTACGGCCGGCACCGCATCGCCACTGAGGGCGGCACCGAGCTGCCCGTCATCGGGGCCCTGCTCAACCTGGTCCGCTACCACCTCGACGCGTTCGGCTTCCACAGCACGCTCGAGGCGCCGCACACGTACCAGTCCTGGCCCTGGCAGTGGCTGCTCCTCGGCCGCCCGGTCGCGTTCTACTGGTCCGACGCCGGGCCGTGCGAGGCGCCGACCTGCGCGGCCGAGGTGCTGCTGCTCGGCACCCCGGTGCTGTGGTGGTCGTTCCTCATCGCCCTGCCGCTGCTGGCCTTCTTCGGCGTCGCCCGGCGGGACTGGCGGGCGCTGGCCATCGGGCTCGGCGTGCTGACCGCCCTGCTGCCGTGGTTCTACTACGCGGCCGGCAACCGCACGATGTTCTACTTCTACGCCCTGCCGGCCGAGCCCTTCCTGGTCCTCGCCGTCGCGTACGTCCTCGGCGCGGTGATGACCCCGCGGCCGGGTGCGCCGCCCGGTCCCGCCGCCACCGACCGCCGGACGGTGGGTGCGGTGGCGGCCGGCGGGTACCTGGTGCTTGTCGCGCTCTGCTTCGCCTACTTCTACCCCGTCTATACCGGGCAGTCGATGACGTACGCCGAGTGGGCCGCCCGGATGTGGCTCAACACCTGGATCTAGGGCCGGGTTACGGTCGGGCGTGGACCCTTTCGACCTGTACGAGGTGACGCTGGACCCCGCTGACCGGCACGCCGGAGCAGGAAGGCCGCCCGGACGATCTCTACCGGGTCTACGCCGACCCCGTCGGCCACGCCTTCTGCGCCACCCAGCTTGCGCCGGCTACTCCTGCGCGGCCAGCCTCAGGTACCGCTGGCGGTACTTCTCGATGATCGGCTCGATCTCGCGCTTCGCGCGGCTCTCCAGCGTGTCGAACACGTGGCGGTAAAGCCGGAGGTCGGACTGACCGTCGGTCACCACGACGGTGTTAAAGAGGTCGATGATTACGTGACGGTCGTCGAGCAGGGAGAACCCGTGATACGGCGGGTACGGCCACCGCTCGCTCTCCGGGATCATGCTGAGCGTCACGTTCTCCTGCTGGGCCACCTCGCTCAGCCGGCGAAGCTGGCCCGGCATGTCCTCAGGCCGGCTCAGCAGGTTGCGCAGCAACGTCTCCGGCACCACGAAGTGGAACTGCTTGGTCGGGTCGTCCAGGATCTCCTGCCGCTGGACCCGCGCCGAGACCGCCTCGGCGACGCCCCCCGAGGACCTGGCCATCCAGTCGGTCCAGACCTCCTGCACCGAGAGGAAGACCGCCCGGGCGTACTCGCTCGTCTGGAGCAGGCCGCTGATCACGGCCGGCTGGAAGACGCGCAGCTCGTGGGCGTCCGCTTCCAGCTGGGCGATCTCGTGCTGCCACGTCGTCGGGTCCCGGCGCCCGACCCGCCAGTCCGTCATGCGGTTGCGGGAGTGTTCGGCCTGCTGCACGAGGTGGTCGATCTGGGCGGGCGACGCGCCGAGCTCGCGGGCGATGCGTTCGACATCCTCGGGTGAGGGGTTGGCCGCCCCAGTCTCGATCTTGGAGATCTTCGCCTGGCTCATTCCCGTGCGCCGGCCAAGCGCCTGGCCGGTGAGACGGGCGCGCCGTCGGAGCCGCGCGAGCGCGGCCCCGACCGGCACCTCGTCCTCACGCGGAGGCGGGTCCGCCGGACTCGTCGCCATGGCTCGCCACCTCCTAGCTGGGATCGATTCAGTTGTTGATCTCAGGATGCCGTTACGACGACACCGCCTGGACGCAGTCGGCGAGCAGCTCGAAGGGGACCTCCACCATCTGCTCACCCGGAGGAAGGTCGATCCCGGCATGCGCCGGCTGGAAGGTGTAGCCCTGCACCACCAGCGTGCCGCGGTCGGTCCGGTAGACTGTCGGGCACTCACCGGCACCACACGGAATCCCGGCGACGAGTTCCAACGTGACAGTCCGTTGCGGCGACGCGTCGTCGCTCGTATTTAGAAGATCGTAATTCACCGCACCGAATATTCCACAGTCGCGAGCGAGGCGCTAGCCTACACGCCGTCTTGACCGGGTTGAATATTCGAGTTTATTATTCAACCCAGGCGCCTCCGCCTCCGCCCGACAGGGCGGCAGGCGGTCCACACACCGCCATGACAGGCGGCGTGCAGTCACCACCCGTGCCGGATTGATCTACACGTCGATGCGGCAACGGCTCCCTTGCGGCGACCTGACGACCGTCGAGGACTCGGTGATCCATGGCGCACGAACGGCGTATGCTCGTCTCTTCATTGCGGTTGCCGACCGGGCAGCCCAGCCTGCCGCGCCGCGCCGGAAGGCGTTCCGTCCTCACGGCCGCAGGCATCGTCGTCGTTCCGCGCCTGCCGCAGCGGGCGACTCGTCACGTTACTCCCAGCCTCCCCCTGGCGTTGCTGGCCACAGCGGCCTTTGCTGGTCACCGCGGACCAGCGCTTCCCCGTACCCATGGCGCGTCAGCCGATGACCTCGGCTGCGCGCAGTCACCGTCCTACCCGGACGGACCCAGGCGGGAGGTCTCCCATGCGCGAAAACGTCTTTGTCCTCGTCGTCGCCGCCGTTGTGATCGTGGTCGCCCTGATCGAGCTCGCCACCGCGGCCCTGCCGATCCTCATCGTGGTGCTGCTCGTCCCACCTGAAGAGCGCCCTGCCCTGGCCGCGCTGATCGCGGCGGCTGACAGCTCCCGCCGCCTCAGGCTGTGGCGGGCGCTTCGGGTCGCGGTCACCGCCAGGCGAGCGGCGCGGGCCGCTGCCGAACCCTCCAAGATCCCCGAACTCCCCGTGTTACAGAGGTGATCTTGCATGCTTCGCTAGCGAGCGGGATCCGATCGGCCTACACGGTCCAGCAACGCGCGCGCGTCGGCGCGGGTGCCGATCCGTTCCACAGCTCCGCCCGGGTGACGAGGCGGCCCAGCGTACGCAGGATGACCTGGCGCATCACCACGCGACGCGGCAGGTCGAAGTAGACCACCGTGTCCGCCCGCGCCCATACCAGGTCCCGTACGGCGGAGTAGTTGCCGTCCATCACCCAGCCATCTCCGGCCACAAGTGCCTCGACCCGGCGGCGGAGCTCCGGCGCTGGCAGCGTCTGCCAGCCCGGCTGGTGGTAGATCGCGTCCAGCTCCACAAAGGGGACGGCGAGCTGTCCCGCCAGCGCCCGGCCGAGCACCGTCTTGCCGGAGCCGGAGTTGCCCACCACGGCCACCCGTCGCACGCCACTGACGCTACGTCCGGCGGCGGGGCTCAGGCGACGGTGTTGCCGTACATCTCGCCGAGCGGGTCGGCGATCAGCTCCACCCGGGCCCCGTCCGGGTCGGTGAGGTAGATCGAGGTGCCGCTCTCCAGCAGGTACGCCACGCCGGCCCGGTCAAGCTTTGCCTTGAGCCGCTCCCACCGCTGCGGCTCGACCGAGATCGCGATGTGGTGCAGGCCACCGAGCACCTCCGCGTACGGTCCGAGGTCGAGGCCGGGGAAGTCGAAGAACGCCAGCAGATTGCCGTTGCCCAGGTCGAAGAAGAAGTGGTTCGAGCCCCGGTAGTCCCGGTTCTCGAAGATCTCGGTGAGCGGAAAATCCAGTATTTCCTGGTAGAAGCGGATGGTCCGTTCCACGTCCGAGCTGAGCAGTGCGACATGGTGGATACCTCGGGCACTGCTGGGCGGGCGCGGCTCGCGCAGGTGCTCGCTACGGATCCGGTCCCGCTCCGCCTCGATGGCTGCGTAGTCGGTCATGTCTGGCACCTCCTCGGCCCAGTGTGCGCCGGCCGTACGACGCCGGCACCGGTTCCGGGCTGCGCTCGGGCCGCTGCTCAGTCCACCGGCACCGCGGTCACCACGACGTTGTCGCGATAGGCGCGGCGGGCCGCGTCGTACTCGCCGCCGCAGGTGACCAGCGTCAGCCTGAGCCGGCCGTCCCGGGCGAAGAGCCGGTCCAGCGGTACGGCCGACTTGTCGAAGACCTCCCGGGCCACGACCTGGTACGTCCGCACCGCGCCATCGGAGCCGATGACCGTCACCCGCGCGCCGGCCGGCACCTCGCGCAGGCGGAAGAACGCGCCCGGCCCCTGAGCGGCGCCATCCACATGGCCGGCGAGCACGATCGAGCCCGCCGTCGAGGCGAGCTGCGAGCCGTAGCGGTACCAGCCGACCGTGTCGACGCTGCGCGGCACGTCCATCCCGTCCGTACCGGCGACCACCCCGACCGGCACCACCCGGGCCGAGGCCCCGACGGCCGGGATCGACAGCCGCACCGGCGGGACGCGGACGGCGGATGGCAGCGCGCCGTCCTGGATCCTCACGCGAGGCGGCGGTGCGGACCCAGCGCGTGTCGCAGCAGGCGAGGACGGCGGGGCGGCCAGGCCCGCTGGCGACGCGGCGGCGGACGACGCCGGCGAGGCGAGCCCGGCGGCGGCTGCGCCACCGAAGTCGGCCGGCGCCGGCCCCACCACCCGCCAGGCGACCACCCCGGCGAGGACGAGCAACGCCGCGCCGGCCGCGGCAGGGACGAGCAACGCCGCGCCGGCCGCGGCAGGGACCGGCCGGTGCAGCCGGCCCGCCTGGGGACGAAGGGGCTGGCGCGCCCCAGCAGGATCCTGGGGCGCGCCAGCGGGAACCTCCCCGTTCACCGGCGCGGGGCCCGGGCCGCAGCCACCGACCGGCGCGCGGTCACGACCGCCGCCACGACCAGCGCCAGGCCGGCGAAGGCCACCGGGTACCACCACAGCGGCAGGCGCTGGTCGGCGAGGCCGCCGTCACCGGCCGCGATGACGCCGGGCGTGGAGTGCAGGCCGGTCAGCGCCTGCGAGGTGATGGCGAGCGACTGTGCCTCGGCGGAGCCGATCGCGTAGACGACGGTCGCCGTACCCTCGGCAAGGTCCAGGTTCGCCGGGCCCAGCACGACGGTCTGCGAGCCGGCGAGCACCACGTCCGCACGGACGGAGCCGGCGTCGATGTCGGCCTTCGCCTCCCTGGGGTTGGCCAGGCCCGGGAAGACCGGCTGCCCGCCGGCCCGGACGTCCACCGCCGGGGCGGCTGCGGTGTGCCGGACCACCAGCCGCGCCTTGCCAGCCCCGAGCTTGCTCACATCGTTGACGAACGGGGTCAGCGTGGGCTGGCCGTCGGCCTTCAGGTGCGCGACGAGACTGATGTTCTGCCCGCCCGGCACCCGCGCGTCCTGGACCGACAGGATCGGGCTGGTGACCGGCTCACCAGGCCGGGTCAGCACAATGTCGTACGCGCCCTCGGGCAGGTCGAGCGGGCCGGCTACCTTCGTCGGCTCGAAGCCCGGCAGCGCCTTCTCCCCGTTGACGTAGACATCCACGGTCTGGCCGGGGATCCCGTGCACCACGTACACCTTCGAGCTGCCCGCCGCCGCGGCCGGGCCGGCCGTGCTGAGCACCGCCACGCCACCCGCCGCGAGTGCGGCGAGCGCGCCCAGCGCCCCGCTGATCATTCTGGTACGCATAGCCTCTCCTCTGGTCTCGATGGGAGCCACGCCCAGAACTTCGAAGCGAAACGACGCAGTGGATGCAAGTTGCGTCGATTTACGCCATGTGATGCAGGTCACTCGCCCTGCTGCGTCGGATGGAGGAAGGACCAGCGAAGGAACGGGGTAGAGCCATCGCCGTCGGCCTGACGGGGGACCCGATGGGGGTGGGATGGCACCCGACGACCAGCTCGGCGACCGGTTCCGCAGCGGTGAGGAGGCCGCACTGCGCGAGGCGTACGACCACTACGCCCGCATGGTGCTGCACCTGGCCCGGGCCAGCCTGGGCAACGTGGCCGACGCCGAGGACGTGACCCAGGCCACCTACGTGGCGGCCTGGCTGGGCCGGGACACGTACGACCCGGACCGCGGCTCGCTGCTCGCCTGGCTGCTCGGCATCGCCCGGCGCAAGGTGGTTGACCGGCTGCGCGAAGGCGGCCGGCAGGACCGGGTGGCCGAGGCGGTGCGGCAGATCCTGCCGGCCGACGCGGCCGAGCCGGGCCCGGACCGGATCGTCGACCGGCTGGTGGTCGCCGATGAGCTGGGCCGGCTCCCCGGCGAGCAGCGCCGGGTCATCGAGCTGGCGTTCTACGACGACCTGACCCACCAGCAGATCGCCGCAGTGACCCGGCTGCCGCTGGGCACGGTCAAGAGTCATCTGCGCCGCGGCCTGGCGCAGCTCCGGCAACGGTGGGAGGTGGACGGTGCCACACGTGGAGCCCGACCGGCTGGTGCTCCTCGCCCTGGGTGAGGCGGTCACCGACGAGTCCGAACGCACCCATGTCGACCACTGTCCAGCCTGCCAGGCGGACCTGACCTCGCTGCGGGAGGTGGTCGGCATCGGCCGCGAGACCCAGGGCCTGGCGCACCGGCTTCCCCCGCCACCGCCGCGGGTATGGCGGCAGGTCGCCACCGCGGTCGAGGCGGACACCCGGTCCACCGCCGCGGTGCCGCCACCCACCCGGTCGTACGCCGGGCGCCGGGGCCGGCCGCAGGCGTACCCGGGTTGGGCCGGAGCATGGCGTACCGCTCTCGTCGCCGTGGCCGCCGCGGCGGTGGGCGTCGCCGCGACCCTCGGCGTGGTCCGGGCCCTGGACCAGCCCGCCCCGCAGCCGCCGGTGGCCGCGTCCGCGGCGCTGGCCGCGATGGCCGGGGCGCCGGGTGGTGCCCGCGGCGAGGCCCGCGTGCTCAGCGGCGCAGGCGAGGTAGGTGGCGCCGGTGGCACGCAGCTCCACCTGCACCTGACGGGCCTGCCGCTGCGGCCCGGCTACTACGAGGTCTGGCTGATCAACCCGGACGACGGAAGGATGATCTCGGTGGGGACGGTCGGGACGGGCACGGACGCGTTGCTGCCCCTGCCGGCAACCGTGGACCTGCGCGAGTATCGGGTCGTGGATGTGTCCGCCGAGGAGTACGACGGCGAGCCGGCGCACTCCGGGCGCAGCATGCTGCGCGGCACGTTGACGAGCTGACCAGCGGTTAGCTCTGGGTGACCGCCACGGTCATCTCCAGCGCGCTGGTGAGGTCGGCCAGCCGTTCGACCCCTTCGGGTAGCCCCTCCGCCGGCCATCCCGGCCCGCCGGCCGCCACCACCACCGGTCGGGCCGGCAGCTCGAGCAGGGCCCGCAGCTGGGACCGGTCAGCCGTGTCCGGAGAGTGCGACCACAGCAGCACGATCACCGGACCGGTACGCCGGACCGCCTCGAGCAGTGCCTCGACCGGCACCCGGGCACCGAGCAGCCGGCACGGCACCCCCCGCTCGGCCAGCGCTGCGGCGAGCGCCTCCAGGGGCAGGCTGTGCTGCTCGTCGTCGGCGCAGGCGAGCAGGGCCCGCGGCACCGCGCCCGGGCCGGGCCGGGGAACGGCCCCGAACACCTCGGACACGCAGCGAGTGAGCAGGTGCTCCACCTCCACCAGCCGGTGGGTCACCGCGTGCCGCGCGCCGATGCCGGCGAGCACTGGACGGACCACCTGGTCCCAGGTCCGCGTCACGCCGTGCACGGCCACCGACTGCTCGACGATCGCCCGCATGGTCGGAGCGTCCAGCCGGATCGCCGCGCGAGCCAGGCCACGGGCGACCGCGCCGGACCGCCCGACCGCGATCGTGTGACCGCCGCCAGACCGCCCGCCGGTGGCCGGCTCCACCGGCCGGCCCCCGGGGCGCGTGGCCATCGCGACACGCGCCGCCTCCGCCGCCGGCACACCCTGGGCGGTCAGCCGGCGCATGATCTCCAGCCGGGCCAGGTCCGCTGGCGTGTAGCGGCGGTGGTGGCCGGGGCGGTGCTGGCTGGGGCCGAGGCCGTACCGCTGGTGCCAGGTGCGCAGGGTGGTCACCGCGATGCCCAGCCGCCGGGCGACCGCCCCCGCGCTCAGCGCCTCGTCGCCCACGAGGTCACCTGTCCACCGTCCACCGCCGGGACGCGTCTGCCCCGGGGAGGGACGCGTCCGCCAGCCCTCCCGGAGACACCTCCGCCCGTATGCTCCATGTCGCCTCCCAGCTCCGGCGATCGTCGGTCCGGCGATCTCGGTCAGCCAGGGTACTGGCGGGTGGCCGGCTGCCGCCTTCCACGCCGATCATCCCGCTGCCCCGCCGCTGCCCAGGATGGTCGCAGGCCGGCCACCCGCCCAGGACGGTAGCTAGGCCTGCCGCCGCGCCGCCGCCATGGCCAGCGCCCGCAGGGCTGCCCGGGCGGCCGGGTCGATCGGTGCCTCGTCCATCGCCCGCGACGCCTCGGCCAGCCGATGGGCGATCATGGCCTCAACCTCGTCCACCGCCCCGGTCTCACGGATGAGCGCCGCGGTCCGGACGGCATCCGCCCGGGCCAGCCGCCGCTCCAGCTCCCGGCGCTGCCTGCCGTCGGCGAGCTGCCGGGCCAGCATCAGCAGCACGGTCGGCTTGCCGCTGGTCAGGTCCTCGCCCGCGGGCTTGCCGGTGACGGCCGGGTCGCCGTACGCGCCGAGGAGATCGTCGCGCAGCTGGAACGCCTCGCCGACGGCGTACCCGTACCGCCGGTAGGCGGCTGCCACCCGCTCCTGCCACGTGGCAGGCTGGCCCGGGGCGAGCGCCGCCCCGTAGCGCAGCGGGCGGACAACCGTGTAGCTGGCGGTCTTCAGCCGCGCCACCCGCAGTGCCCGGGCGACCGACCAGGTGCGCGACGCCTCGCCCAGGATGTCGAGGAACTGCCCGGCGACGGCCTCGATGCGCATCTCGTCGTACGCGCCGCGGGCCACGGCGACGGTGTCGGCCGGCAGGCCCGACCGCGCGATCAGCCGGTCGGCCCAGACCAGGCACAGGTCCCCGACGAGGATCGCGTTGGCCGCGCCGAAGCGTCGCGCGCTGCCGCGCAGCCGCAGGGCGAGGTGGTCGGCGGCGAACGCACGGTGCACCGTGGGCCGGCCGCGCCGGGTGGCCGACGCGTCCATCACGTCGTCGTGCACCAGCGCGAACGCGTGGAGCAGCTCCAGCGCGGTGAACGCCGGCAGCACGGGTGCCACGGCGGCGGCCGGCCCGGCGACCCCGCGCCAGCCCCAGTAGGCGAATGCCGGCCGCAGCCGCTTGCCGCCGTCGAGCGCTGCTGCGCGGGCAGCTTCGGCGAGCGGGGCGAGCGCCGGATCCAGCGCAACCAGCGCCGCGACCTCGGCGGTCAGGAAGTCGGCGAGCCAGCGCTCCACGGCGGCGATCAGGTCGGCGGTGTCCGGTGCGACCGGGTTGCTCCGTAAGGCGCTGTCGCTGGTCCCGGCGGCATCGAGCAGCACACTGCGAGTGGGGCTGGTGAGGTCACGCACCCCTCCAGCGTAGCTCCGAGTGACAAGTTGCATCGTTTTATGAGTTGATTGGTGCTTCCTGAGCGCTCGGCGTTGTCGTTCGCCATCAAGAGGGGTACAAGTTGAGTCGTTATATGAGTCGATTGGACCCCGCCCTGGTGGATCACCCTGCCAGCTCGACAACGAGCGAGCTGACCATATGCCAGGTTCCGGTAGGTACGCCGTGCTGAGCGCAGAGCCGGTCGTCACGTTGCACGTGTGGACCGTGCCCGCGCACGCCGCGCCGTCGCTGCTGGTGCGTACCGTCGGGTGGCGGGCCGGCCGGACGGGCTTCAGCAAGCTGCTGGGCACGACCAGGTCGGACCGGTTCGGGCTGTCCGACACCGACCTCCGGCGCTGGGCGCTGTTGGCCTGCTGGGCCGATGCCGAGGCGGCAGCGCGGTTCGAGCACTCCGCGCTGGCCGCCGCCTGGCGCCGGGCCGCCAGCCAGCGCTGGTGGGCGCGGCTGCGGCCGCTGGCGGTACGCGGCGCCTGGGGCCGGCGTGAGCCGTTCCGCGCCCCCAACCAGGTCGGACCCGGCGGGCCAGGCCCGGGACAGTTCCGCGGGCCGGTCCTGGTGCTCACCCGGGCCCGGCTGCGCTGGCTGCGGGTGCCCGCGTTCTGGCGCGCCGTCCCGGCGGTCGCCGCGGACCTGGCCGGCCGGCCCGGGCTCCGGTTCGCCTTCGGCATCGGCGAGGCGCCGGTCGGTTGGCAGGGGACGCTCAGCCTCTGGGAGAGCGCCGCCGCCGCGCACAGCTTCGCCTACGCCGGACCCGCCCATCCGGCGGTCATCGCCCGCTCCCAAGGCGAGAAGTGGTACGCCGAGCAGCTGTTCGCCCGCTTTGCCGTGGTGGCGGCGGGCGGCACGGTCGACGGCCGGGACCCGCTGCGGTGAGCGCCGGCATGCGCGCCGCCTGGGCCCTGGTGGCCCTCGCCATCGGGGTGCAGATCCTGTACCCGGTCACCGCTGGGGCGGCCCGGGACGCGGTCACCGTCACAACCGTGCTGACCGGTGTCGCGGCCATGCTCTGGCACGCGGCCCTCACCCGGGGCGCCCGGTGGACCGGTGCGTTCCTCGCCGCTGTCACCGGCGGCAGCTTCGCGGTGGAGCTGCTCGGCGTGGCGACCGGCTGGCCGTTCGGGGGGTACCACTACGCCGGCGGCCTCGGTCCGCAGGCCGGCGGGGTGCCGCTGCTGGTGCCGCTGGCCTGGACGATGCTGGCGTACCCGGCGTGGCTCGCGGCCGGCCGGCTGGCCGGCACCCGTCTCGGGGCCGCCGGCCGGGTCGCCGTCGCCGCCTGGGCGCTCGCGACCTGGGACCTCTTCCTCGACCCGCAGATGGTCGCCGCCGGCCGGTGGGGCTGGCGCGACCCGCACCCGGCACTGCCCGGCGTGCCCGGTGTCCCGATCGGCAACTACCTGGGCTGGCTGGGCCTGTCGCTGGTGCTGATGGCGGCCGTCGCGGTGGTCGACACCCGGCTGCGGGTGCGGGCGCCCGCCCGCAGCCGGCCGGCCGACGCACCGCCGCTCGCCTTCTACCTCTGGACCTACGCCGGCTCGCTGGCCGCGCACGCGCTGTTCCTGGGCCTGCCGGGCTCGGCCTGGTGGGGCGGGCTGGCGATGGGCACCGTCGCGGTCCCGCTGGCGGTACGCCTCACGCGCGCGGCGACCCGGCGCGCGGCGACCCGGCGCACCGCGCGGGCAGGGGTGCCGTGACCGCCCTCGCCAGCGCCGTGGCCGCGGCGGCGTGGACCGGCACAGCCCTCGCGCTGGCCGGTGCGGTGCACGCCGCGGCGAACGCGGTCCTGCTGCGCCGCCCTCCGGCCGTCCCGCCACAGCCGGGCCGGCGGGTGTCGGTGCTGCTGCCGGTACGCGACGAGGCGCACCGCGTGGAGCCGTGCCTGCGCGCCCTGCTCGCCCAGACCGCATGGCCGGACATGCAGCTGCTGGTGCTCGATGACGAGTCCGCCGATGCAACGCCCGCGCTGGTCCGCCAGATCATCACCGGCCACCCCGGCGTCGAGCTGCTGCGCGGCGGCCCGCCCCCACCCGGATGGCTCGGCAAGCCGTACGCCTGCCAGCAGCTGGCCGACGCGGCCGACCCGCGGACGGACGTGCTGGTGTTCGTCGACGCGGACGTGGTCCTCGCCCCGCACGCCGTCGCCGCGACCGTGGCCCTGCTCGACCACCACCGGCTCGACCTGGTCTCGCCCTACCCGCGCCAGCGGGCGGAGACCGTGCCCGAGCGGCTGGTGCAGCCGCTGCTGCAGTGGTCGTGGCTGACCTTCCTGCCGCTGCGGCTCGCCGAGCGCTCCGCCCGGCCGTCCCTGTCCGCCGCCAACGGCCAGCTCCTCGCGGTACGCCGGGCGGCGTACCAGCGCTCCGGCGGGCACGCCGCGGTCCGGGGCCAGGTGCTCGACGACATCGCCCTGCTGCGCGCCGTCAAGCGTGCCGGCGGTCGCGGCGGCGTCGCCGACGGCACGGCACTGGCCCAGTGCCGGATGTACGCCGGCTGGCGGGAGATCCGGGCCGGCTACGGCAAGTCGCTGTGGGCGGCGTACGGCTCCCCGGCCGGCGCGCTGGCCGTGCTGGGGCTGCTCGCCACGGCGTACCTGGTGCCGCCGCTGGCCCTGGTCGCCGGCTACTGGCTCGGCGCGCCGGTGGCGCTGGCCGGCCTCGCCGGATACCTCTGTGGCGTGGCCGGTCGGGTGGTCGCGGCGTGGCGCACCGGCGCCCGGGTCGCCGACGCGCTGGCCCATCCCCTGTCGGTGGTCGCGCTCTGCGTGCTCACGCTCGGTTCGCTGTGGCGGCACCGCACCGGCGCGCTGTCGTGGAAGCGGCGGGCGGTGAGCGCCTCGTGGCCCGCGTCGTCGTGATCGGCGCCGGCGCCGGCGGGCTGGCCACGGCCGCCCGGCTCGCCGCGGCCGGTCACGCGGTGACCCTCTGCGAGCAGGCCGGCCAGGTCGGCGGCAAGCTCGGCACCTACGCCCGGGACGGGTTCCGCTTCGACACCGGCCCCTCGCTGCTGACGCTGCCCCAGGTCTTCGCCGAGCTCTTCGCGGACACCGGCGAGCCCCTCGACCACGTGCTCGATCTGGTCCGGGTCACCCCGGCGGCGCGGTACCGGTTCGCCGGCGGCGCCGAGCTCGACGTGGACGGTGCCGAGGAGACCGCCGACCGGCTCGCCGCGCTCTACGGCCGGCACGCGCAGCAGGCCTGGCGAGCGCAGCGGGCCTGGCGGGCCCTGTTCCGGACCGCCGGGGCCGCCTGGCCGGCGGTCTACCGGCAGGTGCTGTCCGTGCCGCCCGCACCGCTGGGGCGGCTTGCCGCGCAGGCCCCGGCGCTTGCGGGACCGGTCCTGCGCATGACGCCCTGGCGCTCACTGTCCACAGTGGCCGCGCGCCGGTTCGCCGACCCGCGGCTGCGGGCCTACCTGGAGCGGTACGCCACCTACGCCGGCGCCGACCCGCGCCGCGCGTCGGCCATGCTCGCCGTCGTCCCGTACCTGGAGCAGGCGTTCGGCGCCTGGCACGTGCGCGGCGGCCTCTACCGGATCGCCGAGGCGCTCGCGGCCCGCTGCGCCGCGCTCGGCGTCGACCTGCGGCTGGGAACCCGGGTGGCCCGCATCGAGGTGGCCGGCGGCCGGGCGAGGGGCGTACGCCTCGACTGCGGTGCGGTGCTGCCCGCCGACATCGTCGTCGCCAACGCCGACGCGGCCGGCGTCTACCGCGCCCTGCTGCCGGCCGGTCCGCGACGCGGCACGCCCGCCGCCCTCCGGCGTGGGCGCCCGTCCCTCGCCGGGTTCGTGCTGCTGCTCGGCCTGCGCGGCCGGACCCACCGGCTCGCGCACCACACGGTGCTGTTCCCGCGGCGTTACCACGCGGAGTTCGACGCCGTCTTCAGCCGGGCCCCCCGCCCGCCCGACGACCCCACCATGTACGTCTGCGCGCCCGACGACCCGAGCCTGCGGCCGGCCGGGCACGAGGGCTGGTTCGTGCTGGTGAACGCGCCGGCGCACGGCGCCGGGCCGTACCACTTCGACTGGTCGGCGCCGGGCGTGGCGCAACGCTACCGGGACCGGATCCTCGACCTGCTCGCCGTGCGCGGCCTGCCAGTGCGCGACCGGCTGCTCTTCTGCGAGGTCCGCACGCCCGCCGACCTGGCCCGGGACGCCGCCGCGCCGGGTGGGGCGATCTACGGGGCGGCCCCGGCCGGGCCGTGGTCCAGCCTGTCCCGGCCGTCGAACCGGTCGCCGCTGCCGAACCTGTTCCTGGTCGGCGGCTCGGTCCACCCCGGCGGCGGGCTACCCCTGGTGGCGCTCTCCGCAAAAATCGTCGCCGGCCTCATCGGCCCCGCCTGACGCCGCACCTCCCAACCCCCCGCCTTCAGGGGGTGCCTGCATAGAACCCCCGGTGAGGGCGCGCGCCAGCCAGGCGGTGAGCTGGGCGAGGCCGGCCAGGCCGAGCAGGCCGCCGGCGGCCGCCCCGACGGTCGGGCCCACGCCCCCCAGCGGCCAGGCGGCGAGCAGGCCGGTCACGGCGGCGATGACCCGGGTCGGCCGCTCGGCCACGGTGACCGGCCCGATCCCCGCCACCCCGACCGCGCCAGCCCGCGCCCGCAGGTACTCGTGCAGCCAGCCGACCCCGGTCGCCCCCGCCGCCAGCCACCCCGGCGCGCCGGCGACCCACAGCGCGACTCCGAACGCCCCCTCGCTCAGCCGGTCCGCGACCGAGTCCAGGACCGCGCCGGCCCGCGAGGCGCGGCCGGCCAGCACCGCCACCGCGCCGTCCAGGCCGTCCGCCACCGCGCTCACCACGACGAGTACGGCGGCCATCGCCACCCACGCTCCACCCTGGTACGCGGCCGGCACGGCAAGGACCGCGAGCCCGAGCGCGGCGACAGTTACCGCGTTCGGGGCGACCCGCCGGCGGGCGAGCCATACTCCCAGCGGGTGGACCGCGGCGAGCCAGACCCGGACAGCTCCGGCCGGCCGGTGCCCGCCGTGCAGCCGCGCCCAGCCAGCGAGGTAGCCGGCCCGATCGTCGTCACCGGTCATTGACCTAAGGCTACGAGACGCGACGGTTGCCGCCATCTCGACAAGAGACTCGTCTATCACAACTTGTAATGCTGTGGCAGTCCTGGACAAGTACCAGGGTCACTCCAACCATTCCATCCGGGCGTACTTTGACATGCCTGACCACATCTTGCCGGAGCTGCTCGTGGTCGACGGTCGCGGCGCGTCAGTGTCGTTCCCGTCCACCCGTACGCCGCACGACCTTGACTGGATGGTCCGGTTCAACCGTACGGATCTCATCCTGGTCGTGAAGGACTACTTCGATGTCCTCTGGGACCGGGCGGAGCGAGTGCTCGACGCAGGAAACATCACGCCGGAAGGGCGCCGGATCCTGCAGGAGATGGAGCGGCGGCTCGACCCGTCCGGCACCACCGGCGTCTAGGCGGAGCAGTGTCGACGATGCTTCCCGCGGACCCGCCACAAGCGGCTGACGTGCTCTCTTCGAGCGAGTTGCCGGTCGACCTCTCCTGCCTCCCCTCCCACCTGTGGGTACGCCTTCACGATCGGGAACAGATCCGGCAGAAGCTCCGGCTTTCGCTCACCGAGCACTGCAACCTCGGTTGCTTCTTCTGCCACAACGAAGGACAGCGGCCGGTGAGCCGCACCCCTGGGGCGTGCCTCAGCGTAGAGGAGCTCGAAGCCATCGCAAGGGTGGCGGTGAGCGAGGGGGTAAGGAAGATCAAGCTGACCGGCGGGGAGCCGTTGCTCTACCGCTGTGGGGCACATGACATTGTCGAGCTGACGCGGCGGCTGGCAGCCATCCGCGGCAACGACCTCCCCGTCAACCTGTCAGTCACCACAAACGGGTCCCTGCTGCCCGAGTACGCCGGCCGGCTGCGCGATGCGGGCCTGGACCGGGCAACGGTCAGCATCACGACTCTCGACAGCACCACCTTCAGCCTTCTCGTGTCACCCAACGAACGCCTGTTAACCCGGAGCATCGCCGGCCTTCGGGCGGCGATGGACGCGGGCCTGACACCACTGAAGATCAACGTAGCTCTCTACGACTCAGCCCGCCGCCGACTCGGCAACCTGCGGGAGCTTCCTGCGATCCTCGATGTCGCGGCGCAGTACCACGTTGCCGAGCTGCGTCTATTCACGCTGATCTGGCACGAGAGCTTCGCCCAGTTCGAGGAGTTCTACCACTTCTTCTCCCCCAAGATGCGCGAGGAGCTGCGCCGGCTCCTCGCTTACTGCGGCGTCGCCGACCCCCGCGACACCGTGCAAAACCTCGCAGACCTCGCGGTGGCGTTCGCCCATCGGGTCTATCCGAAGGTGGAGTTCGGCGTCCAGCTCGGGTCGGTCAGGCTGGCCTTCGAGGCGCTAAAGTACGCGCGACTGCCATCCGAGGCCGGCTTCCAGGAGGGTCCTTACGCTATGCGCCTCGGTGCCGATGGTGCATTGCGGACGACCCTCCAGGGGTTGCCGTCGTTTGCATTGATTAAAGCGGTCCGCCGTGGGCTTGGAGAGGTCGAGCTGCGCCGGCTGTATCGCGTCGCGCTGGAGGAGATGCCGTGACTGGTACGCCGTTCAGAGTCGCCACGTGGAACATCCTCGGTCGCCGCGTGGCGGGGACCCACGACGTGGCCAGGGCGGGAGCGGTGCGCTCCATCATCGACCGGCACCCGGTGGACATACTCTGCTTGCAGGAGGTCCATTTCTACGACGACGAACCGGATGGGCAGCTGGTTGATGAGCTGAGCAGTGCCGGCCTGGGCCATTTTGTCGGCAGTCCGCTGTCAAAGTCCCATCTTGACAGGTCGGCGGGCCTGGGCATCGGCATCGCATCGGCCACGCCGCTCTCCCAGCCGGTAATGTTCCAGCTGAGCAACCCGGGGCTGCGGGCGTCCGTCCGTGGAGAGCAGTGGGTGCTGCACGACAAGGGAATGCTCGGCTGTGCGGTCCAGATTCCGGACGGCCGGGAGATCCAGGTCTACTCGTTGCATCTCTTTCCGTTTCATGAGTTCGGCGTCGCCGACAACGACCACATGGTCGACGCGATGTGGTCGGAGTTCTGGGACTACGCCGACAAGCGGGTGGATAGCGGGGAGCTGATCCTGGCCGGCGACTTCAACCAGGTGAGCAGGGAGGGCGCGGCCCGCCGGTGGAGCCGCAACAAGTGGCAGTTCCTCCTTAATGACCTGGTGACCACGTCCTTCGGCCTCCCCCCTCGACGAGATCGCACTGAGCTGGTCGCCAGTGTGTTCTGGCGCCCGGTCGGTGCCCACCTTCTCAGACCACCATCTGGCCATCGTGGATGTCCGACTCTGACCTGTGCCGGAGGGTACGGTCTTGCGATGCGCCGTACCCCTGTCCTGCTGGGGATGCTGGCCGTCGTGCTGGTCGTGCTGGCGTGGTCGGCGGTGCGGCCCTATCGGTGGGAGACCTGGTTCTTCGAGACCGTCTGGGTGGTCGCCGGCCTCGCCGTCGTCCTGGCCGTGTGGCGGCGGTTCCCGCTCACCACGCTGCTGTGCACGGTGCTCGCGCTGCACGCGGTCGTCCTGGCCTACGGCGGCCACTACACCTACGCCCGCGCCCCGCTCGGCGGCTGGGCGCAGGAGGTGTTCGGCCTGGCCCGCAACCCGTACGACCGGGTGGGGCACTTCATGCAGGGCTTCGGCCCGGCGGTAGCGGTACGGGAGATCCTGTGGCGGACCTCGCCGCTGCGGGGCAGCGGGTGGCTCGGCCCGCTCACGGTCGCCATGTGCCTGGCTCTCAGCGCCTTCTGGGAGCTGCTGGAGTGGTGCGGGGCCTACCTGGTTGCCGGCGGCGACCCGGCCTTCCTCGGCGCGCAGGGCGACCCGTGGGACACCCAGTGGGACATGGCGCTTGCCCTGGTCGGGGCCTTCGCCGCGCTCACCCTGCTGAGCCGGTGGCACGACCGGCAGCTGGCCACCTCGTTCCGGCCAGGTAGCCGGATGACCGCGCTCGCGTCACGCCGCCGTTTCACACAAGGCAGCGGGTGCGTCCCGTAGCGCCTCAGGAACGAGACGGGCGGCCCGACCGGCCGGGGCGCGATGGGTAAAGGAAAACGGCGGCTGCGGCGTTCATTTCGAAAGCCGCAGCCGCTCGTTCAGCTTCTACCCTCTCGGGGGAAACGGATCGTTGCCGTAGCTGTCCCGGGCCCGTATCTGGCCTTCCTGGTCGTGCAGGAAGAACTCCGTCCGGTCCTGGCGAGCCGCGGCCCGGCCCACCTGTGCGGCCTCGGCCTGCGTGCGGTGGACCGAGGACGCGCGTTGGTTGCCTTCCCGAGTCACGGCCCATCCATCCTGATGTGGCACGACGTGGACCGGCTTGCTGTTCGCGGTCATCGTTCACCTCTTCTCGAACGGCCGTACTGTGGCACCCTCTGAACGCTCCCGCCACAAGCGGCATGTACCCTCCCAGGAGGGTTTTGTATGCGGTACCCCGAGCATTTAGATGCTAAACAGACAGAGCTCGGTCATGGCTGACCGGTCGAAAGAAACGCTTCCTAGATTGTCGACCGCTCATCCCGGTCGCACATATCCAACTGTTCCGTCGTAACTATTCGGTTGTGCCGGGGAATGGCATGGTGATAACCCGCCGGTGTTGACGGCGGGGGTCGCATCTGGCTCTGTGGTGGTGGGTCTGGTGGTTATGGCGGGGCGGCGGTGGGACTGGTTGTGGTGGCGCTCAGCCG